>CAZXIR010000056.1:0-13977 GCA_964640845.1 uncultured Syntrophomonas sp.
GGCCCCGTGGCCTTGTCCCGGTGGCGCGGCGAATAAAAAAGGCCTCCCGATTTGGGAGACCTTATCAATAACTTTTGTAATATTAATAATCGAAAGATTCCAAAGAAATTTCCAAGGCTGATCTGTCTCCTAATTCGACGATGTCGGTTAATAACCAGACACTGGGTACTACATTAAGCAGATAGTACCTGGCTGACATCACTTTGCCGGTATAGAATTTATAATCGTAATGATCTGGACCTAATTCTTTGGCCTTCTGGTCTGCCAGTACTGCCTGATCGAGTATGCATCTGCCGGCATAAAGCTGAGATAGGGCGGTTAGGATCCGACGGGAATACAAGGGCATCATACTGAAATCACCTTTGCCCAAGTATCCCTGCATGATTTGCAGGGTCTTGTTCATAGCCTTAAATGCCTTTATGAACACTTCGAATTCCTTTTTCAGGGTTTCATTATCTTTATTCGCTTGGTAAAAATCATACATTTCCTTCATGAAATTCTGGAATGGAACTCCTTTACCCATTGTCATCTTGCGTCCACAGAGATCCAATGACTGGATGAAGTTAGTACCTTCCCAAATAGAATAAATCTTAATATCTCTGGCGATTTGGGCTACCGGATATTCCTCACAATATCCATATCCGCCATAAGCCTGGATAGCTTCAGAACACAGCCACCAACCTTCATCGGTAGGATATGCTTTACATAATGGTGTAGTGATCTCTATCAGATCATTGGCAGCTTTTCTCCTTTCGGGATCGGGATCGTGGTGACGGATATCAAAAGCCATATAGGTCTTATAGAACATAGCCCTGATAGCTTCGGCATGAGCTTTACCCAAAAGAAGAGTCCGACGGATATCTTCATGATTGATTATAGCCGTACGACCGGCCTTGGGGTTGGTAAGCAGGCGTCCCTGGATTCTATCTTTGGCGTAATCACGGGCATTATACATGGCATTGGCAATACATGACAGTGCCATGTGTCCGGTTTCCATACGGGCTTCGTTCATCATCTGGAACATCTGGCCCATGCCTTCGCCCCGGCCTTCATTTTCCAGCGGATTCTTGCCTAGCAGCCAGCCCCGGCAACCATTGTTTTCTCCAAAACTCAAGGATGCAGTTACGGAACCATGCTGTCCCATCTTATGTTCGACCCCGGTGGTCTCTACATCATTGGGTTCAAAGCTACCGTCTTCGTTGACCCAGTACTTGGGAACTACGAATAATGAAATACCTCCCGTGCCCTGTTTGGCACCTTCTACCCGGGCTAGGTAGAGGTGAATGATATTTTCAGTAAAATCATTGTCTCCAAAGGTAATAAAGATTTTGTTGCCTTTAATATTAAAAATCCTGGGATGGTCAGTAGGTGTGGCTTTGGATAGAATATCTCCCACATCTGAACCTGCACTTGGTTCAGTCAGACACATGGTACCAGACCAGGTTCCATCCATCATATTGGGCAGGAATTTGGCTTTTAATTCATCATCACCATAACTTTGAATTAATCCGGCCGCTCCACTAGTCAATATGATAGTGGGGCAAAAGGTAGGATTGGCAGCACCGATCAGTTCCCAGACAGTTGAATGTAAGATATGAGGAAGAACCATAGCATCTTCAGAATGATCTATGTTGCTGGTACCCCAGCCCTCTTCCTGTAGTTGATGGAATAAAGGCCCAAAGGAAGGTGAACAGGTTACTTTTCCGTTTTGGAATTTTACCGGGTTTTCTTCACCATCGGTGTTAGTCGCTTCAATAACCTCTTTACACATTTTTAGAATTGGAGCCAAAACTGATTTTACATCGTCTTTGGAATAGTAATCGGCAAACTTGGGATAAGCAAATACTTCCTCTGTAGGAAGCCATTCCTGAAGAATAAATTCCAAATCTCTAGTATTTAAATACGCAAAATTAGCAGCCATTTTATTAAACCCCCTCCAATATAAAGGCAATCCTTTAACATTTTGTATTACCCCTTAATTAATACAAAAAGCATTTATAGGATGACCCCTCTTGTTTAAAACGACATGATAAAAATACCCCCATGTGATACTATGCCAGTATATTTCTCTCCAATCACCCCCATGTCAGAAAGACTCTCTACTGACAGATATAAATGGTCTTCTCTTTATTATTCTATTTTCCCATAAACCTGTCATAAGCCTTTCTATTAATGCTGACTAGAATACGTCATCATACGAGTGTAAAACAACATAATCCTGGATATTTTTTATATTCTAATATCACTGGCGTATATCCTTTTTGCTAACAAAATACTTTTTGTTCTAAATTAACCAATTATTTTATTTGCAGGGTATATATGTTATATATGTACCTTCAAAAGTTCGAGATATTTCATTTATTTATCATTTCAGGTCCTCCTTTAAAATTTCGGTCGAATAATTAGATATATTACCGGTTTAAGGCATAGCTTCTTAAGAAAAACATCACAAGCCAGACAGGAGTTTAGGAGAAAATGTTGAATACTATTTACTGTTATTTTTTTTTTGACTCTCATAAATCCACTTGAAGGGAGTGAATAATAAGTTTATTTAGATTATGGGGGAATATAGTATTTGGGGGAGGAAAGTATGGCTAACTTAAATGAAGTAAAGGTATCAGGACACATACAGGAGACAGTAGCAAATCCATCTCCGCTGGGCTTATTGGGTCTTGCGCTGGTCACCCTGGTTGCTTCGTCGCAAAAACTAGGAATAACTGACGGCACTCTATACATTATACCCTGGGCCCTGTTTTTAGGAGCCTCAGCCCAGTTCGTGGCGGGCTTGTATGACTTTAAACACAACAATACTTTCGGCGCAACCGCTTTTTGTGGGTATGGCTTTTTCTGGTTTGCAGTAGCGGTAACCTGGATGATGTCCAATGGTGTTATTGGTACCGCTGAAGGAATAAGCGGTGATCTCCATCAGCTCGGTTTCGCATTTCTGGGCTATTTTATCTTTACCATGTTTATGACCGTTGGAGCTATGGGAGCAAATAAAGTTCTATTTATAATCTTCTTTTTGATCGATTTACTGTTCCTGGGTCTATTTATGAGTACCCTGGGCTGGGGTGGAGAATTCTGGCACGAGCTGGCTGCTTATTCGGAATTTGGTATTGCCATGATGTCTTTTTATGGCAGTGCGGCCACAGTGTTAAATACTCATTACGGATATGCAGTCCTGCCGATAGGAACTCCTTTTGGGCCGTGGCATAGGAAAGCTGCAGCGTTAAAATAACCTAAACATACGGATACAGGTTCCTAATAGGGTCGGACCCGCTTGACTGACCCAACTGCTCTTAACAGATTTTAGCTTCTTCGTATTTTCGAATGTACTACGAAATAACTTAAATGAAGATAAAGAACCTCATAAATATATTTAAATCAAGCTAGCTCAAGTTATCAGAGGAAGATTACTATATTGGTACAAGAGGCTATCCCTTTTGGGATAGCCTCTTTTTATACTTTTTATAAACCTACTATGAAATTCCAGTTATTGTTGAAGCAGTTTTTTTAAACGGATAACTTCCATCTTTAATAATTGATTTTCCTTTTCCATCTGTTCAATTCTTTCGTACTCAGTGATAGTTTCGTTCTCGGTGTTGCCTTTCTTAACTACCTGAGCATAATAATCATTTAATACACTCTGTCCATAACCCACCCCAGGCACAGCCCATCTGCCATCCAGATCGCTCCAGGTACTGGCAATCCCTCGACTTACCAGAATAAATCTTGGGTCCACCAGGGTTTTCCCCGCAGGAAGTGGTGCTTTACTAGCATAGGCAAAAAGGTGTTGTATGTGTGCCTCAACGCCATCAGCGGGAGTTTTAAATATAGCTCCGTGAATTCCCTTGGTAAAACATACTCGGGAAGGATCGGCCCCACGCAGGTCGTCGCTCCCGGTGGCGGCACTGCCGGTAGCACTTAATCCACAATAATTATTCTGATAAGGCTGCACCAGTCCTCCATATTTCCACCATCCAGTCTCTTTGGCGGCCTGACAGAAAGCAATATCTCCCCTTATACCATAGTCCTCACCAATTTGCAGGTATAACTCTGGTAATTCGCTAGGAGCCTGTGGGTTATTGGCTAGCATCAGTTGTTGAAGAGCCTCAGCCTTTACCCTAGATGTACCCAGTATGGAGAGCTCTCCATTTTGCGGTATAACATCTGCTTCATCATCCGGGATAAGATCCAATATCGGATTGGATATAATAACATGCCGGTTCACTCCATCCCATTCCACGTTCATGCCTAATCCCTCACTTATTGCTCTTACCGGCACCATGGTACGGCTATTTATAATTACTGGTTGGACATCCGAATCTACTTCACTCCCATTAATGAATATTCTGATGACCTGTTGGGCATCTGCTGTTATGGGACCTATAAAACTGACTGCCGTAAGCAATAATAACACCGCGGCAATAGTAAAACCTATTGTAGCATACCTCATCCTTGTCAATTTCTGCACCTCCAGTTTATATACTTAAGGTATATAAATTCACCTCCGGCAGTTAAAAATCCTGCTGCAAGATCTAGGGAGATACAGCACTTGATTATTTTGTCGATGCCATTATTTACATAAGACCATATAAAAAGGACTGTTTTTACAGAATTCGGCCTTAAAACATAAAAATATTATTATTTTCATCTCATAAGAAGACATGTTTTTCCAGCTGTATGGTGTATCTTATTTATACATAACATTTATTTCCATTATGTTTGACGTTTCGGGGAGGTGTAAGATGATGGCAGTAAAAAGGATAAACTATATTATATTTACGATACTCATATTCTCGTTGGTAGCAAATTATGTATTTTTATACTCGCCACAGCTGGTGGCAAATCGACATTTAATATATATTCCTACCCTGGCCTTAATGGTTTCTTCGATCATTGTTTTGATGTATCAGCGACAGTTACATGAAGTTCGTACCAAGCTCAATGCTTTTATGGTTGATGATAGAAAAGGTGGAACTTGGTTCGAAACATTGCCTGATGTTTATGTTCAAGCATTTAATTATGTTCCGACCAGCGTCGTTATACTTGACCAAAATCATAATGTTCTCTACCGCAATAAGAGTGCCGCAGATTGGTTTTCTGCCCAAGTATCAGATAAGGAATCTGAGTTGATAAAAGCACAGCTTGCGGGTATCAAACAGGTCTTAGGATCGGGGGTAGAATGGCAGGATCAACAGACTATTTATATGAATGGGAAGACCAAAACCTATATGCATGGCATCAATCCAATTTGGGAAAATGGACAGATACGTGGAGTAACAATTTATTCCAACGATATTTCTGCTCTTATTCAAAGCAGAAAAGATGCCCAAACCGCCAATATGGCTAAAAACCAGTTTCTTTCCAATATCAGCCATGAACTGAGAACTCCTCTGATCGGAATACTTGGTGCAGTAGAGTTGCTGGATAGCAATACGGGAGATAGTATTGAAGCTGAAAACATAAATATTATACGTAATTGTGGAGAACAATTATTGGAACATATTAACAAGGTATTGGATGTATCCAGGATGGGAATGGGAGCAACAACGTACAGTCCAGTAGAGTGCAATCTCAGGAATATCCTTAAACAAATCATAAGCTCGGTCTATCCAGCTGTAAACGAAAAGGGATTAAGCATTCATAGTCACATTGACCCAAGTCTGCCTGACTATGTAACTGTTGACCATGATAAACTACAGCAAATATTACTCAATATTATATACAACGCAATAAAGTTCACCCAGCAGGGAGGCATCATATGCAGTATTGACTACAGCAGCAACCATAAATCTTCCTGGATAACTATAGCTATAACTGATACTGGAATCGGCATTCCTGAAGATCAATTAAGCAGCATATTTTCACCCTTTACCCAAGTGGATAATTCATCCTCCCGAGAGTATCAAGGTACCGGATTAGGTTTATATCTCTGTAAAGAACTGGTTGAATTGATGAACGGGGAGTTGTGGATAGAAAGCGAGACCGGTCGGGGCTCCACCTTTTATATAAAATTGCCGGTTCAAGAAATACTAGACGACCCTGCGCTGCCGAATTCAAAAAGTGAAAACCTTTCCCATGAGCTAATTGAAGATTTGCTGTTGGGTTTTGCCCCGGTTACTATTCTGGTAGTAGATGATAATCAATTGACTCAAACAATTGTATGCAAAATACTGGGTAATTACGGTTTTCAATACGATGCTGCAGGCAATGGAATCGAAGCCTTAGATATGTTGCAAAAAGATAATTATGACCTGGTACTTATGGATATGCAGATGCCCTTGATGGATGGATATGAAACAACGAGGTTGATCCGTAGCCAGGATCAATTTTCTTCCCTACCAATCATAGCTATGACTGCTAATTCAACCACCGAGGCCCGGGATAGATGCCTCAGTTTCGGATGTAATGCTTATATTGCTAAGCCCTTCAAAGCGGAGCGACTAATTTATGAGATTAATAATTGTTTAATAGATAATCCCAACAGCACCACTAACAGTGCATCTGAGAACGACTTGATAGCTGAGTTGATTCCTGAGTTCCTGGATTCCCTATGTGAATCCATCAATGAACTGGATGAGGCGGTTAAGAACAATAACATTCCAGAGGTAAAAAGCATAAGCCATGACATAAAGGGAAGTGCAGGCTTATATGGCTTTCACGAAATCTCCCATACTGCTGCTAAAATAGAACAAGCGGCAGTGAAGAATGAACATCCAGCTATTACCGATTCTTTCTCTCAATTATATGACTTATACAAAAAACTAGGAGCCTGATGCACAAGAGCCACGGGGACAGGTTCCTTGGCCCAGAATGGGCCAAGGAACCTGTCCCCGTGGCTCTTGTCCCCGTGGCTCATGTAAGTTTACAGTCCGGCGTTTTTTACTATCTCTTTTATCTGTTTGGATTTATTCATGGTGTACATATGTATGCCGGGTACCCGATTAGCCAATAAGTCTTCTACCTGTCGGCTAGCATACTCTATCCCGGCTTTTTCCATTTCTTCGGGAATGTCATCGTATTTGTCCAGCAATCGCAACAAACCTGAAGGTACTGAAGCCCCGGAGAGAAAAATCATTCTCTTGATCTGTTTAGCATTCAACACCGGCATAATTCCTGGAACTATGGGGGATTGAATTCCTACCTGCAGACTTCGATCCATAAAGTCGTAGAATTTTCTATTATCAAAAAAGAGTTGGCTTATCAGAACATCTGCTCCAGCATCAACCTTTTGCTTAAGATACAATATGTCATCGCTCAGTTTCTGACATTCCGGGTGCCCTTCCGGATAAGCGGCCGCTGCTATGCCAAAGTCAGCTTTTTTCCTGGCTTCCTCTATCAGTTCCCGGGCATAGTGATATTCTCTGTGGACCTGATCCAGACTTTCCACATCTGCCGGTGGATCACCTCTTAATGCCATTATGTTTCGTATACCCTGTTCCCAAAGTGTTTCCAGTATAGAATCTACTTCCTGCTTGCTGTGAGCCATACAGGTCAGATGAGCTAAGGTTTCTATCCCAAAGTCGCTTTTTATACTGGAGGCAATTTCAACCGTCCGATTTCTGGTACTGCCTCCTGCCCCATAAGTAACACTGATAAAATCCGGTTTTAAATCTCTAAGTTCTTCCACGGTATTGAACAAAGACTCGACTGGATAGTTAGCTTGGGGTGGAAAGATTTCCAGAGAAAGCACTGGTTTATCGGACAGCTTATAAAACTCTATTATTTTCAAAACACCCGGTCCTCCCCTTACTTTCTTTCTGACGCCAACAATCTATATCATGCCCATAATTATTACTGCATGTTCTTAATCAGATTATCTGCAAACTCTGAACATTTGACTTCTATGGCCCCGTCCATGAGCCGGGCGAAATCGTAAGTTACTACCTTGCTGGCGATAGTCTTTTCCATAGATGAAATAATTAAATCGGCTGCCTCATGCCACTGCAGATGCCGCAGCATCATTTCGCCGGACAGTATCACTGAAGATGGATTAACCTTATCCAGGCCAGCGTATTTCGGAGCTGTTCCATGGGTAGCTTCAAATATCGCATGTCCAGTAACATAATTGATATTGGCTCCCGGAGCAATACCTATACCACCTACCTGAGCTGCCAGAGCATCTGAAGCGTAATCACCATTTAAGTTAAGAGTTGCTACAACTTCAAACTCGGTGGGCCGGGTAAGAACCTGCTGCAGAAAAATATCAGCGATAGCATCTTTGATTATAACCTTACCCTCAGCTTCGGCTTGTGCTTGAGCAGCATTAGCAGCATTTTCCCCTTCTATTTCTTTGATCCGGTCATATTGCTCCCAAGTAAATACCTGGTCGGCAAATTCTTCTTCCGCCAGTTCATAACCCCACTGTTTGAAAGAACCTTCCGTATATTTCATAATGTTTCCCTTATGAACCAGGGTAACACTTTTTCTTCCTTCATTTATTGCATGAATGATGGCTGCTCTTACCAGACGCTTGCTTCCTTGCTCAGATACCGGTTTTATTCCAATCCCGGAGGTTTCGGGAAATCTTATATTCTTTACTCCCAGCTTATTCTGCAAAAATGCAATTAATTCCTTGGCTTCGGATGAATCAGAAGCATATTCTATTCCGGCATATATATCTTCTGTATTCTCACGGAAAATAACTATATTGACATCTTCCGGTCTCTTTACCGGGGAAGGCACTCCCGGGAAATACCGTACCGGCCTGAGGCAGGTATAAAGATCCAATTCCTGTCTTAAAGCAACATTCAAGGAACGTATACCACCGCCGATAGGGGTAGTTAAAGGCCCCTTAATAGCGATAATATATTCCCTAATAGCATCCAGGGTCTCACCCGGCAACCACTCTCCCGTGAGGTTAAAAGCCTTTTCTCCCGCCAGGACTTCGTGCCACACTATAGATTTCTTGCCCTCATAGGCTTTGTCTACCGCTGCTGTCAAAACCCGGGATGCTGCGGCCCAAATGTCAGGCCCGGTTCCATCACCTATTATAAAAGGTATAACCGGATGATCGGGTACATTTAAAACACCATTATCGACAGTGATTTTTTGTCCTGACAATTCCATTGATTTAGTCATCATCAAATCTCCTTTATTTTAGCAGTTTAGTCTACTTATGATACTTTGACGGCAGTGCACTAATCGAGATTGAATGTCCCGTGTTTTTTGAAATGCTCTACTAAGCCGCCTTCCGATAATATCTTCAGCATTACCGGCGGAAGAGGGGTTATAGGTATCTTTACTCCCCTGGTTTTATTGTAAAGAATACCCTCTTTAAGATTCACTTCCAGTTCATCCCCGGCATCTATCTGATCAGTATCACATTCTACCAGTGGCAGTCCGGTATTGATACAATTGCGGTAGAATATCCTGGCAAATGATTTGGCTATTACTGCACTGACATCTGCGTTAATTATGGCCAGAGGGGCCTGCTCACGGGAAGAGCCGCAGCCGAAGTTTTTACCGGCTACTATGAAATCGCCTTTACTCACATGGGAATAAAATTCCGGGTCCAGATCTTCCATTACATGTTTGGCCAGTTCTCTCATATCCAGAGTTTTAAATTTATATCGACCTGAAATTATATAATCAGTATTTACATCATCACCAAACTTGTGTACCTTGCCTGTCAAGCTCATATTGCTCCTCCTAATCTATTTCATAAATTCCCGGGGATCAGTTAATTTTCCGGTTAATACTGATGCAGCAACAGTGGCAGGTGATCCCAGATATACAAGAGCCTTGTTATTACCCATTCTGCCTTTGAAATTGCGATTGGCAGTTGAAATCACGTTTTCTCCATCAGAAGGCACTCCATTATGGGTGCCTACACATGGTCCACAGCCAGGAGTTACTACCGCTGCACCAGATTCCACGAATATTTCGATCAGCCCTTCCCTCAATGCCTGTATCATAACCTGGCGAGAGGAAGGGGCCACTATCAAGCGAGTGTCTTTAGCTATTTTTTTGCCTTTTAAAATTTGGGCTCCAATACGCAGGTCTTCTATTCTGCCATTGGTACAGGTGCCAATGAAACCTTGTTGTATCGGTGTACCAGCTACCGCACTAATGGGAGCAACATTATCTACCGTATGAGGCTGAGCCACCTGGGGCTCAAGGTTGGATACATCGTATTCCAGAATCTTGGCGTATACTGCATCTGCATCAGCCTTTATGGGTTGGAATTCCTTTTGGCTGTGCTCTTTGACCCAGGCTATAGTTTTATCATCAGCTTCCATAAGTCCACATTTGGCACCCATTTCGATAGCCATATTGCTGATAGTGAACCTGGCTTCAATGGATAGCTCGTCAATAGCCTGCCCGGTATATTCTGCTGCCATATAAGTTGCCCCATCTGCTGTAATATCACCAATTAAATATAATATAAGATCTTTAGAATAAACTCCCTGGGGGAGAGTACCGTTTAATATGAATTTTATGGTCTCCGGCACTTTAAACCACAGCTTGCCGGAGATGATCCCGGCTGCCAGATCGGTTGAACCTACTCCAGTTGAAAAAACATTTATAGCGCCATAGGTGCAGGTATGCGAATCAGCTCCAATAACCAGATCTCCTGGTACTACATGACCCTGCTCTGGAACCAGTTGATGGCATACCCCATCCCCAATGTCATAAAAATTTATACCCTGGCTGTTAGCGAAATTTCTCATCTGCTGATGAAGGGCCGATACACCCTCCAGTGGGCTGGGTGCACTGTGGTCTATTACCATAGCTACCCGAGTCGGGTCAAAAACCCTGGCTGCGTTCATTTCTTCAAAGGCCCTTATGGCCAGCCCGGATGTCCCATCTTGTCCCATAGTAAAATCAAGATCGGCAATTACTATATCATTTGCCTTGGCATCCCGCTTACTTTTGATCGAAAGAATTTTTTCTGCGATCGTCTTTCCCACCTAGCTGTCCCCTCTCTCTTTTTTGTACTCTTCAAAAATATACACCAGTTCTTTATCAAATAAAGATCTTTTTAGATCTATAGCTAGCTGCCTAACTCTGCTTAGAATCTGCTCAGCAGAATCTTGAGATAACTCCACTCCATATTCATGGAGGAATTTAGCCCTAATAGCAGCTGAGCCCGAATGTTTGCCTATTACAATTTGTCTCTCCAAACCAACTTCTTCGGGAGTAAATACTTCATAAGTCAAAGGATTTTTAAGCACTCCGTCTCCGTGAATTCCCGACTCATGGGAAAAAATATTGAGGCCTACTATAGGTTTGTTAACTGGCAGTGGACGACCAGAGGCTGCTGCTACATATTCTGCAACTTCCCTAAACAAAGTAGTATCATATTGCACATCCATATTAAGCAAATATTTTACTACCATTATCATTTCCTGCAGACAGGTATTGCCCGCTCTTTCGCCCAACCCGTTAATAGTTACCCCGACATAATTAGCCCCTCCATGAATTCCAGCCAGAGCATTAGCGGTAGCCATGCCGAAATCATTGTGGGTGTGCATTTCTATATCCAAACCGGTAACATCCTTTAAGGTCTTTATATAGCGGTAAGTGTTTAAAGGAGTCAGGGTTCCTACCGTATCACAAAAACGCAGTCGATCAGCACCAGCATGCTTGGCTACCAGAGCAAATTCGGTAAGATATTCCAGACTGGATCGGGAAGCATCTTCAGCATTGACTGATACATATAAATTGTTATCTTTAGCAAACTTGGTGGCATCCGACATCCTGTTCAATACATCCTGGTGAGTAGTCTGTAGTTTATGTTCAATATGAATATCAGAGGTAGATATAGAGATCGCTACTGCATCAACCCCACAGCATATAGACTCTTTTATATCAGATATGACCGCTCTATTCCAGGCCATGATGCTGGACTTAAGGCCCATATTTACGATTTGTTTAATGCACTGTTTTTCAAACCCACCCATCACTGGAATGCCGGCTTCTATTTGATCAACCCCGATCTGATCGAGGTATTTAGCTATTCTAATTTTTTCCGCATTGGCAAACACTACTCCTGCAGTCTGTTCTCCATCCCGCAAGGTGGTATCGACAATATGGACTCGAGCTCCTTCTTGCTTAAACCAATCCTCCATTGACCAACCATACTTCATATATCCAACTCCTTCACTTAAAGGTCATTAAAAATTCAACTTGTTAATTCTATCACAGCTTAGTGATAGTAGAACAGCCTGATAATTTTGTTCTGCCAGGTCAACCTCCATGGCCTGGGCCACAAGCACTCATGAAAATTGGCTGAGGGTGGGAACGAATGCTTAAGAACGCTTGGGGCCGGTCTTAACTCTTAAGTATGAGTTAGCTGAGCGGTGCTTGAGATCGACTGATCGGAAACAGTTATGATTCCCGCTGCTCGAATCGCCTTTCTTTCTACGCTAACCTTAAGCATTCGTCCCCACCAAAGTTATTTTCTTACTAATCACAGGTTCAATTTCTCGGCCAGTATTTTGTTGACCAGAGCCGGATTAGCCTGCCCTTTAGTGGCCTGCATAACCTGCCCTACTAAAAACCCGGTGGCTTTTTTCTTGCCATTCCGGTAATCATCAACCACCCCGGGATTCTTATCGATAACCTCTTGAATTATGGTTCCCAGGGTATCTTCATCAGAAATCTGCTCCATGCCCTTTTCCTTAATAATTTGCTCCGGGTCAGCTCCCGTTTCAAACATAGCCTCAAAAACATCTTTAGCCATTTTGCCGCTTATCTTGCCTTCATCAATAAGCTTAAGCATATCCGCCAGAGCAGCAGGCTTAATTTGGCATTGGGCTATATCCAGGTTGTTTTGATTCAAGAGTTTGTTCAACTCTCCCATTATCCAATTAGATATTATTTTGCCATCCTTATAGTATAAGGTACATTCATCAAAAAAAGCTAGGTAATCAGGGGTCAGGGTTAAGAGATTAGTATCGTATTCTGACAGAGAGTATTCTGCCATCAGCCTCTCTCTAGCCTTCTCTGGCATCTCAGGCAGACTTTGCCGAATTCTTTCAACCCACTCCCGGCTAATCCTTAAGGGAGGCAAATCAGGTTCAGGAAAATAGCGATAATCATGAGCTTCTTCTTTGGAGCGCATGGAACGAGTGATCTGCCGATCTTCCTCCCAGGTACGGGTTTCCTGAATTATCTCCTCTCCATCTTCGATTGCTTCGATCTGCCGGCGCACTTCATATTCAATAGCCTTTTCCATCGCTTTAAAGGAATTCAGATTCTTTATCTCTGCTCTGGTTCCCAATTCTTCCTGGCCATAAGGGCGCACCGAAACATTGGCATCACATCTTAAGGACCCTTCTTCCATTTTGCAGTCTGAAACTCCCGCAAATAGCAGCAGGGACCGTAATTTTTCCATATACGCACGGGCCTCCTGGGAACTACGCAGGTCAGGTTCTGATACGATTTCCAGCAAGGGTACTCCAGAACGGTTCAAATCTACCAGGGAAAAAGTGGTAGAGGTAATATTTCCCTGATGCACCAATTTTCCAGCATCTTCTTCTAAATGAGCGCGGGTAATCCCTATACGTTTCTTTACTCCGTTAACCTCGATATCCAAGTGGCCTTTTTTGCATATAGGCAGATCATATTGGGATATCTGATATGCTTTAGGAAGATCCGGATAAAAATAGTTTTTGCGATCAAACTTACAGTAATCAGCTATCTCACAGTTTAAGGCCAGCCCCGATTTAATAGCGTAGTCCACCACCTGTTGGTTCAAAACTGGAAGCATGCCAGGAAAACCTGAACAGATGGGACACACATTGGTGTTAGGTTCTGCTCCGAATTCATTGGAGCAGGAACAGAATATTTTACTCCTGGTTTGCAACTCCACATGTACTTCCAGGCCTATAACGGTCTCAAATCCTTTACTCATCTTACATCACCCCCGGATCCGGTTTAGCAGTATGATAGTCAGTATTCTGCTCGAAGGCATAAGCGGCCTTGATCATGGTTCCCTCATCAAATGGCTTGCCGATCAACTGCATT
>CAZXIR010000057.1:0-3407 GCA_964640845.1 uncultured Syntrophomonas sp.
AACTTCAATATGCTTCCTTATGGAGATGCTTACAGCCGGTGACATCTCTTCTCTGAATAATTTCACATATTTACTTTACTCGTTCATCACATTTAATATATTGAATTAAAGGTTACCATAATAATATTAAAAAGTAAAGGGTAAATATTTAGTGCCGACCCTGCCCTTTATAAATCAATGTTTTTCGGGCAGGGATAGTATTCTCACATAGTTCCGTTGATAAATGGATTATGTTTCCTCTCGAACCCTATAGTGGTACCCGGCCCATGACCAGGATAACAGACTACATCATCGTCGTAGCACAATAATTTTTCTTTGATATTCTTTATTATTTGAGGATAAGAACCTCCAGGAAAATCGGTTCGCCCTATTGAACCCTGGAACAGGGTATCTCCTACGAAAATTATATTATCTACCTTCAGGCAGATACCTCCTTGACTGTGTCCAGGAGTATGAATAACTTCCAATTCAACTGTATTACCGATCTTGATAATATCTCCTTCTGCCACAAACTGGTCAGCCGCCGGGCTGGTCACTTTACTTCCCATCATAAACGAGAAATTGGAAACCGCATTTTCCAGCATCTTGGCATCACTCTCATGGATCAATATTTTCGCTCCGGTGGCTTCTTTGACTTCCCGGTTGGCACCGATATGGTCTATATGACCATGGGTGTTGATAATATAGACTGCTTTCAGGTTTTCCTGTTCCAGCAGTCTGAGTATAGCTGGTGCATTTCCGCCTGGGTCGATAACGGCTGCCTCTCTGGTCTCTTCACATCCGACGATGTAACAATTAACCGCCATGGCGCTTATTTCTAATCCTTTTAATATCACTACACATACCTCCTATTAAAACACTTTCTCACTATCGAGCAGGATGGTCACTGGTCCATCATTGTCAATCCTGACCAGCATCTCTGCTCCAAATATACCGGTGGCAACTTTTATCCCTAAGTCCTGCAGATATTTGCAACAATATTCAAAAAGAGGCAGGGCTAATTCGGGTAATGCTGCGTCACTGAACCCAGGTCTTCTTCCTTTACGCACATCCCCATAAAGAGTAAACTGGCTTACCAGTAAAATCTCTCCCCCCGCATCTATCAGAGAACGGTTCATTTTACCTTCTTCATCCGGGAATATCCTCAAATGGACTATTTTATCCATCATGTATTCGGCTTCTTTTTCGGTATCTCCTTTTTTAATTCCCAGTAAAACCATTAAACCTTTGGCAATCTGCCCGGTTATTTCATTTTCTACTGTCACTTTACTGCCGGTGGTTCTTTGAATAACAGCCCTCAATCTAATCGCTCCCTTACTTCGCCGGGCAGCACTCTCCTGACTTCAACCACATCTCTAATCTTCTGTATTCTTTGCATCACTGCCTGTAGGTGGCCCAGGTCTTTAATTTCTAATTTAAAACTCATAACTACCCAATTGTTTTTCGTAACTCTGGAAAATACCGAAAGTATATGAACTCTAGTCTCATTTATTTCCACCATCACATCAGCAGTCAGTCGGGGTCTATCCAATGCCCTTACTTCCAACTCCACACTATATAACCCTTTATCATCTGCCCATTCAACCTCAATGGTCCTCTCCTTCTCATTTCTTAAATAATTAAGCATGTTGGGACAATCCCGGCGATGTACAGATACTCCTCTGCCCCTGGTTATATATCCTAAAACGCTGTCTCCCGGAAGTGGATTACAGCATCTTGCCAGCCTAATGACTACATCATCAACACCTTTGATACGCAGAGCAGTGGCCTCTCGCTCATGCTGTATGGAAGTGCTGTGGATAGGCAAATTTGCGATATCTTCCACCTGGGCATCATGAAAATACAGTTCCTTTTGCTTATTTATGACCTGATTGACTGTTATAGTGCCGTCTCCAACTGCAGCAAATAAATCATCAATGGTAGTCAAGCTGAAGCGTTTGGTCACCTCTAACAGTTTATCTTCTTTAAGCAGTTCTTTGGGGGAGAGATGCCTCTTTTTCATTTCCAGCTCCAGCAAGTCATGTCCCTTAAGAATATTTGACTGCCGCTGCTCTTTTTTAAACCATTGTTTTATCCTGTTTCGAGTCGACGATGTTTTTACAAAATTGAGCCAGTCATGGGAAGGACCAGGGGAGTTTTTGGAGGTGATTATTTCTACTATATCACCGTTGCTGAGCTGATAATCCAAGGGCACAATCCTGCCATTTACCCTAGCCCCAGTGCAACGATGCCCCACTTCAGTATGAACCCGATAGGCAAAATCTACTGGGCAGGCCCCTTTAGGAAGTTCATAGACATCGCTCTTGGGAGTAAAGACGTACACCGTATCATCAAACAGATCTATCTTTAAAGACTCCATGAATTCACCGGTGTCATTGATGTCCTGCTGCCACTCCAGTATGCTTCTAAGCCAGGCCAGCTTCTTATCCAATTTCTTATCTGCGACAATTTCGCCTTCCTTGTATCGCCAGTGGGCTGCTATACCAAATTCAGCAGTCTTATGCATCTCCCAGGTGCGAACCTGAACTTCAAAGGGCTCACCGCCCTTGCCGATAACAGTGGTATGAAGGGATTGATACATGTTAGGTTTGGGAGTAGCAATATAGTCCTTGAAACGTCCAGGTAGGGGGGTCCACATGGTGTGTATTACTCCCAGCACTCCATAACAAACCCAGATATCATCTACAACCACCCGGATAGCAATTTTATCATAAATTTCATCTACATCTTTATTCTGCTTGATCATCTTCTTATAAATACTGTAAATATTCTTGGGACGACCTTTTATCTCGGCTCGTATGCCAGCCTTATCTAACCCTTCCCGCAGTTGCTGTATCAAATCGTTGACATACTCTTCCCTTTCCCGTCTTTTCTTTTTCAGACGGCTGGCGACTTCCCGGTACATATTATTATTAAGGTAAGCAAAGGCCAGATCCTCTAATTCCCATTTAAATTTGAATATTCCCAGACGGTGGGCCAGTGGTGCAAATATTTCCATAGTCTCCCGGGCGATTTCCAGCTGTTTGCGATCACTCTGATAATGCAGGGTTCTCATGTTGTGCATTCGATCCGCAAGTTTGATCAACAAGACCCTGATGTCTCTGGCCATGGCCATAAACATCTTGCGCAGGTTTTCAGCCTGGGCATCCTCTCTGGATTTAAAATTGATACGACTGAGTTTGGTTACTCCATCAACCAGCAGTGCTATCTCCTCACCAAACATGCTTAGTATATCATCATAGGTATAACTAGTATCCTCTACCACATCATGCAGAAGCGCAGCACAAATTGAAGCGGTATCCATTTCAATATCAGCCAGAATGAGTGCCACTTCCACGGGGTGGGTTATATAAGGATCTCCTGATATCCTTTTTTGTCCTTCATGTGCTTTATGAGCCAGGTCAAAG
>CAZXIR010000057.1:3417-13764 GCA_964640845.1 uncultured Syntrophomonas sp.
AAAGGCTTTGATGATCAAATCAGTATTAGCCCCTGGGTCATAACTTTTTACACAATCCAGTAAAGGTCGAACTTCTACACACATATTATCACCCTATAAGAATTTATTTAAATCATTAACTAAATTAACAAAAGACTGTTTTTCATGCTTTCCTTCCAGGTAATAAGGTGATCTGCTAATTGATAACTTGGTTTTTTCCAGGGTTTTAAACTTTATTTCAATAATACTACCCTTTTTATCTATTTGACACAAGCCAAGATCAACCAGAATATACAGTACCGGGAACATATCAAAGGGCTTAAATTCTCTGCCCACATATTTTTCTAGCAACAATGCCAAATCTGAAATTTCCATATAGATTGGATTTCTGCCAAAGCTATGGAACCATTCTAATACAGTCTTAAGAATTTCTGGTTCAGGGTACATTCTACCCAAATAATTACGGTTTAACCTAATATCTTTGGAAGTAAATAATATCCCTGCACTGGAGCATTCATCCTTGACCTGTTCCAGCACGAATCTGGTTTCGTAATAGCTGAACGGTGCATCTGCAAACAATACCTGATCAAATTTAAAATCATAGGTGTTACACCCACTGTATGAACCGTCAGTAATCAGGATCTTGCTACTGGTTTGCCAAAAATCCTGCCTTATTTTCCGACGCTCATTTATATCACCCACACCTGCTTCTATTCTGCTACTAGGAAATTTTCTAATTATTTTTTGTATAGTTTTTTTTCGGTTGGCATAAATCAAGGTTCTGCCAGGATAATCACTGTTAACAGGTGACAATGTCCATTCCATCATCCTGACCTTTTCCTCTATAGTCTCAATGTCCAAATTCCTTACATAATACAGCAAGTTCTTGTCAATAGTGTCTGGCCAAGCTTGAACCAGCAACCTGAGCCTGCTTGGCAGGGCTTTATTCTCCAAAAAATAGCGTAGATAGGGAACAGAAATAACATAGATTTTGTTCTTCTCTTTAAGTAAATCGTCTTGGTACATTTTCCTTTTAGAGGTTGGCAGTTTTCCATGAAGCTCAGCTATAATATCCGGTCGGAAAAAACTTTGCAAAACCTTGACATGTCTGCTTAGGCTTCTATAGGTAGGACATATAAAGAGGACCGGCCTACCTTCATTCAACTCCCCTAAACATCTTTCCACCGCCCTTATTAATCCAGAACTGAAACTGTTACTTTGCGGATAAATATCCGGTCGATAGGAGGGTTTCATGTCTCTTAACTTTAGTTGAAGATTCTTCTGCCCTCGAAATTCATTTTCGGTGAGCTCAAAGACCTGATCGTGATAGCATATGCTGGTTGGACAGTTTATGAGATCGGCCCGGTTGAATGCTATGGCTGCCAACCGTCTGCTGCCTACTTTTCCCTTGAAATGACCCTGACCTACCAGGGTGGGAGAAAATACGGGCGTATTTCTGAGAGCTAACACCGGTATGGGATTCCCCTCCCCACAGGGCTGGAATCGCTCCAGTTCACTTAACAAACCTTTATCTATATCGTCCAACTCCACCTCTAAATCTATAAACTGCCGACGCTTCAATTCCTCGATATGATAATTGCTTGCAGTCCATTCATTTATAGCTCGCCTGAAATTCCGGTATTCGTTTTTATCCATGGTCAATCCGGCTGCCAGCTTATGCCCTCCAAATTGCACTAAATGGCTTTGGTTAGTCTCCAAGGCTTGATAAAGATCGAACCCAATAACACTTCGACCTGAACCTCTTCCCATCGTTCCATCCCAGGATATTAAAATAGTGGGACGATTATATCGTTCACAAAGTCGGGAGGCCACAATTCCGATGACCCCCTGATGCCATCCTTCACCTCCCAGTACCAAAACTCGATCATCGGTCATATCCTCATTTTCAATTTGCAATACCGCAGTCTGAAAAATGTCTTCTTCTATCGACCGGCGCTCTACATTCATTTTACTGAGCATCTGAACCAGTTCTTCAGCAACCTTTTTGTCCCTGGTCAGCAACAGCTCGATACTGGTTCCGGCGCTCTGCAAGCGACCCGCTGAATTCAAGCGCGGGGCTAATGAAAATCCTACGTGAGAAGGGAGGAGCACACGCCCCTCAAGACCACATTCTGTTATTAGAGCCTGTAAGCCTACTCGCTTGGTTTTCTGAATTCTTTCCAGACCGTATTTAACATATATCCGATTATCTCCAGTTAATGGAACAATATCAGCGATGGTAGCCAGAGCCACTAAATCCAGCCATTCGTACTCATCCACATCGATTCCTCTGGCCCGGCAGAGAGCCTGGGCCAACTTGAATGCAACTCCTACCCCGGCCAGATCCCGGTTTTTTTCATTCCCGTCCATACATGGATTTACAATAGCCACAGCTTGGGGCAATTCATCACCCGGAGTATGATGATCGGTTATTATAATATCCAATCCAAGGGTAGCTGCAGTCTGTACCTCATTAACTGATTTAATCCCGCAGTCAACACTTATTACCAGTGAATAGCCCTGATTGTACAGCTTTTCCACCGCATCCAGATTTAAACCGTAGCCTTCCGTAAACCGACCTGGAACATAATAATCTACCGGATAATCCAGTTGGTCAAAGCAGCTTTTCATCACAACCACACTGCATATCCCATCAACATCATAATCACCATATATGATTATCTTCTCTTTTTGTTCAATGGCCCGGTTAATCCGGGTGACAGCAACCTCCATCCCCTTTAAAGAGAATGGATTACTCAAATCCTTTACCTCACCAAATAAGAAACTTTGAGCCCGGGAGTATGTGTCTATCCCTCTTTGTACTAACAGCCTGGCGATTATAGGCGAAATATTTAGCTCGTTTTGCAGCTGCAGTGCTTTTACTTCATCAAAAGCCTTAAACTGCCAATAAGATCTCACATACATAATTACCTCCAAGTAATGCTGGGTAAAATAGGTTTTGATCCATTGATTTCACTCCAAAAGTAATATTAAAAGACAATTTTTACCCCATACAGACTACTAAAAAAGTGATTTCGAATAGTTTTTAGGCATTTTTTTGCAAAATCAGAGTATAATCCACTACTTTTGAAAACTCCAATGGGTTTTTGCAGTTGAATCAACATTAAAATATTGTAAATGAAGTCCGGACTCTAATACCTGCACTAATGAATTAAGTTCTGCTAATGATTAGCCACACAAAACTCTGGTGAATTGGGGATAGATACAGCCGTATTTATTAAAATCAATTATAACCGATTGTGTATAATCAGAGGGAATTTTTTGATAAAAGGGCAGGCAGGCACCTGGATTAATCACACCTTTATTCGAGACAATGAGCATTGCCTCTTTTATCAACAAAGTACAATACTTATGCCCTAATACTCTATTTCTTCGCTGTTCGGCCTATTAATTCCTGTAAATTATCGCAACAGGTCAGGTCTTTATTATGAGCAAGGCCAACCCCTATATATTTACGATCGGAAGCGTCCCATGCCTGGCTCCTGATTTGCTATATATGTTTGATTAAATATACAATATGATTATTAATATTATTAATTAATAAGGGGGCCAATTAATTGGATCAAGCACAAATCAACCGTATAAACGAACTGGCACGGATAAAAAAGGAAATCGGTCTAACCCCTGAACAGGACCAGGAGCAGAAATTGCTGTACCGTCAGTATATAGATTGGATTAAGGGCCAGGTAAAAGCACAGTTGGATTCAACCGGCTTAAATAAAGCACCCGGTTCTTGTTCCTGTAGTGATCCTAATTGCAGCCACAGCCATTGATTCAGTGAAGAAGATTCCATCTACCTCCCTGGTTTCTACCTCCCTGGTTTCTTATGGCCATCTACTTTTCCCTATTTTTTCCCTGAGTGGTTAATACGCTAATATTAAATCATGGTAGGGGTGACCAGAGGGTCGCCTCTTTCTTTCTGGTGTTATCACTTTGCCTTCAAGGATTTGACCAATCATCTTTATGATCACTCTTTTCCGCAATTCCATAATTAACCGGTGCGTATTCTGTTTTATCCCACATATACATTAATGATATTACCACGGTGTAAGTTGTAAATAGGAGGTGCTGGTTTTGGCAAGTATCAGGCATATGTATCCGGGTGGCAATACCCGTTATGGTTTTCATTCCTTGTATGACCACATGGTTCTGCCGCGAGTAGAACGGAAAATTATCTTAAAGGGCGGCCCTGGAGTTGGAAAATCTACTTTTATGAAAAAAGTAGGAGGGTTTTTTATTGAAAAAGGTTTTAATATAGAATTTCATTGGTGTTCATCTGACGATAATTCCCTGGATGGAATAGTAATAGGTAATAACCAGGTATGTATTTTGGATGGTACTGCTCCACACATAGTAGATCCAGTTTATCCAGGAGCAGTAGATGAAATCGTAAATCTTGGTGAATATTGGGACCGAGAACAGATAAAATCCAACCGGGATGCAATTATTAAACTAACCGGCAAAATAGGCAGATATTTTAATCAGGCTTATCATCGGCTGCAGGAAAGCGGAATTGCTTATGACGAATTGAAATCCTATCACAGTAGAAGTATAGATGAACGAGCATTAAACAGAAACATCCAGGCCTTGTCTTCTGACTTCCTGGAAGGCGAAACTTCTTCTTTCGAAAAAACCCGGCATCTTTTCGCTGGTGCTATTACTCCCAGCGGCCTGAATACCAAAATAGAGAGTATTATCCCTGCAGATGCTTCCCTTTTTGCTGTAAAAGGAAGTCCGGGAAGCGGTCTGAAAAATTTATTGAGGTATGTTGAGCAATTGCTGGAACTGTCTGGGGTATACGCGGAAATCTATCATAATCCCTTTGATCCTGCCGAGATTGATCTTATTATTTTGCCCGGAAGTAGAAAAGCGCTTTTGGATACCAGTTCAAATATTTTTGCCTATGAAAAAAAACTGCAAACTCCTAAATACCGTCGAATATTAGATTTTGACAAGTTTCTGGATAAGTCCGAAATAGAACTTTCTGCTAAATCAATTTCACAATCCCAGGATAGAATGGAAGCAGGGATAAGAGATGCCGTTTACTTCATTGAATCAGCCAAGAAAACCCACGATGAATTGGAATTGTATTATATCCCGGCTATGAATTTCGAGGCAATCGATGCTTTTCGGGAGCAACTGCAAAAAGAACTACTCCAAGAATTATAGAAAGTGGGACGCGGGGACAAGAGCCACGGGGACAAAGAGCCACGGGGACAGGTTCCTTGGCCCACCCAACAATCCAAAGTGGGCCAAGGAACCTGTCCCCGTGGCTCTTTGTCCCCGTGGCTCTTGTTTAGATCATCATGGCTCTTACTACATCGCCTTGCTTTCCCTGATAGGGCTTAAGATCCAGGATCAAGGGGGACTGACTGCAAAAGCTATTGGCTTCATCCAGGGGTCGAGCAACTACATAACCTTGCCCCATAAATACCATTTCTGCTCGTCGCAGACTGCGCCGGTCCGATATTTTCTTAATGGGACGATGCAGTTTTATCTCAAACCAACTCTCTAGTCCATCTGAAACGCCTTTTAAACTTAGAACAGCAGGTTTGATCAGCACTTCAAACAGTAGGTTGACTGCTCCGGGATGACCGGCCAGGTTGTAGACCAACTTTCCATTGCACAATGCAACCGTCGCCCCTTTTCCAGGAATAATATCTATTCCCTTAAAAAGAATATCTGCCCCGAGTTTCTTCAGTGCATCGTAAACCAAGTCAGATGTTCCCTGACCGGTCCCCCCGCTTATTATGACCATATCATTGTACCCTGCACCCCTCATGATTTGAGCAGCTATAGCATCCTGATCATCTTTAGCTCCGTTTTCAGAAAATACCGGCTCTCCCCCCACCTTCCCCACTTTGGCAGAGAGAAGACTGCGATTACTATTGTAAATCTGACCCCGCTGCAGGGGATTTCCAGGTAAAATCAGCTCATTTCCGGTGTTTATAATGTAGATGCGAGGAATCCTGTGTACTGAAATCTTTTCTAACCCACAGCAAGCAATACGTTCGATCCTTTCTGAGTCCAGAACCTCTCCCCTTTTAACCAGTTGCTTTCCAGCTGGTATTTCACTTCCTGCCTTCTGTATGTTTTCACCCTGCCTAATTTTTTTGCCGGGATAGATAATACTGCCGGACTGCTTAACATGCTCCTGCTTGAAAACTGCGACAGTGCCAGCAGGAAGTATAGCGCCAGTCATAATTTTAACTGTTTCTCCCGGCTCTATAGTTATATAGTCATTGCAGCCCGCCGTTAATTCGTTAATCACCTGCAAAGGAACAATATGCTCGCTGTTTATTTTAAACAAATCCGTCCTGCATACTGCAAAACCATCTACTGCCGAACGGTCAAAACCTGGAACATGGAACTCAGTTGCTATATCCCCAGCAGATACACGCAGGCAGGCAGTTTCCAGACTTATGTGTTCATTTTCCACCGGACCAACGTACTTCCTGCACAAGGCTATGGCGTCTTCCAAGCTAATTGAAGAACTATACATTATATCCACCTCATCAAAACAACCTGGCAGAAACGATACTGCCTGCTAGAACACCCTGATCTTCATAGGGAATATGAATAAAAGCATCGGCCATAGACAAAATACTCATCAAGCCTGATTTGCCCAGCAACGGCCGGCCTAATAATTGCTTGTCATCTTCTTCTATTACTACCGGAACAAAATCATCCCTACCTGGCTGTGAGGCAATATTCTGGGTAACCTGTACCATAACTGTCTGCCCTTTATCTGGCTTGATAAGAGGACTGCATATAATATTGAGCATCATCAGGGCAGATACTGGATGCCCGGGCAATCCGATAATCAGTTTTTCATTCACCTTGACGGCCAGGGTGGGCTTGCCCGGCTTTACTGCCAAACCATGAAAAAGCAGTTCTGAGCCTGGAATTGACAGCAGTACATCAATAGTTACGTCCTTGATTCCAACCGAACTCCCACCCGACATCAGCAGTATGTCATTTTCTTCCAGGGATTCCAAAACTACCGCGTTAAGGGACTGGAATTCATCTTTAACGATAGGATAGGTACAGGGTATATTACCCCAACTATGAACCGCCGAGGCCAGAGCATGGGTGTTAACATCTCTGATTTGCCCCCCTGAAGGACTAACATCGATTGGAACAATCTCATCGCCGGTCGAAATTATTCCTATCTTATAGGGCTGGTATACTTCAACAGTATCAATACCCAGAGAAGCCAAAAAACCAATATCTTGAGGTCGTAATATTTTCCCCGGTTTAAACAGGGGCTGACCCTTTTTAACATCTTCACCTTTGAGCATGAGGTTCTCTCCCGGTCCTACCGGTCGGTAAATCAAGACTATATCATCACCCAATCGCTCTGTATATTCAACCATAACTACTGCATCAGTACCTAGGGGCATCATCCCTCCGGTAGGTATCCAACCGCACTGTCCTTTTCCTATTTTTATTCCCGCCATCTCCCCCATCTTCACCTCACCCTGATAATCGAGATAGGCAGGCAGAGATTCACTGCTGCCAAAGCTGTCTTCAGCTCTTACCGCATACCCATCAACTGTGGACCTATCAAATGAAGGCAAATCTTCCGGCCCCATAATATCCTGGGCCAATAATCGGCCTGAGGCTGACAGGAGGCTTAAGGTTTCTATCCTGCGGGAAGGAAAATGCTGTCTAATATTTTCAACTGCTTGGTCATATTTCACTACTTTAAGGAATTCTGCCATTATATAACACCTCACGGATTTATTCTAAATTCACCATCTATTATTATACTAAATATTAGTCAGGGTTGTCCGTTTCCTGGTATTTCATCTTAAATGGGACTATACCTTAATTTTCCCGTGTAATTAGATCCTAAACCTATTGTATACTTGAGATAGAGTTACTGCTTAATTTTATAAAATGACTTGCTTTCAGGCATTGAATCAATAGTGTTATACTTTAAGATGAAATAAGTACTATGGGTAGGTAATGATATGGAAAGAAACGTATATATACAGAACACTCCCCTGGATCAGGCCCTGGAAATCTTTATAAGGAATTTGGAAAAATGCGCTTACTTTCAACCAGAAACAGAAACTATTGATGTTTTGGATAGTGTAGGCCGGATCTTATTTTCCGCTGTTTCCGCTCGCAGATCATCACCACATTATGCCGCCTCGGCTATGGACGGTATAGCAGTTAAAGCAGTTGATACTTATGGAGCCAACGAAAGTAATCCTATAATTCTGGATAAAAATCAGTATATAGAAGTTGATACCGGTGAATATGTGCCGGGATTATTTGATGCAGTAATAATGATTGAAGACGTAAATTTCCTGGGTGAGCAGGTTCAAATTATTAAACCTGCCGTACCTTGGCAGCATATCCGCTCAGTAGGAGAAGACCTTGCCGCCATGGACATGATTGCACCATCCTGCACCCGAATAGGTCCCTATGAACTGGCTTCCTTTATAACCGCGGCAGTTCCGGAAGTTGAGGTGATTAAAAAACCAGTAGTGGCAATTATCCCCACCGGCACTGAGCTTCTGGATCAGGGCAGCCAAGACATGAACCCAGGAGAGATTGTAGAGTCCAACAGCAGGATGCTGATGGCTATGTGTCAGGAATGGGGTGCCCAAACTTTCAGACATGATATTGTTATTGACGATAGAACCAAGCTGCTGAAAGCAATTGAAGAGGTCAAGGATCAGGCTGATATGATTGTTATCTGTTCTGGCTCATCGGCTGGCCGGGAAGACTACACTTCATCAATAATACGGGAGTCAGGAGAGTTACTGGTACATGGTATTGCAACCAAACCCGGGAAACCTGCGATTCTAGGCATCATCGATAATAAACCGGTTATCGGCGTACCGGGTTATCCTATCTCAGCTCAACTGGTTTTCACCCTCTTTGCCAGACCGGTAATTTATAGAAAGATGGGTATTAGACTTCCTGATGAATTGCTTATCGATTGCCGAGTTGCCAGGAAAATAGCATCATCTATGGGGGTAGATGAATATATTAATGTCAATGCGGCCCGTATAAAGGATGATTATATTGCTTATCCCCTCAATCGGGGAGCCGGGATTACTACCAGCCTGGTCAAAGCAGATGGAATACTTCATGTAGAACGCGGTAAAGAAGGGCTGGAGGCCGGCAGCAGATGTACGGTCATATTAAGAAAACCACGACAACTGGTGGATCGAACCTTGGTATGTATAGGCAGTCATGACATTTCTATAGATTTTTTGGCTGATATAATGCAGGGACATTATAATAGGCGGCTGATTTCTACAAATGTGGGCAGTATGGGAGGAATAATGTCTTTAATGAAGAATGAATGTCATTTTGCCGGTGTACATTTGCTGGATACAGATACCGGAGATTATAATACCAGTTATCTAAATAAATATTTGGTTCATACCACGTGGATACTAATTACCCTGTTGAACAGAGAACAAGGATTAATTGTTAAAAAAGGCAACCCATTTAATATTAAAGGAATAGAAGATTTATCAGAAAATAGGATCAGATATATCAACCGGCAGAAGGGAGCTGGAACCCGGGTGTTATTCGATTATTTGCTGGATAAGAATGATATAGACCACAGCACCATCAACGGTTATAATCGAGAGGAATATACTCACCTGGCAGTTGCTGCGGCAGTCAAAAATGATGCTGCTGATTGTGCCCTAGGTATTTATGCCTGCGCCAAAGCACTAAATTTGGATTTCATACCCATTTCTGAGGAAAGATACGATTTATGTGTATTACCGACTTTAATGGGAGATCATGATTTGGACCTATTGATGCAGATAATTTCCAGCAGTGAGTTTAATAAAAGGGTTATGGACTTCGGCGGATACAGCTTAAGGAACACCGGCAAAGTAATAAATTCTAACTATATATAACTCCATGTTATTGTTAGTATTATTACTAGTTATATCTTGGTTCTTATTCTGACAAATTGCAAGGAATTTAATTATGGGTGTCGAAGTAAATAGCAGGTGAAGGCAATTGAATAATGTACATGCTGCTCCCGCAGCATATTCACTGGAGAGGGGAGGGGTTTTAAAGCCTTATAGTAGTTTCCCCAAAATTATAATGGAATACTTAACCTGTAAGCTGTATAAGTCAACAAAAATCGGGATTTATGCGCTTATTTTAGGGTGTCCAATTTTTTACTGGAATGATAAAATCTATAGCAGTATCCAGTATTAAATTGAATACGGTGAAAGGAGAGTGTGGAGTTTATGAAGGTTACCCGTAGACAATTTCTCAAGGTAACCGGGGCTACAGCAGCTAGTTTTGCGCTTGTTGACTTAGGTTTTAATCTTTCAGCAACGGCATCCGCTGCCAAAG
>CAZXIR010000058.1:0-13618 GCA_964640845.1 uncultured Syntrophomonas sp.
TCTTGAAAACGTCTCAACAAAAGGCGGAGTCTCGGAGGCAATGGTTTCAGCCCTCTTGGGAGGTGCGTCATTCCTTTCCTCTGTCGAAAGAGGCATCGAACGCTGTGCCGAGCTGAGGTCGGAGCTATGCAAAAACCTCGCGGTAAGGGCGGCATAAATTTTTTGTTCCTCCAGACTTTGATAAGACAAAACTGGCTGGCTTAATGCCAGTCAGTTTAATTTCAAAACATTCAACAATAATAGAAATTGAAAAATGGATCCTCATATTGGTGATACATTTACGATCCAATTCAATGAAAAATCTCTTGTGCCTATAAGCCTCAATTACATAGTTATCAAGTCGCGTAGACCTCCCTGTCCAAGTCACCCATACAACCGTTCACAAACTTCAAACATGAAAAATAGCCATCCACATACCACATTTTTTCACTAATAATTTAAATTATAAGCCCACCTCTGAATTACCCCTCTTTAACGGATAAAGTATGTTATTTTTTTATCATATGTGTACTAAACATAAAACAATATTTCTTTAAGATATTAGTACACTTGACATAATTTGGAATACCAAATAGAGTATTAGAACGAAAATTTTGATAAATCCATAGCAATTAATGGGTTTAAAGAGGAGGCATTGCGTTGCTTCGTGTTGGAATTGCTCAAATTGATATCAAGCTCGGCGATAGGAATGCAAATTACAAAAATGTCGAAACATGGATGGCCAAATACTTCAAACCTTCTGAAATTGAAACACTTATTGTTCTGCCTGAGATTTGGGATGTAGGTTATGCAATCGAAGAAGCTGATAAATATTCTGATCCGGAAGGCCTCCAGGCGGCAAAGTTTTTGGGAGAACTTGCTAAAAAGTACAACGTATGGTTTGCAGGCGGCTCTGTCCTTGCCGGGACACCGAAAGGCTCCGTTAACAGAGCACAAGTGATAAACCCAAAAGGCGAATATATAAATCATTATGATAAGGTCCACCTTATCCCATTAATGGATGAAGATAAATATCTGAATGGCGGGAAAAGGGAATGTCTGTTTGAGGTAGGAGGGGTAACTGCAGGCTGTGTTATATGCTATGACATAAGGTTCTGTGAGTGGTTAAGGATCAACGCTCTTCATGGAGCCAAGCTCCTCTTTGTTTCTGCTGAATGGCCGACTTGTCGTATTGACCATTGGATCGCACTGCTTAAAGCCCGCGCAATTGAAAACATGATGTATGTTGTCGCATGCAACAGAGTGGGAAATTCAAAAGGGACTGATTTCGGCGGGCATTCTTTGGTTCTTGATCCTTGGGGAGAAGTCCTTTACGAAGGCTCAGACAAAGAAGAGGGAACATTTGTCGAAATAAATCCTGAAAAAGTCCAAGAAATTCGAGATCATTTGAAGGTCTTCAGTGTTCGTCATCCTGAACTTTACATCGAATAATGATCAAATTTCACATATGAAAGGAAGTATTACTTATGTCCAAATTTAAAGTTTTTGCGACAGATATAACTTGGCCTGATCTTGAAATCGAAAAATCAATTTTGAAGGACATTGATGCCGATGTTGTTCTGTCGAACGGGGGGACCCCGGAAGAAATCTGTAAACAGGGTGAAGATGCTGATGCAGTAATGGCTTTGTTTACTCCGATGAACCGTAAAAACCTTTCATATTTTAAAAAGGCTCAGATACTTCTCAGGACTGGGATCGGAACTAATAGTGTGGATCTCGATGCTGCAACAGATATGGGTATTATTGTCTGCAATGTTCCCGATTACTGCCAGGAAGAGGTAGCTGATCACACAATAGCACTTTTCCTTGACATCACCAGAAAGATAGTAGAACTCGTCAACCAGACAAGAGCGGGCGGGTGGGACATGTCAATAGCAGACCCTGTGCCTCGCTATCGCAATAAGGTTTTTGCCCTGGCAGGATGCGGAGGTATTGGAAGGATGGTCGCAAACAGACTGCACCCTTTCGGCATCAAAGTGATAGGTTATGACCCGTATCTTCCGGAAGAAATTTTTGAGAAGAATGGAATTATCAAATATGATGATATGGACAAACTTTTTGCTGATGCAGATTTCCTCTCACTTCATATGCCACTTACACCGGAGAGTACCAACCTTGTTAATGAAAGGACTCTCTCTCTTATGAAACCGACGGCCTATCTGATCAATACAGCACGAGGTCCTTTGGTCGATGAGGAAGCACTTTATAATGCCTGTCAGCAGAAGAAAATTGCAGGTGCAGCACTTGATGTAACAATTGCGGAACCTCCTGCAGGCCATACAAAATTTCTTGAAAAACCCAAACTGGTATCACTGTCGAATGTTATCATAACACCGCACGCAGCATGGAATTCTGAAGAAGCCATTCCTGAACTGAGGGTAAAGGTTGCTTCTGAAATACGCAGATTTTTTGTTGGTGAGAAGCCTCTTAATGTGGTCAACAGATCAGTACTTGAAAAATTTAATTTTTAATACCAAGTTTGTAATATAAATGAAACATGTAACAAAAATTAAGTAAAGGGAGATGGCAAATATGAAAAAGCACGTTAATTATGGAGTAGCAGCACTCGTAATTCTTCTTTTGGTTTTTGCATGTGTTCCTGCGTTTGCAGCAAGTGAAAAGCCCCTTACCCTTCGAATTGCACACGTTGTGACGGAAAAGGGTGGCGAACATCTGGGATCCCTTAAGTTGAAAGAAATTCTCGAAAAAAAATCGGGCGGAAAAATTATTGTAGAGGTTTATCCCAATGGTTCGATGGGACAAAACAGAGAAATGATCGAATCAATGCAGGCAGGCGCTCTTGATATGGCGTTGCCGGCACTTCCAGCCCTAGGTGGGTTTACAGATGCGACAAAAGTTTTTGACCTTCTCTATCTCTTCAATAACCGTAAAGAGGCAGAAAAAGTTCTTGATGGTGAAGTGGGAAAAGCTGTTGCCAAGTCAGTCGAGAAATCAGGAGTAAAAATTATATCTTGGTGGTCACAGGGATTTCGTGAATCAACAACTAACAGGAAGTTTGAAAAACCTGAAGACCTCAAAGGGCTTAAGATACGTGTAATGGACAACCCGCTTCATATTGAAGCATGGAATACCCTCGGAGCAAGCGCGATCCCAATGGCATTCTCAGAAGTCCTGACAAGCCTTCAGCAGGGCGTGCTTGATGCACAGGAGAATCCTTACCAGAATATAGTTCAGTCTGGTTTTGACAAAGTACAGAAATACATTATAGAAACCGGACATCTCTATGGTCCGCTGCCACTTGTATTCTCAAAGAAAGTATGGGATAAACTTACTCCTGAACAGCAGAAAATGATACAGGAAGCTGCTGACGAAACAAAGATTTACGAGCGTGAAGCCCAGGAAAAGATCAACAAGGATCTTCGCGATGGGATACTAAAGAGCAAAACCAGCACGATTGTTTCTCTAACAGCTGCACAGAAGAATGAATTTCGCGCTAAGCTGCTGCCCCTATACAAAAAGCATGCTGCTGAAACAAACGGTCTCCTTGAGAAAATATACATACAACTTGGACGCAAGGTAGATTTTAAATAAACAGATCATCAAGTATTAATAACATTTACCACCTGTAACATATAAATAAACGTGCAGGCCCCGCGGTGATGCATTACCAAGGGTCCTGCCGCTTAAGTAATAAGGAGGATTTATCTTGAAAAAATCTGTTTTTCATTATTTCGATATGTGGGAGGAATATCTCCTTACGATTTTTATGACATTTATGCTTATAACACTAACAGCACAAGTTTTTTGCCGTTATTTGCTCTCCTTCAGCTTCTCATGGGCCGAACAGTCTGCAAGACTTGGCTTTGTATGGCTGACAATGGCTGGAATTAGCCTTGCTGCAAAAAAAGGTATGCATTTGAAAATAGATGCCTTGCCACAGTTTTTCCCGCGCACGGCAAAATCTGTAAATTTCATTGCAAACACCATTACGATTTTTTTTGGTTTTGGAATGGGATTCTTGATTTTAAAGACGGTGGTCATGCAGTTTGAATTAAAACAGTATTTTTCTTCAATACCCTGGCTGCCAACTTGGACAATGTACATTGCAGGGGTAATTGGGTTATTTGGGCTTTCCGTCCGAACAGCACAAAATATTTATTCTAGTTTTAAAGAAAAATCTGGACATGACCATTCAGAGAAAATAAAAACCAATAATTCAGTTGCTAATGAGAATTTTAAACACGAAAACAAGGAGGTGGATTGATAATGATCGCAACATTGCTCATCTCCCTTCTCGTCGGATTAGCCCTTTCGGTTCCAGTTGCAATTGCTATGGCAAGCTCATGTGCTTTAGTTTTCCTGTTCTTCTATGGTGGCGGAAACATGATCCAGCTTCTTGCTCAGGCGATGATAACAACTGCGGATTCTTTCCCGCTCATGGCAATCCCATTTTTTATGCTTGTTGGAACTTTAATGTCGAGGTCTGGTCTGTCGGAAGAAATTATCAACGTTGGTGATGCACTCACAGGCAGCCGCCCAGGAGGACTCGGAACTTCAACAATTGTGGCATGCATGATTTTTGCAGCAATTTCTGGTTCGGGACCTGCCGTTGTCGCCGCTCTTGGGGTCATATTGATCCCGGCCATGGTTGAACGCGGTTACGACAGTGCATATGCAGGTTCGCTTGTAGCAGCCGGTGCTACTATCGGTCCTGTTATACCACCTAGTATACCCATGATAATCTATAGTGTTATCGCAGGAACTTCTGTTGTCAGCATGTTCGCAGCAGGGATTGGCCCCGGAATATTGATGGGTGTATGTTTGATTGTTGTTAACCGTGTTACTTCAAAAAAACGTGGTTATGTCGGTAAAGAGCGTCAGGGCGGTGCAAAATGGGTCTTTGACGTTTGCTGGAAAGCAAAATGGGCTCTTTTTCTGCCCATCCTTATACTTGGAGGAATTTATGGAGGAATATTTACACCAACAGAAGCTGCCGTCGTGGGAGTTGTCTATGCACTTTTCACAGGCTCTGTAATATACCGACAGCTTACTTTTAAAAAAATCAATGATGCTATGGTCGAAGCTGGGCTCCTTTCGTGTCTTTCAATGTTTATTCTGGGTGGTGCAACGACATTCGGAAGACTCATGACTATGGAGAGGATTCCCCAGACATTGGCTGCCGCCATGTTATCGATTACAAGCTCGCCAGTAATAATCATGATATTAATTATGGGATTCCTTCTAATAACAGGTATGTTTATTGATACGACATCGAATGTAGTTCTCTTTACTCCGCTTTTCCTGCCGATGGTCATAGAACTGGGATATAGCCCGGTGCTTTTTGGTATTGCAATGACAATGAACCTATGTCTTGGAATGATAACACCCCCGGTCGGTGTAAATTTATACGTCGCCCAGGGGATATGCAAGGCCCCGTTTGAAAGAATGATAAAAGAGGCAATACCCCTTGCTGCTGCGCTTCTGGTTGCGATAATACTGACTTTAGCATTTCCACAGATTGCATTGTTTATACCGAAATCTTTAGGTATGATGATATAGACTCAAATTACAATTTTAATAATATTTAATAATTGATTTGGGGAAATAGTAATTGTGCCTTTTATAATATTTGCTATTTCCCTTAATAATTTATAATCTACAATATATAATGATCGCATTTCTGGACGGTTAGAAAAATGAAAGGATGATTTTTTTGTCTTTTAGTTTTTTTTCATCGGAGAATACCACACAAAAAGAACAAAACCTTTCCGTTGTGATATATGAGGATATAAAGGACAAGATAATTGTAGGGGATCTTGCGCCCAATACTATGTTGCTTGAACGGGCAATAGCGGAAGATTTTGGTGTCAGCCGTACCCCGGTCAGGGAGGCCTTGAAAAGGCTTTCACTTGACGGCCTGATCATCTGGGAAGAAAGAAGGCGGGCTGTTGTTTCTGACATCAGCGAACAGGACGTGGCTGAACTTTTCTTAATGCGTGAAATGATAGAGCCTTTTGCAATCAAAAAAATTATTGAACACGGAGAACCTGAACTGCTAGCAGGACTATTAGTGCCTATAGTCAAGGAGATGGAAAACTTAAAAAATTCTCACGTTGAATTGATGAAACAGGATATGGTCTTCCACAGTACAATAATAAATTACCTTGGAATAAATAAACTTTCACAAATGTGGCAGAAGATCAGCGATGAAATGACTCGCGTAGCCATCTACGCCTTACATGCCAAAAGACAGCCTGACACAATAATTGAGGAGCATAAAATGCTTATAGATGCTTTTTGGCATTGTGATTTAGAAAGAGCGCTTTCATGTATTAATGAACACCATTCAAACATAATCACAGCTTACAAGACAAAACATAATTATAATAAAAATTATTCATAGATATTCTATGAATAATTTATTTTAAAGATTATCCTTAAAACAGTGAGACATTAGAATTTTACTTTTGAGGATATATCGCTCATCTTGCAGCCTTTATGCAGATTTGCAACACGCATAAGAAAGTTTAGTTTATCAATGCGTTCCCCTGAGCGAGGACAGCCGTTTTTTATAAAATCGACTTTCAATCCAACAGCAAGATCCATTACAACGTCACCGATAACTCCGCCTGATCTGCCGGAAGGGATGGAAAAGAGTCCTCTTGCTTTTGCGAATTCGTGTGCTTCTAATGCTTCAGTAATAGTCCCTACCTGGTTTGGTTTGAGCACAAAACCATCAATTGAATTTGTTTTGCAAGCCCTTTCAATTCGTTCTTTATTTGTTACAGTAAGGTCGTCTGCCACAAGTAAAGTCCGACTTACGAGTTCGTGGGCCAAAGCATATCCATCCCAATCATTTTCATCCAGCATATCTTCAATAAAAATTAAATTCCATCTCTCAGTCAGGCCTTTCATATAATGAACCATTTCAACAGTGGAAAGGTTATTTCCGTTCATATAATAAGTGCCTGAAGCTTTGTCATACATTTCGCTTGACGCACAGTCGACGGCAAATGCGCACTTCTTTGTGCAGCCGCAATCATCTATGGCTTCCTGCATTAATGCAAAAATTATTTCAGGGTCTTCCGAGGGGGCGATCCATCCATAGGAACTCCCAATTCCGGGATCAACTCCCGTCTTCTTTTTTATTACATGGTTCAGTCGCTGAAAGACACGGACCGCAATTTCTACTGCCTCTTCTATATCGTCAGCTTTGTACGGCATTACAATAAATTCATTTATTGCCTGAGTTAGATTCCCGTATCTACCTCCGTTTATCATATTGAAAGATGGTATGGGTACTGAGTTCACCTCTTTCCCGATATATTCGTACAGGGGCATGTTGTTTGCCTCTGCTGCCGCACGAAAGCATGCTATGGAAGTACTGTAAATAGAATTGCTTCCCAAGTTGCTTTTATTTGCAGTCCCATCAATTTCGATCATCCTCTGGTCTATTGCATTTTGATCAGCGATGTCTAATCCGATGATAGCCGGCGCAATTATCTCGTTTACGTTATTGACTGCCTTGTGCACACTCATTCCGTCGTATGATCTTGGATCATTGTCTCTAAGAACAAACGCCTCATAGAGCCCTACAGAAACCCCTGTAGGAGCACTTCCGCGACCAAGTGCACCGCTGCTCGTTGTAACATCTACCTCAACCATGGGACGACATTTGCAATCCAGCAGCTGCCTTGCTTTTACTGATTTAATGTAATTTGACATAAATTATCCTCCGTCTGTATCCGTTTTAGTCAATTTAATTCTTTTCAGGAACGTACAAAATATTCAAATCGCATAAATTTGTACCGGTATTGCCGGTAAAAACAGTATCACCAATTCGATGTAATGCCTCGTAACAGGAGTGACTTCGCAAAGAAGCATGCAGGTCGATACCCTTCTCTGAAGCTAAGCGAAACGTCTGTGAATCTGTAAGTCCTCCGGCCACATCAGTTGTACCGTCTGTACCCTCTGAATCTATTGAAAGCATACAGCATCCGTCAGCGCCTGAAGCCGCTATGGCAAAACCGACAGTAAGCTCCTGGCCCGGGCCCCCGTGTCCCGATACTGCACTATTGTCAGGGATCCTGGTCGTTGTTTCTCCTGAGCTGATCAAAACACATGGCGCCTTGACAGGATTGCCGTAGGTCTGTATTTCCTTTGCTATGGCAGCAAAAAAAGTTCCAGCTTCTCTGCTTTCACCTTCCAAAAAGGACGATACTATAATCGCCTGTATCCCCATTTTTTCTGCAGCTTCTTTAGCATAGATGCATGAATCAGGAAGGGTATTCAGCAAAAAATATGTGTTGTCAGGAAATGCTTTTGGCGTTTCTGCCTCCGGCCCAGAATTCATTATATGACTTACTACTGATTCAGGAAGTCTGTTTACAACATCATAATCTCTGATTACGCGCCGGGCATCTTCAAATGTAGTCTGATCCGGCCCCATTGGCGTTCCTTTGTATTTCAGATAGGGCACCCCTATATTTTTTGTTGCCGGACTGCCCACTGCATCACTTATGCCAAATCCAATCAACTCCGCCCCTGTTTTTTGGATACGTTTTGCAAGCATACCCCCGTTTAATTGAGAGATATGCCTGCGGATGGAGTTTATTTCATAGATATCTGCCCCTGATTTGAGCATTATGTCAGTTGTGTCTATCTCGTCCTGAAGCGATATGCCGTCTATCGGGCAACTCATCAGAGCAGAACTCCCGCCGCTGATAACAACTATAAACAGATCTTCAGCGGCAGCATTGTCGACAAGGTCAATAATTTTTTTACATGCCAATAACCCGTTTTCATTTGGAAGTGGATGTCCTCCGACAAATATCTCAGTTTTGTGGAATATGTCGGTTTCTTCAGGAACTTTGATAATTGCTATCCCTTTAGTCAAGTGGTCTCCAAGTATCTCTTCAACGGCCATCGCCATTGCATTGCAGGCCTTTCCAGCCCCAATAAGATAGACATTTTTTTTCCTGGAGAGATCCCAGCTCTTTGTTCCAATATGCAAAATATCATCTTTCACCCATGCAATGCTCTTTATCCTTTCATATGCATCAAGTCGCTGAAGTGTCTTTTCTGCAATATCAAGGACTATACTCTTTGATTCAATATCTCCATGAGAGAGCAATATATCACGATTTTTTATTTTAATATTCATTTTTGTCACCCTTAATATATATAGTGTTCAACAGTATTTTCAGTATACTATCCAAAATGTTGACGAGTCAACACAAAGAGGATATTACGATATTTCAGGATAAAATAACGATAGAACGCTATGTATATTATTGAGGGATAGAACACCACATCAGGATGCCAAGCTATTTTTTAGCGTGTCTTGCCTGTTTGCGATATTCGATAGGAGTGCAATTCATTTCCTTTTTAAAACATTCAGTGAAATAGCTGCTGCTTCCGAATCCTGTTTGCGCAGAAATCTCAAGAACACTAAGATCTGTTGTCGACAGCAATTTCAGACTCTGCGAAATTCGATAATTGATGAGGTAACGAAAAGGCGTTGTGTGCAGTATGCGTGCAAAGATCCTGCAGCACTCACCTCTGCTTATATGGACAGTATCTGCAATGTCCCTGAGAGATATGCGGTCCATGTAGTTTTTATGTATGAAATTCTGCAGTGTTTTCAAACGCTGTTTTTCAGAAAATGTTACAGCCGCTTTTATTTCAATAAGCTGACGGTTATTTTTTAACAAATTAAGCCATATACGGCATAAGAGGACTTTAAGCTCTATTTCGTAGCCGTAGGGCTGTGTATCATTTACTCTTGCCATATCGAGAACAAGCTGGCAGATCTCCTCATGCCAATCTGCAGAAAAGAGAGGTATGACCTGCATTTTAGCGGAAAATATGAGAGGATCCACATAATCACGCTGAATTGCGCTGTTTGAATGGCCGGAAATTAATTTAGGATCGAAATTTACACATACATAAACACTGTTTTGGTCTTCAGTCGGGACAGCTTCATGCAGACAGCCCGAATTAAAAAAAATGCCCTGCCCACTTTTGATCAGGAATTCAGAATTTGAAGTTTTAAACAGGACGCTTCCTTTTGTTACAACCGCTACCTGTATTTCATAATGCCAATGTAAAACCTGACCGCAGTTCTCAAGCGAGACCTGCTGTTCATCCATTGACATTGGGAAATCAGCGGTACCGTGTTCGGTAAGTTCCTGTAGATTACTGTCAACAAATATCGGCCTAAATTTCACCTTTCCACTTTCCTTCCCTCAAGCTCTCCAATTTTTTATTCTCATATGATCTTAACATGAATATATTCGTATATTTTATGAGTTTACAGCAAGCAAGACAAATGACATAGATATTAATATATTAACCTTCGATCGATCATTGTCTGGAGTTGAGCTGCCACAGAAGTGTTAAGCCTGCACAAGCTTAAGTTCGATAATTACTGCTGAATGGACGCTTCTTTCAGATAAGTAAATTTTACATTATGAAAATTATATTCTTCAAAATATTACTATTTTAGCATACAAGTTTTTTGGACATTATTGTTAATATAACAAGAAAATCGATTAACAAATGCGTAGATATTTATGACTGATCAGATTATACATAAAAAGGGGAACATGGCTTTCAAAAATCTGATTCCTCGCATTATTTTATGAAAGGGTGTTGATCATTTATGGACACAAGAATCGAATTTTTGTATCTGTCTGAACAGGATACTATTAAAGCAGGTGTCAATAATGCTTCAGAATGTGTCGAAGTATGTGAAGAGGTATTCAAACTTCTAGCACAGGGAGATTACTTGATGGGAGGCACCAACCATAACAGCCATGGGATCGGCATAATTTTTCCGAAAGAATCTGTCTTCCCCAATATGCCCACAGCCGGTCCTGACAGGCGTTTTTTTGCAATGCCTGCCTATCTTGGCGGCAGGTTTGATGTGTGCGGGAATAAGTGGTATGGCTCAAATGCTGCAAATACTTCTAAAGGGTTCCCCAGATCTATTCTGACCGTCCTGCTTAACGACAAGGAGACAGGAGCTCCCCTTTGCCTTATGTCTGCCAATCTTTTAAGTGCTGCAAGGACCGGAGCTATTCCTGCTGTTGCCGTACGCCATCTTGGAAGGCATAATTCCGAAGTTTGTGCGCTGCTTGGCTGCGGACCAATTAATAAATCCTGTTTAAGAAACATTATGACTCAGGCCGAAAATATCAAGAAAATAATATTCTATGATCTGTTCGAAGAGAAGGCAAAAGAAATGGCGGATTGGGCAAAGAAAGAGTACGGCGTAGAGACTGAAGTGTCTGCTGACCTGCCTGCTCTTCTTGGCGAAGCCGATATAGTCACTGTTGCAGCTTCGCGCATAAAACCTCTTTTCATAGAAAAGAAATGGTTAAAAAAAGGCGCGTTGGTACTCCTATCTGGACCGGTCAGAGGGGATGATGAATTTTGGACCGAGAGCAAAATAGTCTATGATCATATTGGACTGCATGAGGCATATGTTGAAGAGGCGTTGGCATCAGGAGATAAAAGTAATTATTACAGCGGCGTTATCGGAGGTCCGATTTACAATCTGATCGATCAGGACAAACTTATTGATTTAAAAGATTCCACTGATATTGGCCATGTAATTCTTGGTACCCGAGAAGGTCGAATCAACGATGAAGAAAATATTGTTTTTGTTGCATGCGGAATGGCTGTGTTTGACGTAGCGTGGGGCTACGAGTTATACAAACGGGCCCTCGAAAAAGGGATAGGTCAGAAGCTGCTCCTTTGGGACGTACCGGCACTTTCTTGATTATCTATGAGGAGGATTTAAAAATGGAGAACGAACTAAAGGTAATTGCAGCTAAGCTGAAACCTGAAATGATAGATTTTTGTCAGAGGTTAATACGTATTCCCTCACTCCCCGGCAAAGAAAAAGAAGTAGCCGATCTTTATCTGTCCGAAATTAAGAAACTTGGCTACAACGATGTTTTTAGGGATGAATGGGGCAATGTTGTAGGGATTATAAACGGAGATCTGCCCGGTCCTTCAATTATGTTCAACGGACACCTTGACCATGTAGATACCGGAGATTTAAGTGAATGGGAAGGTTACGATCCATACGGAGGCAAAATAGATGTCTGCGGGATGTTCAATCAGGATATGAGCTGCACAGAAGAGACAGAAGTTATACACGGCCGGGCTGCGGCTGATGTTAAAGGCGGCGGTGCAACGATGGTTTACGCGGGAGCCGCTCTCCTAGCTTTAAAAAAACAGGGATACAAATTGGCCGGCAAATTAATTTTTACCATGACAGTTCTCGAAGAACCCGCAGAAATGCTTGGGATGCTGAAACTCTTTGATGAGACTTTCGCACAGAGAGGAATATCTCCCGATGTTTGCGTTTCTTGTGAAGCAACAAGCTTAAAACTTTATCTGGGACATCGGGGAAGAGTTGAGATCCAGGTTACTGTTTCCGGTGTTACCTCACATGGCAGTGCACCATGGCTTGGGGTAAATGCCGTAAATTCCTCCACTAAATTCATAGACAGAGTAGAACAGGTCGTAGAAAAAGAGAAGTCCACTGACCCAGAACTTGGAAAATCGAGCATTGCACTTACAATAATTTCCTGCACGCCAGGTTCAATGTGCATCGTACCAGACAGATGCCATATAACATATGACCGCCGTTTCACCCCGGATGAAACTGTGGAAAGCTGCATAAACCAGATTCAACGTGTGATCAATGAAATTTCTGCAGAGGACAAAAACTTTCGTGCAGAGGTAAAGATCGGTGCAGTGATGAGAACCTCATATACGGGCAAGTCTGAATTAATGGAAAACAAAAAAGAGGGATGGAAATTAGATAAAGAACACCCTGTTGCCCAAGCATGTGCAAAGGCACTGACGCAAGCAGGCCAGGAAGTTCATTTTGGCTACTGGGATTTCGGAACTGACCTGCCCGTAGCTGCGGTACATCATAAAATACCTTCGATCGGCTATTCGCCCATGCAGGAATATTATTGCCACAGACCGGTTGACAAGGTCAGAATAGATTATATGGAAAAAGCGCTTGTAGGCTATGTACATATTTACAACAACTTATCGAAATTAGATAAGGAAGAATTTAAGCTGTAAAAATTATCCGGGTCAAAGTTAAGATCATAGATCAATAAAAGACGGAGCCAGCCTGATATTAGGCGACGCTCCGTCTTTTGTTCAGAACTGGAAATTAGTGTTTATTAAAATCCTACTAAGGTGAAACTACTTTACCGAATTTACTAGCTCAATAGCCTCGGGAAAATCTATATTCAGTCTTTTCAAAGTTTCGACCTTTGGCACGCCTCTCTCATCCCATCCTCTTGCTGCGTATACTTTCTGCTGCAGGTCTTCAAAGAGTTCATACTTAGCCTTCCTGAGTATCTCGATACGGTCTTTCAGCTTCTTCTTTGAGTGATCTATGCCTGTATATTTCTCGATCTCAGTATCGTAGTGCTTTTCCCTGTAAAGATATTCTTCCTCTGTGACCGGTCCCATCGCTCGGTATGGAGGGGTATCTTCTTCTATGCCCCAGAGCCCCATTCTTATGTTAAGGAGCTTCTGAAGCGTGTGCATGCGCTCAGACTGTTCCAATATGCCCTTTTCGTCTATCTCTTTGCCTGTTACGGCGGTGAAGATCTTGACA
>CAZXIR010000059.1:0-1496 GCA_964640845.1 uncultured Syntrophomonas sp.
TCAAGTTGCATTCAGTCTAGGAGTTTTCCTCAACAGCCCACATTAGCTTCTAGCCTCTTTTGCAGCGACGGTTTCAAGACAGACGATAATTTCTTGGCCGAGAAAAGACCGCCCACAAATGCCTATTCGCCGCCACCACTCAAGGCAGGCTACACTGCACCCAGCTTCTACCAGAATGCAGGTTTTCTCATCATTAATAAATAATGAGCCTCCACGGATTTGAGGGTCGTCCCCACATGCCTTTGCGGATAGCCCCCAGACCCTTAACTCCCAGCGATGACCCCCGACTGGGCGTCACAAGCCAACACCAGAAGCTTCATCGATGTGCCCTTAACGGATTTTTAGCCCCGTCTTCGAAACTAATAGGGCTGACTAGAATACTGCAACCTTTTGCCAGTTTCCTATCATCAATGATTATAACATAGCCAGGGTCTATCTTTCCAGTCACAGAATAGTTCGCTATCTGTTAAATGAGAGAACCCCGGGTTCTTCCAATCAATTTCATATTCAGAACGACCTTACAACCTTTACTGGTTAATTTCTTCGGTACATGGTATAGAAAGCTAGATTCCTCAGAAAGTTGGCTTCTTCGCCAAAATATGTGAGATTTTCCTGACAAGCCTCAACTGCTTCCTGGGCTAACTGATAAGATTTTTCTATTCCCAAAAGACTGGGATAGGTGGTTTTATGGTTTTTTTCATCACTGCCTACCGGTTTCCCGGTCATATCCTCACTGCCCTCAATATCCAAGATATCATCAGTAATCTGAAATGCTAATCCAAAATTATCTGCATACTTATCTAAAGCAACCACTCCTATTTCACTCATACCGCTTAATATGGCCCCGGTTTTTAAGGCGGCTCGAAATAATTGTCCAGTTTTTAAACTATGCATTTTTCTTAAGGTCTCATAATCTATATGCTGGCCTTCTGACTGCAGGTCCAGAACCTGCCCCCCAATCATGCCCCGGCTACCAGCAGCAGTTGCTATTTCCTTTATTGCTCTAACCAGGTTCTCGGTTTTAATCGTGGATATCTTCATATTTCCCGCCAGAAGCTCAAAAGCTGCTGTTAAAAGAGCATCCCCGGTTAAAATTGCATTAGCTTCTCCATAAACAATATGACAGGTAGGTTTTCCTCGGCGCAGATCATCATCATCCATAGCCGGCAAATCATCATGCACCAATGAATAAGAATGTATCAACTCCACCGCGCATGCTGCCGGAATAACATCCTCTTTCCTGGCTCCTCCCAGAACCGCCCCTTCAAAAACCATAATCGGGCGCAGCCTTTTCCCCCCATTCAAAACTGCATATCGCATCGCTTCATGAATTAGAGGCGGATAGGTACTAACCTGAAACAGGGTATCTTCCAGGCATTCCTCAACAAATTGTTTTCTAAGCTTGATTTCATCTAAAAAGTCTTTTGGATCACCGATCATAGCTGATTCCCCTTAATGTCCATAATGTAATCTGTACATCATCTAAATACTTATTG
>CAZXIR010000059.1:1596-3973 GCA_964640845.1 uncultured Syntrophomonas sp.
GTGGAGCTAAATGCTTAAACCGCTTGGGGCCGGTCTTAGCTCTTAAGTGTAAGTTAATTGAGCGGTGCTTTAGATTGATTGATTAGAAAGAGTTGTGTTCCCACTGCTCGAATCGCCTTTACCCCCTGCGCTAACTTAAGCATTCATCCCCACCAAGGTTATTTTCTTAACTAATTTTTATTAAAAATCTTACTTACAGAATAACTAATCCAAATCCATCACTTGGATATCCCCATCCAGCTTTTTAATTAAACGCTGTATTTTCCCTTCGGCCTGAGCCAGCTGTTTTTGGCAGTATACTGATAGATCTATGCCTTCCTCATATAGCTTGATGGACTCTTCCAGGTCTAGCTCTCCGGTTTCCAATTTATCTACTATACCTTCCAATCCCCTTAGGGCTTCTTCAAATTTCATTTTTTTCATATAACGAACATCTCCTTGTCCATTATTTGGACCTCAAGTTTACCGTCATTAAATACTATCTGTAAACGTTGGCCTACTTCGGTTTCCCCTGCCTGACGCAATATTTTTCCGTCCTGATAGGCCACAGTATAACCTCGGTGCAGTACTTTTAATGGACTTAAATTATCTAATGCTTCGATAGCTAAAGAAAATCTATGCCGGCGGTCCTGGATCATATCTACTACCTGGCGATTTATTTTTTCCTGTTGCTCAGCAACTTTCCTTTTCTTTTCATTAATCAGGATATGAGGTTCTTTCCAGATTCTTTGGAACATAAGCCGATCCAGAGTTTCACTGTATTGACCGATTCTGCGTTCCATAACCCGGTTTAACCGCTCGGTATTTTTTCCCAGCTCCTTTTTCAGCTGGCTTATATCTGGTACTGCCAGGCTGGCCGCTTGGGTTGGAGTTGCGGCTCTCAAATCTGCCACCATATCAGCCAGACTAAAATCGATTTCATGCCCTACCGCGGATATAACCGGTATCTTGGACTCGAAAATAGCTTGCACAACTATTTCGCTGTTAAAAGCCATAAGATCCTCGAAGGAACCTCCACCGCGGCCAATGATTATTACTTCTGCCTGACCATGAGCATTTATCAGCCTCACCCCTTCAGCTAGCTCTGCGGGTGCAGTCTCCCCCTGTACAGAACTGTGTACCAGCATTACCTGGCAGCTGGAGTGCCTTTGTTTTAAAACCCTTAATATATCTTTTAAAGCAGCTCCGTCCTGGGAGGTTACTATTCCTACACAATTAACCATTTCGGGAACAGTTTTTTTGTTCTGGGGAGAAAAGTAACCTTTAGCTTCCAGTTTTTTCTTTAACTGTTCCAATTGTAAGTAGAGTCCACCTCTGCCATAAGGTTGCATTTCCTGTACATACACCTGGTATTTACCCTGCTTGGGATAAACTGAAACATATACCCTAACCAGCACTTCCAAACCATCCTCCGGGTCAAACTTCAGTCCTTGATTACGGCTCTTGAACATCACGCAGCTTACTGCGGTTTCTTGATCCTTCAAAGTAAAATACATATGCCCGGACTGCCTGTAAAACCTGAATCCGGATATTTCTCCCTTCATCCAGAAATCGGCCAGAAATTCATCTGCTGCCAGGAGTCCACTAATATACTCATTCAGCTCACTAACACTGATAAAAGACTTCATTACAAGCTCCCGTTTAATATTGAGGCGGTACATACATTCTCCATAAGCTTGGCAATAAGCAGAGGTCCGATGCCTCCAGGCACTGGCAAAAGATAGCCCTTAATTTCGCTTACTGAATCTTTATCCACATTGCCCTGGGTCTTTCCATTATCCCAGTAAAAACCTGCATCTATCACCAGCATCCCTTGGCGCAAGTGTTCTCCTTGCACCATCTTGGGCGAACCCTTTTCAACCACTAGAATATCCGCATTCTGTATCAATTCGGGTTTATATTCACTTATTACCTGGATATTAAATCCCTGCCTGATCAGCAATATGGACAGGGGCAGTATTAAATCAAATGAATCCCCTACCAGCAAGGCCAATTTACCACCGGATATTTTCACATATCTATCTATAACTTCCATGCAGGCTAGTGCGGCACAGCTTACATATCGGGGCTCACCGCCCATAAGTTTACCTCTGTTGGAAGGGTTAAAACCATCAACATCCTTTTCCTCTTTAATAGCCGCCAGGAATTCATCCTGATATGGACTAAGGTGATCAGGCAAGGGCAGTTGAATAATTATCCCATGAATACCATGGTCATTATTAGCTTTAGCAATTTCCCCCAGCAATTCCTCTTTAGTTACCTGGGCCGGCAGCTGGATAATAGTAGTGGACCCAGATATGGTGCGGGAAGCATTTTCCTTGAGTCTCACATAAGTCATACTTTCCTTATTGTCACCCACCAGAATAACCGCCAAGTT
>CAZXIR010000059.1:4073-8648 GCA_964640845.1 uncultured Syntrophomonas sp.
CCATATTTTTTAGCTATCTCTATTGCCTCATCTATCACTATAATTGCATCAACACTATCCAAAAATAGAATCTCACAGGCCGCCAGTCGCATAATATTTCGATCCACCGCCGGCATTCGGTCTATCGCCCAATCACTGGCATATGAAGTAATTATCTTATCGATCTCCTCAAAATTTTGCATGGTCTTTTTGATTAATTCCTGAGAAAACTTGATATCCTTTTCAGCTAAGTCAGATTCCTGCAGCAGGTAACTAAATGCTTGATCAGGTTCTGATGCTACCTGGTCTACTTGAAATAATACTTTAAAAGCATATTCTCTTGCTTTCCTTCTACTCAATTATAATCTACCTTTCTAATACCGCTACTTATCCTTAAATAACTTTTTTAACCATAGCTCGATATCTTTGTCATCATCGACATTCTTACCCAATAGATAACCTAATCCAATGCAGATGGCAACAAAAATAGTTTTCCAAAAGCCAAAACTCACAAAGAGGATACTGGCTATTAAACCTAAAACAATACCTATGGTTTTCCCTCGGTGCTTAACAAGTAGCTCTGATAAAATATTCTCCCACATGAGAATGCCCCCTTACTTTGCAGCCGATTTCCCGGCCGTCCCGAAGTCGTCAACTAAAACCTTTACTGCGTGTACTTCCAAGCCGCCAATCTGTAGCATGTCCTCTTTTACAATATCCTGAATCTGCTTGCTTACCTCTGGTACACTCTGGTCGGGGTTTATCATCATGTGTATGTAAATTGTCAGTCCCGAAGCCAGGTTTTTAATGGTAATTCTAGTTTCCTTTATACCCTCTACTTTTTGTACCGATTTGTGAATTATAACCTTAGCTGCTGCAGAAGTCATCGATATCTGTCCCGCTAAAGCGTTTTCAACAATTATCGCATCCTCCTGGGGCTGTCGTTTGAAAAGCAAAACAAATACTACCAAAGCTAGAATTATTAATATTATTCCAGCACTTCCTAATACTATCCGGTTCTGGGTAGTTGATAATAACAACTCCACATACTTCATTGGTTCTGGTCGGCCTAAGGCGGCTGCCGCAATAATACCGCCCAGAGTTAGTAAAATTAGATTATATAGAAATAATACTGTTCTTAACAATCCAGACATTTATGTCACTCCTTTCATATCTTGAAGAATACAGATAACCCCCTGTTTTTGCAGGGGGTTAAAAAACTAGTTCAATTACACACTATTCTAATTCATTGGCATCGACTGTTTTATCTTCAACCGCTTCTTCTTTTTTAATATCTACAGCTATAATATTCACATTTACCGCTTTAACAATTAAACCAGTCATGGTTTCCACTGACTGTTTAACCTCTTGCTGTACTGTTTCAGCTACATCAGGGATTGGATGTCCGAATTTAACCACTATAGATAAATCAATGCTAGTGGAACCATCAATTACTTCTACCTTGATGCCTTTGCCCAAGTTCTTTCTACCCAGTTTTTCTACCAGATCAGTACTCCAACCACCGCTAAGAGAAGCCACTCCCTCAACTTCTGCAGCTGCAAGCCCGGCCACTGTTGATACAACTTCGTCGGCTATTCTAATGGTACCCATTTGATTATTAATCTCTGGTTTCTGTGAATCCACTTCCAACACCTCCTATTTTATGCTTATTTAGTATTCTACCAGAAAATACTGGTAATTATCAAATCAAAGCTCTGACATTAATATATTTGCACTCACTCGCTCATTCTACGCTGGATAAAGTTGGTATACACTTCTCCTTTTTGAAAAAATGCATTGTCAAGAACTTTCAAATGAAAGGGAATCGTGGTAATAATATTCTCAATGATAAATTCATTTAAGGCTCTTTTCATTCTTTCTATAGCTTCGGGCCGGTCTTGCCCCCATACAATCACCTTGGCTACCATGGAATCATAATAGGGTGTAATTGTATAATTGGAATAAACTGACGAGTCTACTCGTACTCCAGGTCCTCCTGGAACCACATATTGCCCCACTGTTCCTGGGTAAGGTTGGAAATTATTATCAGGATTTTCCGCGTTAACCCGGCATTCAATTGCCCATCCATTCAACCTCACATGATCCTGGGAATAACTTAATTTTTCTCCCGCGGCTATTTTAATCTGCTCTTTTACAATATCAATACCGGTAACCATTTCAGTTACCGGATGTTCTACTTGCACCCGGGTGTTCATTTCAATGAAGTAATAATTGTAGTTCTTATCAACCAGGAATTCAACCGTTCCAGCACTGAAATACCCAGCTGCCCGAGCTGCATTAACAGCTACTTGACCCATTTTATGTCTCATTTCTTCGTTAAGCAGCGTTGATGGAGATTCCTCCAGAAGTTTTTGATTACGACGCTGCAGTGAACAATCTCTCTCTCCCAGATGAATCAGATTCCCATATTCGTCACCCAGGACCTGGATTTCTATATGCCGCGGCTCTTCAATATACTTTTCTAAGTATATCTGGTCATTCCCAAAAGAAGCATTAGCCTCCATTTTAGCAGTATTGAGTGCTTCCTTTAATAACTCGCGGTTGTGAGCTAAACGCATCCCTTTCCCTCCACCTCCGGCAGAGGCCTTTATCATTACCGGATAACCTATTTCCCCGGCAACGGTTATTGCTTCTTCATAACTGCTTATAGCCCCATCACTGCCAGGAACCACAGGCACACCAGCCCCTCTAACTATTTCGCGGGCTTTTACCTTATCTCCCATGGTTTCTATTACACTAGCCCGGGGTCCAATAAATTTCAGGTTATAGGTTTGACATAAGTCAGCGAAATAGGGATTTTCAGACAGAAAACCATATCCCGGATGAATGGCCTGAGCTCCTGAATTTTGAGCTGCGGTAATAATGTTGGATATATTTAAATAACTTTCGCGAGCAGGTGCAGCACCAATGCATATGGCCAGATCGGCCATTTTTACGTGTAGACTGTCCCGGTCGGCCTTGGAATATACTGCCACAGTTTCGATACCCAACTCCCTGCAGGCTCTGATAACACGGACTGCAATCTCTCCCCGGTTAGCAATCAAGACTCTAGAAAACAATTTATCACCTCTAGTCTTTTTCCATTAGAAATAGAAGTTGACCGAATTCAACCGGTTGTGCATTTTCCACCAATATGTTTACTATGGTACCTGCAAAATCTGATTTTATTTCATTAAATAGTTTCATGGCTTCAATTATACACAATGTTTGCTCGGAATCCACATGATCCCCTATCTTAATGTACGGTTCAGAATCAGGTGAAGCGGAGGAGTAAAAGGTACCTACCATCGGTGATAACACTTCGATAGCAGTATCGTTTATTTCTGGCTCCTTTTCCACTGTGATCGTGCTGCCGGCTTTGGTCTTATTGTTGCTTACCGAAGCAGGCGTCCCCATATTTGCTTTGCGCAAACAAAGCCGAAAATCATTCTCTTGCACTTCCAGCTCAGAAATGCTGGTCTGTTCCAACAATAGAATAAGTTCTCGTATTTCACCGATATTCATCTCATCATCGCCCCCACGAACTGGTCTTTTCTTGGTAACAACAGGAATGTTAATTATTGGTTGTATTTGTATATAAATAGGCCCAGGTCTTAGACCTGAGCATATTATTCAATCATGACTTATACTATTATATGAATAAAATGGTTACAATGCAATCTCTCCAACCTATATCCACCTATAAGGGGCTGGTTTGACAATGGGATTTTCATTTTCCTCGAGGGATGATACAGATGCTATCCTCATTAATTTGTACCGAGCGACTGACCATTTTCTTTATTTCTTCTTCCTGATCTACCCTTAAACTAGCGGCCAATATGACCACGGTAGTTGTTTCAGCCTGGATGATAACCGCACAGTCCTCATAGCCCTTGGACTTAATAAGACTTTCAGTCTTCATCTCCTTTTCGATATCTTCGCTTATCTTGACTATTCTCAATGCTGCTGCATCTTTGGCTTCCTGACTGTTGCTATCTTTATTGATAATATCTTTTAATGTTTCCACCTGTTTACTTCTTATTCTCTCCCTTTCCATCCTGTATTCAGCAAAGAAGTTCTCTGTTTCTTGCTCAGATAATAACTTCTCCATGCTATTATCCGCTTCTTGCTCAGACAATAACTTATCAATACTGTCATCAGCTTGTGCCTCAATGGAGGCAGTAGAATTAACATCCATTAAAACCTGGCTCTGCTCTTGGAATCCATAAACTGCGGAAAATATCAAAATAACTGCAACAATAATGAACAGACCGTTTCTAAGCTTCTTATTCCAGGTGATTATCATCATTCCCCTCCTTCCCTGGGCATAACCTGTACCTTATGTACCGGTATATCTAAAAGGGTAGATGTGGCCTGAATCAGTTTTTCTCTCAACTCCGGTAATCTGGCTCCATCTGCTACTACTAATACACCCAATATCTCTGGATTTTTTTCTTCTACTATTAAGGGGCTTCCCGATGATACAGCAATATCCTGAGTAATGCTATGTTCTACACTGTTCTTACGCCCTCCTTGTCGGTCGCTTTCATCACTTTCCCGGCTTTCATTTCTGGTATTGGCAGCATAAGTTTTCAT
>CAZXIR010000059.1:8748-13299 GCA_964640845.1 uncultured Syntrophomonas sp.
AAAAATGAAGTTCCCTTATCTACAGAAACCCTTTCCCTAATCCATTCCTCCAGCACCTTATCCTCCTCCTTCAAAATTAATCTCTATTTTATCCGCCCCCAAACCATACATATTGCCGACTACATTAGTGATTTTCTTTTCTATCTGCTGTTTCATTCCCTCTGCGTATTCTTCTGGTTCATCAGTAAACACCTTAATCTGTCCTCCCTCCTCAAGGGCCTTTTCCGGACAGATAGTAAATTTAATTCGATCAATGGTACCATCTTTGATTTCCGCCTGAGTATGGACATCTTCGATCCCCGGCACCAATAAAATAACGGCATTTATCTGACCTTCCAATTTTTCCTTGAGCAACAGCTGATTTTGATTTACCAAACCTTCATTTATCTGTCGGCCCTCAAGCACCAAACTGTTCTCTATATCTTCATCAATCTTGTACTCCCACCAGTTAACCTGCAAATTATTATCACGGAAAAAATATCCCAACACTGGGTTTAATACAGCTATCAAAATGAACAAACCTATCGCAAAACGGACAAAAGGCCTGATGGTACCAGCCGGGAGCAGCAATTCCAGGAAACTGGCCAGTATAATGATTACCAAAACGTTTCTAACTATATCCGCTAAAACACTCATATATAACCTCTCCATGTGTTTATTTCAACATAGCCCAACCATTATACATACCGGCTACAATGGCGATCATTATGAAAAACATCAAGGCCACTGCTATTACCGCGGCCAACATAAAAAACAGATGAGCACTCATACTCTCCAATATAGAAGCAGTTCTGGAATCTCCCAATGGTTCCGCAATAGCTGCAGCGGCCTTATAAATTAGTGCTATAGCAGCAATTTTTATTACCGGCATTAAGATTAGACCCAAAATTATGATTACTCCAAATATGCCCAAGGCCTGTTTTAGCATAACTACATACCCGGCCGCTACTTCAATGGTGTCTGAAAACATTTTACCTATGACCGGAATAGCATTATCACTAAAATACCTGGTAGTTCGAAGAGCTATTCTATCCAGTACTGATGCATAAAGAGCCCGCAAGGTCATGATGCCTACAAATAAAGTCAAGAAAAAACCCAGGGAGATCTTGGCCATCTCATTAAAGAATTTGGCCATTTTGTCAATTTTCAAGGTCTCAGACATATTATTAACGATAGATAGTATGGCTGACATAACTATAAGTGGAAATACTATTATTTTTATGGCATTGGCAAAAGCCGTAGCTGCAGTCATTAATAAAGGAAAAAGCATCACCGAAGCATTTATGTTGCCTAAACCGGCGGTTAAAACCAACATTTGGGGCAGCATTCCTACCATAAACGCAACCATATTCTCAATGGTATCCTGCCCCACGCCCAGAACCAATTTAAAGGAACTGATAGCTATAGCACATAAAGCCAAAAAACAGGCCAAATAGGAAATACGCGCTACATCTGATGAAAAAGCGGTCTGAAGGTTTATCAAGAGAGCGGATATAACTGCCAGAATCAGTATTTTAGCCAGTAGACTTGAATTGGCAACTACTTCTTTAAACAGCAATCGCACTATATCCTGACCGAGATTTTTTATATCAAAATCCCAGTCTCCCTTTATAAAATTGATGAACCAATCTTTGACCGAATTACCACTTATGTAATCAGCAATCTCACTGTCCAGATTATTTTTGTACTGATCTAAAAAATCCATATCTAGACTTTCCATTGTGTCCTGCACAGAAAATACCGGTTGATTGCTTTCATTTTCTACCGCTAATGCTGGTGTAAAAGATAATATGGAGAATATCAACCATAGCAGTAATAAAAAGCGGTATTTTTTATACATGGCCTTTTTACCCCCTAACCACCATAAGAGTACCCTTCTTTAGATAGGCATCAGTTCCATAAGAGATTCGAGTATGGCAATCATTATGGGCAGAGCCAGTACAGCAATAATTATTTTAGCGGCGAATTCAACCTTCTTGGCAACCGCCTGTTCACCGGCATCCTGGCATATAGCTGCCGCGAATTCAGCTAAATAGGCAACCCCCAGTATTTTTAGCAGAGTACTGAGAAAGAAATAGTTGATCCCGGCTCTGCGGGTTAATTCACTCATCACACTTAGAATGGAAGCCATTTTTCCCATTAAGAAAGTGAAAATCACGATACTGAATACAATGCTTAATAGTACTGCCATAACCGGTTTTTCCTGTCTGAGAATGAGGAGCATTATGGTCGTTACCAGAGCTAATCCCACAATCTGAGCTATTTCCAATGTAATCTCCCCTTATTATTAGTGAAAATAATTTCCATTAATACCAGGCTTTAGAGATTAAAAACCGACCTGACTACGGTAAAGAGCTGATTCATCAACTGCACCACCATGATGAGTACCACCACTACACCGGCAAGAGTTAACATTTCAGCCTGTTCTTCCTTTTGTGCCTGTTTTAGTACGATAGATAGTATTGCTATCAATATGCCAATCCCAGCTATGCGAAATATTATATCGATATCCATACAAGAACCTCCTATACTTGTAATGTAATGTCTGTATTACCCCTGACAGATGCCTACCAATTACTAATTAGATTAATAGCAGGACAATTACTATGCCCATGATGAACCCTCCGTAGGACCATAACTTCTGTTTGGCACCTTGTTCCTGGCGGGCTCTTTCTTCCTGAACCTTTATCTCTTCTTGTAGAAGTACCAGGAATTTCCGTTGATCTGAGCTGTCACTGGCTCCCAGATGATGAGCAGCGGTAGCTAATATTTCTAAATCAGTTGGTGCTAGATTCGATTTGCTATTTAATTTTTGCAAACCATTCATCCAGGCCTCCCCAGCCGTTAATCCCTTTCCAGCCTTCAGACTGGTGGCACTTTCTAGAAAGAGAACAGATACCGGCTGATGAGACATACCAGCAGTTCTTTCCAAAGCCCTAGTCAATGGGGTGTGCATATAGGTGATTTCTTTTTCCAGAAACGCCATGGCAAACCTTATTTCTCTAAGCTCTTCGGTCCTCTTTCCTATTCCACGAGCACTGGATAGTCCCCAGGCCCCCATACTGGAAATTATTAGCACCATACCTATCATTTTGAAACCGGCCATATTCAATCCCACCTGACTATCTTTTCTATTGTTCCCGGACCTCGTCTTCTGGAAAGTAAGATAACATTCTTGAATGCCCTGGTTTCAATCAAATCCTTCATTATTGGTCTATTATGTAATTCCTCGATGGTCCCCGCATGTATACTGCTAACAATACTAACACCGGCGTTAGTGCATTCCTGGACAGCATCTACGTCTTCCTTTCTTCCCAACTCATCAGTAATAATGACCTGTGGAGACATAGCTCGAACTGCAATCATCATCCCCACCGCTTTGGAACATGAATCAAGAACATCGGTGCGGGGCCCTACATCTAATTGAGGTATTCCCAGGTAACAGCCGGCCAGTTCCGACCTTTCATCTACTATCACTACATTTTGGCCTTTATGCTGACGGCTTCCCAAAGATAATAACCGGGCTATATCTCTTAAGAGCGTGGTTTTGCCACACCGCGGCGGTGATACCAACAGCGAGTTTTGCACCTTATTAGCAGGAGAATAAATAGCGTTGATAATCCCACCAGCGCAGTTTCTTATTTCTCGTGCCACACGAATACAAACACTGGAGAATTCTTTGATAGCTTTTATCTGTGTTTCCTGCATCACCACTTGTCCAGCCAAACCAACCCGATGCCCGCCTGATATGGTAATAAACCCTTTGCGGATATCTTCTTCAAAGGCATACAGAGAATTGTCGCTGATAGCTGCAATAGTTCTCATAATATCTTCCCGACTAACCAGATATGATTTATTAATGTCAGTGATAATTCCCGTTTTGGGGTCCAAACCGTATTCATGATCACAATCCCTGATAATTAATGGCTGCTCGCACCTCATACGGATTTCCTCAATTTTGCCCAGTTTATTACCATCCGCTCTCAAAAACATAGCTCTGATTATGGGTGGCAGAATGGGAATGATTTCATTTTTTAATACATCCATTTCATCTGCTGCTGCCATCTTCCTATCACCTCTGTTTTACATAGATATTGGTATACTCAGTAAAATATGTCAGTTAATTTGCTGTTTATAAACATAACAATCGAATGGTTATAGATTAGTAATCCGGATAATCTAAGACAATTTTCTGCCCCTGAATTCTTGGCATAGATCCAAATAATTAGACAGTATGATATAGTACCAGAACTGGTACTGTTAGAAATACCTATTCCCATAACCATGCAAGTTAGAAAAGGGTAGGTCGAAGAAAGGATTCATAGAGATGGGGGCTGGGAAATAGCCTGCCCCCCAAGTCAAGTGAGATAGCTGGTCCAATTATATTTGGTGATATATGAAAGATAGATTGGCGTGAGAAAACCGGAGATACTATTTATTGTTTTATCCTCCGGTTTTTTCCTTTAAATGTTTATGCAATATTTTTATATTGATTATTAACTCAACTTTCGCAGTTGACAAAAAGGTTGATCTTTGAAATCAGTAAATATT
>CAZXIR010000060.1:0-9143 GCA_964640845.1 uncultured Syntrophomonas sp.
AGAGTAATTCTTCCGCTCCTCCCATTTCCCCTCCACCTATAAAGTGCAGTATTTGTTTCTTATCCCCAACTTGCTTCATATTGGATCTTTTCCTTTCCCAACTGTTAAGATTTCTTATCCAGGATAACGCCAGGCTGTTTCTCTGTTTAGCCTAATTCCCCAAGGGAGTAATCCATTGTATATTGGTTGGTTTTTTTGTCAGGAGTATCCAGGACCTAGGCTAAAACCACCTGATTGCATATAAGCTAAACCGCCGCCATTAACTTCTTTATGATCCTGTTGACCAGGCTTATGCTGAGAAAGCAATTTGTCCTCAAGCAGTCTCACTTCCAGCTAAATATAAGTCCCTAGCTTACTGAGCAATTTTAATCTGTCCTGCCCCACCAGCGAAAAAACGACAGTATCAAGCTCCCCTGCCAGAGGCCGGGAATTTTACTTATCCAAAGCAAACTCAGTCCTCCCCCGGCTATGACTCCCTCCAGAAGAATACGGCGCAGGCTATAGTCGTTCCAGGCTATATCCAGGATGAAGTAGCAGAAAATCAGAATCCCCAGAAATCCCAGGAGATTCTGGCCGATTTTGCTGCCCTCTCCCAGCCTTCTTAGAGTATCTCCCATTCTATATAATAAATCCAAAACAGCATCTAATACCCTCCTGCTCCAACGATAAGTATGAGAGGGGGTTATATAATCAGTCTGCTCTTCTTCCGAAGCTGAAACCAACCACCCCAGTATCAAGCTGCTGCTAAGCAGTCTATAAGTTAGACTATGTTTAAACACCAAAATCACCTCCTGTTCTGGGACGCGGGACAGGTTCCTCGAGCCACGGGGACAGGTTCCTTGGCCCACTCAACCAACATAAAGGTGGGCCAAGGAACCTGTCCCCGTGTCCCACCCCGTGTCCCGGTATTTATTCACGGGGACGAAGGGTGGGAAACATAATAACATCGCGGATAGATGGCATACCGGTCAAAATCATTACTAGGCGATCGATACCTATACCCAATCCGCCGGCCGGAGGCATGCCATATTCCAGAGCATTTATGTAATCTTCATCCATCATATGGGCTTCCGTATCTCCACCGGCTCTCTTTTCAACCTGTTTCATAAAACGGCCTTTCTGGTCTATAGGGTCGTTTAATTCTGAGAAAGCATTAGCAATTTCCCTTTGCATAATGAAAACCTCAAAGCGGTCGGTCATTTCTGGATGGTCAGCATTCCTTTTGGCCAGGGGGGATATTTCTACCGGATGCCCGTAAATAAAAGTTGGTTGAATCAGTTTTTCTTCAACATACTCTTCGAATATCTCGTTGATGATCTCTCCCCGAGAACTTGTCCCATCTATATCCAATCCCAATTGCCGGGCTGCAGTAACAGATGCTTCATCAGTTTTAATTTCACTAAAGTCCAGGCCGGTATACTCGTTTATGGCCTCCAGCATGGTCATACGCTTCCAGGGCGGCATAAAATTTATAGTATGCCCTTCATAATCTACTAACATAGTGCTGTTTACTTTAAGCATCACTGAGGATACTAAATCTTCGGTTAACTGCATCATCATGTCATAATCGGCATAGGCCTGATAAATTTCCAACATGGTAAATTCCGGATTATGTCTGGTTGATATACCTTCGTTTCTAAAACTTCGGTTGATTTCATAGACTTTTTCCAGACCACCGACAATCAGTCTTTTTAAATAAAGTTCGGGCGCAATACGCAGGTATAAATCCATATCCAGTGCATTATGGTGGGTGATGAAGGGTCGGGCTGATGCACCTCCGGCAATGGGCTGCATCATAGGCGTCTCCACCTCCAGGAATTCCCGATTATCCAAGTAATTCCTTATTTCTTTAATAATCCGGCTGCGTTTAATGAAAACTTCCTTCACCTGCGGATTAACGATTAAATCCACATAGCGTTGCCTATATCGTAATTCTACATCTTTTAATCCGTGCCACTTTTCGGGCAGCGGGTTAAGGGCTTTAGCAAGATAGGTAAGGTCTCTAACATGGATACTTATCTCACCTTTTTGAGTGCGGAATACTTCTCCTTCTATACCTAGGATATCACCCATATCCAACTTTTTAAACAACTCATACTTTTCTTCTCCAATATCATCTTTCCTAAAATAGAGCTGTACCTGTCCGGATAGATCCTGAATATTACCAAACCCAGCCTTTCCATGGCGCCGCTTGGACATAATCCGCCCGGCTATTTTCACCTTTTTACCTTCCATAGCCGTGAAATTATTAATGATTTCCCCCGCCATGGCATTGCGTTCATACTTAGCTCCAAAAGGATCTATTCCCATTTCCCGCAACTCTTTTAGTTTTTCCAACCTAACCCGCTTTAGTTCATTTATGTTTTCTTCCTGCCCAGACATCCAAACACTTCCTTAATAATATCTTATGACTACTATCTGCAGCTTGTACGAACTTGGCTGGCAACCATACCAAGCTCGGTACAAGCTTCTATTAACTGGTTTTCAAAGTATTATCGCTGGTTACCATCTATCCACATTCATTATTTTATAATTTATGGTACCGGCAGGAGCTTCTACACTAACCAGAGAATCTACTGGTTTTCCTAAGATTGCTGCACCAACCGGTGACTCATCTGATATCTTGCCATCTTTCAATTTTGATTCTACCGATGATACCAGGGTCACTACCACCTCCCGACCTGATTTCATTTCTTGCAAAGTGACCTTGGAACCCAGAGAAACAACATCAGTTCTTATATCCCTTTCCTCCATCAATCGGGCATATTTAAGGGTATTCTCCAGACTAATTATTTTCCCTTCGATAAAAGCCTGTTCTGTTTTGGCATCTTCATATTCAGCGTTTTCTGATATGTCTCCGAAAGCGATAGCCTGCTTGATACGTTCTGCCACCTGTTCCCTTCTCACTGATTTCAGATGTTCTAATTCTGATTCCAGCTTCGCCAGTCCCTCTTTGGTCAATAAAATATCTTTTCCCGCCATCCAATCGCTCCTCACCTATAAAGTTAATAAAGCGAGTTCCCCCTCGCTCGGAAATCTTTTTTATTCACAAGTACTAATGTTCATGGTAATTAACCTATTAAGGTATTTTAAAAAACTCATGCCCCCTTGTCAAGGAAGAGGTTCCAGATACCAGCTTCATTTCCCAACTGCTCCATTATTTCAAAACCTAATGAGTCTTCCTTTATAAGCATATTCTGTTCTCTATCTCTGGTTAAAAATCCTTCCTGGGCCAACAAACAGGTTTCCATGATGGGGGCCAGATTACACAACTGGGGGCTTACTTCGTTGCTGCTAAGTCCCGACTCCAGTGCTGCAGCCAGCCCTTGGCTTTCATTAGTGAGTTTTAACAATATTACGTCCGGTATTCCGATGGAGAGGTTATTGTACACGCTATCAAATATTATAACCAGGTTCCCCTTTTCCCATTTATGCGGATTGATCTGGCTGTTGCTTACGGCATTACCCTTTTCATACATCAATCGATAGGTCATAATCTCATATCTTGATGGCTGGAGGCTTTGAATTGATACCGGCACATTCAACTCGCTGACTGCTTCAACAAACTGTGCCAGGCCGGTAATTTCTCCTACCAGGATTAGTTTATTAATGTCCCGGTTGGACAGGGACCGTTTTATTATGGCATAAGCCAGCGCTTTTATGAAATTATCTCCAAAAACCAGAGAAAAGCCAGGTTCCGGTTCTATAAAATATTCTTTTAAGCGCCGATCTACAGCCATAACCTGAAGTTGAAAATCACGAGCTACCGCATATGATCGCCTAAAGATCATTTGTTGTTTGGCTGGCTCCATGATCTGAATATTCCCCGGGCCCAGCGGTACTATTATATTGCACCCCTGACAATTTATATCTGGTAGTTCGATTAAATTTCTTACCCGGGGGGCAAAAAAAATGGGGGTTAGTCTGTCCAAAACACCCTTTTGGTAGAATAACCCCTGTTTATTCCTATTTATTAAATTGAAAAAAGCAAAATCAAGGTCAATCATTATAGGTCTCCAAGTCAACCACACCAGGCTTCATATTCAGAGCACTCAACATTTGATAATAATCTTGTGAGGAAATTTGCTCCAGTGGTCTACCTATCAACGCTACCATCAAAGCTTCTATAACATTGGTTCCAAAGGAACGCCCACCCATATTGGGAGTGGTAGTAATTACCTTGCTGATACCTCGTTCTTTGAGCATTTTCATATCTTCAGCGGTGGTAGTATTAGTTATTACTACCTGGCCATTCAGCTTTTCGGGTAGATAGCGTTTGATATATAGAAAATCTCCCGCAATAACCTCTGCATCATAATAATATTTCGAATGTTTGGGAATTATGACTTCCTGTTTTTCTCCGGTTGGATATAATTTATCAAAAGGCATCCGGACCGCAAAAGGAGCTACCGTTCTACCCACTATCTTTAAAGCTGTTAAAGAATGCAGGGGGATGGGGATGTTCAGAGTATAAATCAAATCACCCAAGGTTAGTTTGGCACCCACCTCAGCAAAAGCTTCTGCCATGCCAAACCGGTCCACCGCACAGACCATCAAAACCTTCTTGCCCCTAAGATTCATTATTCCATCTTTTTGTACATCTAAAATACATTTTCTCTCCAGGGTGTTTTTTAATCCACTTCCATCTACCATCGGGGACTTTTTAGCCACTAGCAGTCTTTTAGCGTCATTAATAACATATTTCTTGCCGGCTACATAAATATATAAATCTATGCCACCCATACCGAAAGCGTCTACCTTACCATCCAATTCTTTGATCAACTCTATAGCTTTGTCCCAATCGCCATCAGTACCTATTCTTTCTATACTAAATTTTTGGCCCATAAAATCAGTTTCGAAAGCATGATTTCGTTTGGAAGAACCAAGACTGACACTAACGATACGTCTCAAAATAAACCCTCCCAGCATTTTTCTTAGTGGTTTATCTAAATCAAAACAGTAAAGCTGGTCTTTACTTTACTCTTCAGATTTAGTTTTATCGAGCATCTTTAATCATACGTAATATTTTTTGCAATTCCTCTGGGTCTACCCATTTATCTTCGGTTATGGGCGAAGTTCCGATTACTATGGATATGACCTGACTATCAATCATACCTTCCATTATCCGCAATCTCTTATCTGAACCGATTAAAATAACTACTTCATAATTACGAATCTGACCGATTAAAGCCATTAACTCATTTAACATTTGGGTACCGTTGCGGCTGTTGGCATAATCCCGGCGTTCAATTTCAGTCATCAATAAGACAAACTCGACTCCTTGTTTTTCCAGTATTTGGTTTATCTCCTCTTTGTTTAAAACTGGAAATCCAATACAGGCAATGGATTGTCCCTTGCGTAGTTCGCCGATGCTCTCCAGACGGGAGATAAATGTTCTATCCATCTTCAATCGGTCAGCAACCTCCTGCTGTGAAAATCCTCGCGACCTTAACATGAGGGCTTTCTGCAGGTTTCTTTCAACTTTTTCCCAGCTAATAATCTTATCTTGAATACGATAAAAATCCATATAATACCTCTTGAGCACAATTTTGTACACACCAATGTTATTCTAGCACCATCTTGCTCCTGAATCAATGGGGGTGCCAGGAACCTAATAAACTAATGGTGGTGGTGCCAGGAACCTAAGATACTAACTTTTATCGGCGGGTGCCAGGAACCTAACATTCTAACTTATTCATCTGAGTTCCTGGAGAATAAGTTAGAATGTTAGGTTCCTGGCACCACCATCGTTAGTATCTTAGGTTCCTGGCACCACTAACGCTTGTATTAGTTCTTCCCGGGTTTGGGCGGTGTTTATTTGTTGGCGGATTTTGGCTGCTCCTGACCGGCCTTTAATATACCAGGAAAAATGTTTGCGCATTTCTCTTACTGCAACTGCTTCACCTTTGAAGGTGCAGGCTAAGTCTAGGTGTCTTAGCGCGGTTTGAATGCGTTCTTCCCAGGTCGGGTGTGGTATCTTTATTCCTCTTTCTACTAGTTGTACTGTTTCCCGAAAGATGAAGGGGTTGCCCAGGGATGCTCTGCCTATCATTACTGCATCACAACCGGTTTCTTCCATCATTCTTAGGGCATCCTCAGCACTCCAGATATCACCATTGCCTATTACTGGAATAGTGGTGTGCTTTTTTAGTTCTTTAATCAGGGACCAGTCGGCTTGCCCGGAATAAAATTGCATACGGCTTCGGGCGTGCAGGATAAGGGCCTTGGCCCCTTCTTGTTCTGCCAGTTCAGCTAACTTCATATAGGTAGTACTGCCATCTTCCCAACCACGACGCATTTTCACCGTAACCGGCACTTTAACGGCTTGAACTATTGATCTTATTATATTCCGACTGCGGGAAAGATCCAGCATCAGAGCGCTGCCTTCCCCATTTTTTACTATCTTGGGGGTAGGGCATCCCATATTAATATCTATAATATCGGCTCCCATTTTTTCTACGATAATGGCTCCTTCAGCCATCTTTTCCGGATCTGACCCAAATATTTGGACCGATATAGGCCTGGTTTCGCCACTGATATCTGCTATATGCTGGGTTTTCTTCTGACCATAAATAAGTCCCATATCACTAATCATTTCACTACAGGTCATCCCGCAACCGAAGGAACGGGCTATGATTCGGTTAGCTTTGTCTGTTACGCCGGCCATGGGTGCTGCTATTACTCGATTGCTTATAGTTACTGTACCAATAGCTAACATCTTAACTCCGATTAAGTTCGTAAATTATTCTTAATCCATCCAAAGTCAGCAAGTCATCGATAATGTGGATGGCGTCAGTTTCTTTGGCAATGGTAGGGGCTAATCCGCCCGTAGCAATAACCCGGGCCTTGCCCCCGATTTCTTTTTGGATGCGGTTAATAATGCCTTCCACCTGCCCCACAAATCCATAGATAATCCCTGATTGCATACTGCTGATGGTGTTTTTTCCGATAATGTTGCGGGGTTTAATCAACTCCACCCGGGGCAATTTGGCTGCTTTGGCCACCAGGGCCTCGGTAGATATCTTAATTCCTGGAGCAATAGCTCCCCCTACATATTCGCCCTTTTCGTTCACCAGGCAAAAGGTAGTAGCCGTACCAAAATCAACGATAATTAAAGGCCCTTCATATTTATGAAAAGCTGCTACTGCATTTACTACTCGGTCGGCACCTACTTCTCTGGGATTATCATATTTTATAGCCAGTCCGGTCTTAACCCCCGGCCCAACTACCAAGGGCTTACAGGAGAAATATTGCTGGCTCATCCATTCCAGTTCCATCATCAAACTGGGTACTACCGAAGAAATAACTACCGCCTGAATCTGTCCCATTTCTAGTCCATTGAAAGAGAATAGATCTTTTAACAACATACCGTATTCGTCACTGGTTCGGCCCCCATCTGTTTTTATTCGCCAGTGGGTAAGCATTTCTTTTCCCTTATAAACTCCAATTACCATGTTAGTGTTACCTACGTCAAACACTAAAATCACAATATTACCTCCGATTTTGCAGGAGACCTGATGACGGTTCTCCGGTTTATTCTAACAGGGCAGATAGTATGCAATCTGCTCTACAATAGTCGAAACCCAACGACGGGTTATTTTTACATACAGGAATAATCCTATATTTCTTCAGGTAAGTTTAATTGCTGTACATTCTCTCAATACTGAGCCTCCTGCTTAAGTCAACTGCCAAGAGGGCTGCTACGATTATCTTAATAAGATCAAATACTATAAAAGGCAGTGCCCCAATCTTAATAATCTGCATAACATCTACTGCCTTTTCCAGATACAAGTTTAATACTATATACATGTAGGGCAATCCTACCGCATAAAGTACCATTATACCTATTATACCCGCGGCGATAAAATTCCATAATTTACTGACTCTTATTACCCGGGAAGCAGCCCAGGCAGCCAGGGGCATCCCTATTAAAAAACCGAAACTGGGTACTAGAATATAGGCTGGTCCTCCATAAGGAGGTACTGAAAAAACTGGAATTCCCATCAGTCCCAGCATTATATAAGCAGACATGCTCATAAATGCTGCTCGAGGGGACAATAGATAACCGGCCAAGAGCATAATAAACGGCTGCAGACTGAAGGGAATAACCACCACTGGCTGAAACATTCTTACCAATATGGTTACTACACAGATCATAGCCGTAAATAAGGCTGCTCTTACCAGTTCTTGGGTAGACAATTCCTTTTATACTCCTTCAACTTGAACAATATCAAAACTTATATCCAGGCTGGATACCGAATGAGTGATGGCCCCGGTAGATATGAAGTCCACACCTGTCCTGGCTACTTCCACGATACTTTCTTCATTTATCCCTCCCGATGCCTCTAGCAATGCCCTTCCGGCCGTTTTATCTACAGCGGTTCTCATATCTTCAATACTCATGTTATCCAGCATAATTATATCTACTCCGGCGTCTAAAGCTTCCTGTAATTGCTGTAAATTCTCTACCTCAACTTCTATCTTTAAAGTATGAGGTACTTTTTGCCTCAGGGTAATTACTGCCTTAGTGATTCCCCCGGCAGATTTTATATGGTTATCTTTGATCATTATTCCATCATACAGTCCAAAACGGTGGTTTCTGGCTCCTCCTACCCGTACCGCATATTTCTCCAATACCCTCAGACCGGGTGTTGTTTTCCGGGTATCAACAACTTCTGCTTTATAATATTTAATCGCTTCTACCATTCCGCTGGTTTTTGTAGCGATGCCGGACAGTCTTTGTAAGAAATTCAAAGCCAGTCTCTCGCCGGTCAACAAGGAAACAGTTTTTCCCTTTACCAGGGCGATGGTATCACCCACTTCAATTCTATCTCCATCATTTTTTATTATTTCAAAACTTATGGTTGGGTCAAGGGCGTTAAATACTCTCTGACTTATTTTAATACCTGCCACTACTCCTGCAGTTTTGGCCAGGAATCGTCCTGTGGACTGCTGGTCATGAGGTATCAAATATTCTGTAGTCATATCCTGATGCCCAATATCTTCTTTTAATGCCCTAACGATAAGCTCATCAATATCCCACTTGTACATCTTATCCTCCAGATTCTATGTATTCATCATGCTGATCTCACACCGTTACCTGACGATTTTGCATAATCCAATAATTATAGGTGAAGGTGTAT
>CAZXIR010000060.1:9243-13258 GCA_964640845.1 uncultured Syntrophomonas sp.
TCACCTAACAATTAACGAACTTCAAGTGTTTGATCCAACGTCTATCATCGCGCACCGGGTAATCAGAACGCCAGTGGGCACCTCGGCTCTCCTTTCGCCAGAGGGCGGCTTGAATGATTACCCTGGCTACGATTAACATATTTATAGTTTCGTAGTAATCCAGCCCGGAACTGCCTACCGCTAAATTATTATATATCTCTTCCACCAATAAGTTAGCCTGTTTTAAACCTTTTTCATCTCTAATTATTCCCACCTTGTCCCACATAATATCCTGCAGTCTCTGGCGAGCAACCATCGGTTCTATCTTCTCTGTCAAAGGTTGATATACCCAAGCTGAATCATAATTAGCAAATATTTCTTCTGTTTTAAAACGGCGACGATACATTATTTCTTCTACCTTATCAACTATCCGCTGTCCAAATACAATCCCTTCCAAGAGGGAATTGCTGGCCAAACGGTTGGCGCCATGAACCCCGGTGCAGGCCGCTTCCCCACAGGAGTATAATCCATACAAAGAAGTCTCTCCATAGCTGTTGGTAAGAATACCCCCCATAGTATAGTGAGCGGCCGGGGATACCGGCACCCATTCCCTGCTTATATCAATACCCTTTTGTAAACAGGTCTGATAGATATTAGGGAATCTTTTAGTAACTTGATGAATATTTTGCATATCCAAATACACATAGCGACTTCCATCCTGGGCTAACTCGCTCAGGATAGCCCGGGCGACAATATCCCTGGGAGCCAGATCGGCCAGTGGATGATAGGAGGCCATGAATCTTACTCCCTTACTGTTATAAAGAAGTCCGCCTTCCCCCCGCACTGCTTCTGAAATTAGGAAGCGCTGGGCATCGGAGGTGTACAAAACGGTAGGATGAAATTGAATAAATTCCATATCACAGAGCTGACATCCGGCTCGAAAACAGGCTGCCAGGCCATCTGCGGTGGCTACATCGGGATTAGTGGTATGCTGGTACAATTGCCCGGCTCCACCTGTAGCAATAATGGTGGCTTGGGCCTGGTAGATTACGTTCTCCTGGTTATTGGCATCATAGATCAGGACTCCATAACATTCCTTGCTTTTTTCGTTGCCAAGTATATCAATCAAAAACTGTCCCTCAATGATCTCTATATCTGGACACTCTTTACATTTCTTAACCAATGCTTCCCGGATAGTGGCCCCGGTAGTATCAGCGGCATGAAGTATACGGGCTTTACTATGGGCTCCTTCCCGGGCCAGTGAAATGTTGCCGTCTTTCATATCAAAGATTGCTCCAGCTGTTATCAGTTCCCTTACTCGGTCCGGACCTTCCCTTACCAAGACATCAACCGCCTCAATATCACAAAGACCCGCCCCAGCTTCCAGAGTGTCCTCCAAATGCAAAAAAGGGGAATCCTCTTCATGAACCGCAGCGGCAATTCCCCCCTGGGCCAACCCAGTATTGGAATCTTCTATACTTTTCTTGGTCAGGATTACTACCTTACCAAATTCTGAAGCTTTAAGAGCGGTAAAAAGCCCGGCAATTCCGCTGCCAATGATGACAAAATCGCTGGTTAGCACCGGCGTATTCCGGTCCAGTTTGCCTATATATCTAGAAATAATCATTTTACACTTCTCTATCTTTTCTATTTTTCCCTGATCAACCTGCGGCCATACTGCCGCCCATGCTTTAGGATACTTTAAGCATTCTATCCAGGGCTTCCCAGGCTTTAAGACTGATTTGTGAATCGACCTCGATTTGAGTCTGCAGGCTTTGCATAGATGAGGCCAGCTTTTCCAGAGTTATGAACTTCATGTCCGGACAGATAAAATCATTGTAGGCTAAGTATATTTTCTTATCCGGGCAGTGTTTCTTAAGGGTATATACAAATCCTGCTTCAGTTCCCAATATAATTTCTTGTGCCCGGCTGGTCTTGATGTACTCCAATAGTCCCGCAGTAGATCTAACTGCATCTGCCATATCGGTTATCTCCGGTCGGCATTCGGGATGAACAGCGATAAGAGCCTGGGGATGCAATTCCTGGGCCTGCTCTATATCTTCTACAGTCAGGTGATTATGAACCGGGCAGAATCCATCCCACAATATCATTTTTCTTCCGGTCTGGGTTTGTACATACTGACCCAGATTTTTGTCGGGTACAAATATTATTTCTTTTTCTTCCGGTATTGAACGGACTACCTCTACTGCATTAGATGAAGTGCAGCAAATGTAGCTTTCCGCTTTTACTGCGGCGGAAGTATTAACATAAGAAACTACTACTGCATCGGGATACTGTTCCTTTTTTCTCTTTAATTCTGATGCAGTAGCCATATCAGCCATGGGACAGCCGGCATCTTGATGAGGTAAGATTACCATTTTGTCCGGGTTTAATATTTTAGCACTTTCTGCCATAAATTTTACTCCACAGCAGATTATTACCTGGGCATTGCTCTCTGCAGCCTGCCTGGCAAGCTGCAGAGAATCGCCTACAAAATCAGCTATGTCCTGTATTTCTGCCGGCTGATAATAATGTGCCATTATTACAGCGTTTAATTCGACTTTCCTGGATTTAATATATTCAACTAGGTTTTCTTCGAGCAAAGCAAAATCCCCCTGGTTAAATTATTAATTGCTGATCTGTTCTATCTGGTTGTTTTCGTTTACAAAAACCAGTCTTGGTTTATAATTTTCACATTCTTCTGTTTGCAATAGGGTATAGGTCAATATTATTATTAAGTCTCCAACTTCCACCAACCGAGCTGCAGCTCCATTTAAACACATCAATCCTGATCCGGATTCACCTTCTATTACATAAGTATCGAACCTCTGCCCGTTGTTGATATTAACGATAGTAACTTTTTCGTTTTCCAGTATATCAGCTGCCTCCATCAGATCTTTGTCTATGGTAATGCTGCCGACATAATTTAAATTAGCTTCAGTAACTACCGCCCTGTGTATTTTGGATTTTAACATAGAACGCAACATAGCTCACACCTCCACCAACCGATTATCGATTAACCTGGTATTACCAAATCTTACCGCTAATGCCACAATAATCTTTCTGTCTACTTTATCTATATCTGCCAGATCATAGGCATCATATATCTCTGCATAGTCGATTTCGGCCAGAGGGCTGGATGCAATAGTTTGTCTTATGGTGCTTTTTAATCTGGCCGTATCTCTCTCCCCGTTTTTGATTGCCTCTTCTGCTTCATTAAGTGCCTTGTTCAATATCAGGGCCTGCTCCCTAGCTTCAGAACCCAGATAGACGTTTCTGGAACTCATGGCAAGACCGTCTGATTCTCTCACAATTGGTACCCGGATAATTTCCAAGGGGAAGTTTAACTCCCTTACCATTTTCTCCAATACCATAACCTGCTGAGCATCCTTCTGACCAAAAAAGGCAATATCCGGAAGGCAAATATTAAACAGCTTGCTGCAAACGGTAGTAACCCCCCGAAAATGACTGGGACGGGAAGCACCACAAAGCTTGGCGGTAATTTCCCCAGTAACTTCTACCCAGGTACTGCTGTCCTTACTGTACATTTCCTCATTGGATGGTGCAAATATAGCATCGACTTTTTCCTCTTCCAACAATCCGGCATCTCTGTCAAAATTACGGGGATAAACTTCAAAATCTTCTCCTGCTCCGAATTGGGTTGGATTTACAAAAATACTTACAACTACAATATCGCAATGAGTTCTAGCTTCACGCACCAGTGACAGGTGCCCTTCATGCAAATAACCCATAGTAGGAACAAGTCCAATCTTCTTACCCTGCAGTTTTTGCTCTTTACACCAGTTTTGTATAGTTTTTGGGTCCTTAAAAATCTTCATCTTATCTTTCCTTTTCTTTTGACTAATACAAACGGTCTAAAACCTCATCCTGTATGGTAAATCCATGTTCATCAGCAGGAAAAGTTCCTGCTTCAACTTCTTCTTTGTATTGTTTAAAGGCTTCCATAATCAGAGGCTGTAAATTAGCAAATTTCTTTACGAATTTAGGAATATGTCCGGGAAACATACCCAGCATA
>CAZXIR010000061.1:0-12511 GCA_964640845.1 uncultured Syntrophomonas sp.
TAATTAAAAACAGCAAGGGGTGTTCTCCCTGCTCCAAAAGTTGGTGAAAAGCATCCAGCGAACTGGGCAAATTCCTTCTCAATAAGGCATCAGTTAATTTGAAAACTTTTATTTCATCCCGCACACTGACTTGATCCTCGATATCTTTTTCATTGATTTTTCTTCCCTCTACCTGCAGGCAAAGCTTTTCGATCAGATTATAAAGGTAATACATATCCTGACCGCAGTTAATCAAACGGTTAACTACCTCTGCGCTGCATATCCGATCCCGGACAGCAAATTCATCAGTTACCCACTTGCCAATATATCTGGCATCCGGATTTTTGCAGGCAATTATCCGAGCATCCTTATTCAACCTTTTAACCAGCGGATTAGTCTTTTCCAGTTCCTGAGAAGTAAAGATCAGAGTCTGGCCTTGGGGATCACTATCCAAATAGTCATTGATCGCCTTAATGAATTCTTCGCTTTTATTTCCTCTTTTTTTACCTTTACCTAACCAGTAAGGCCTTTTTATAACCGCCACCCGATAAAGGTTGAAAAGTGGACTGAACTCCAACTGTTCTCGCAATTCCCGGGGACTCATCTCGTCGGTATCCAAGTATATAACTTCAGGTTCTTCCCCTAGCTGTAGAGACACCTCAGTTACTATTCTTTTTATCTCTTGATCCAGCAAAAAATGCTCTTTCCCCCATAGGAAATACAAACTACTGTCTATCATTTTTAATCTCCTGTTAAAATTCTCTATTTCATTATAACAGGTACCCTGTAAATCATAACAATCATTATTATATACAGAAATGCATATGCTATAATTTAGGCGATAGGTTTATTAGAAAATAACTGGTAGGGATGAAGGCTTAAGGTTAGCGCGGTTTTATATCTTATAGCTGGGGGGGTGTATTGATTGATTAATGATTATGATGTAATCATAATTGGAGCCGGTCCAGCAGGCATTTTCGCGGCTCTGGAAATAAGCCAGAAGAGCTCGCTTAAAGTACTTATACTGGAAAAAGGGCGGACGGTAGAAAAAAGGAACTGCTTGATAGGAGTTCAGGCCGATGCCTGTGTTAATTGTCAACCCTGTTCCATTATGTGTGGTTGGGGTGGAGCCGGGGCCTTTTCCGACGGTAAACTTACTTTAACTACTGAATTTGGAGGCTGGCTACAGGATTATATAGGCAAAGAAAAACTGCAATATTTAATTGACTATGCAGATAGTATATATGTTAAATATGGCGCGCCAGACCGCGTTTTTGGCCAGGACAGCGAAAAGATTGAAGACCTTAAGCTCAGGTCAGCCCGAGCCGGATTAAAGTTGATACCCGCTCGTATAAGGCATATGGGTACTGAAAATACTAAAAAGGTTCTAGGTAATATATATGAGGATCTTAAACAAAAACTGACTATTCAAACGACAGAAATCGTTGAAGAGATACTGGTTGAAAATAACCACGTTCAAGGGGTAAAAACTAACCAGAATACTTATTATGCTCCGATTATTATTGCTGCTCCCGGCCGGGATGGAGCTCAGTGGTTTGCAGAACAGGCTAAATCTCTGGGTATTGTTATGAGTAACAATCAGGTAGATATTGGAGTTAGAGTAGAAGTTCCTGCTGTTACTATGCAGGATTATACCGATAACATCTGGGAACCTAAAATTATTTTTAACACTCGTGAATTTGATGATGTGGTCAGAACATTTTGTGTAAACCCCAATGGTCACGTAGTCATGGAAAATACCAATGGAATTATTACTGTCAATGGTCACTCTTTTGCCGAAAGCCAGACCAGTAATACCAATTTTGCGCTTTTAATGAGTCAGGAATTCACTCAGCCTTTTAACCGTCCCATACTATATGGCAGACGTATCGCCAGTCTGGCCAATATGTTAAGTGGTTCTATAATCGTACAACGTTTTGGTGATCTTAAAAGAGGACGACGTTCCACCCCCGCCCGCCTGTTAAAGGGATTGGTTGAGCCAACCCTTAAGGGAGCGGTACCGGGAGACTTATCCCTGGTGCTCCCCCATCGATTCATGGTGGGCATTAAAGAGTGTCTGGAAGCCCTGGACAAAGCCATGCCGGGTGTGGCCTCTGACCATACCCTCTTGTATGGAATCGAAGCTAAATTCTACTCGGCGCGGCCCAGCCTGAGCCAATCCCTACAGACGGATATCGAGGGATTATGGGCCATTGGTGATGGGGCTGGGGTTACCAGAGGTTTGATACAGGCCAGTGCCTCAGGAATTATAGCGGCTGAGGATGTAATTAACCAAAGCCACTCAGTTTAGGAAAGGTATTTAAATTATGAGAAAATTAACTGAGGAAGTGCTTTATGCGGGAAATTGGATCACTTTAAAAGTAATGAACTTTTCGGGACGAGATGGACAGATTGTACAGTGGGAGTGTGTAGAACGCAAGAATAGACATCGAGGAATGGTTATTATCTCCCGATTGATTCCATCCAATAGAATTGTTCTTATCCAACAGTATCGTCCGGCCATCAATAATTATATCATTGGCTTTCCGGCCGGGATGGCAGACTCAGATAATATTGAAGCAGAAGCACTAAGAGAATTGCAGGAGGAAACCGGCTTTACCGGTACAATTACCAGAATCAGTCCTCCTCTCAAAAGCAATCCGGCCTTTATTGATGACTATGTTTATGTTATAAATGCCGAAATTGATGAAACAGCGACCCCTAATCTGGAGCCGGTTCAGAATCTGGGAGTCGGAGAAGATATTGAAGTAATACTGGTAGAGGAAGATGAACTATTACCCTTTCTGAAAGAACAAAATGACAGGGGCCGGGAAATAGGGATCGGTCCCTGGTATGTCTTTGCCAGCAAATGGTAGCACAATGATATATCTGGCCTATAGCATTTCTATCTTTCTCAAATATACCCACAACCACTAGTGAAAATTGGCTTAAGGTGGGGACTGCGCTAACCTTAAGCCTTCATCCCCATCAAGTTATTTTCGTAGTAAAATTGGAGGAAATGGGACACGGGGACAGGTTCCTCGTCCCATCAAACCGGTTAAAAAATGGGACAAGGAACCTGTCCCCGTGTCCCATTATGGAGGTAAAAGTGATGGAACTTACAAAGATTAATGGAAATACCTACTATATTCCTGCTCCAACCAACATGGGAGTATTCCAGTTCAAAGACAAGTACTCTTTGCTAATTGATACCGGCAGTGACAACAGTGAAGCCAGAAAAGCAACTACCCTACTGTCTTCTTTGGGTATATCCATAAAATATGTCATCAACAGCCATGAACACTTTGACCACTGGGGAGGAAATATCTATCTTAAAGAGAATTTTCCCGGCAGTGTTTTTTATAGCTCCCCGGAATCTTCCCTGTTTATTGAAAATGCTTATCTCTTTCCATTATATATTTTTGGAGGTAATCCCCCCCGGGAACTGTCCCGGGACTATGTTAAAACCAAAGCCATGCATATGGATTGCCTTCTCCGACCTGGAACAGAGAAGATCAACAACGAAAAATTTGAAATCATTTCCCTATCCGGACACGCTAAAGGCCAGATAGGAATAGGAACTAAAGACAATGTATGTTTTATTGGGGATGCCCTTTTCAGTGCCGAGATACTGACAAAATATTCAGTGCCGTTCATTATGGATATACAGGCGCAGCTGGATACTTTCAATACCCTGCAAAATTTGGGTTATGACTATTATATTCTAGGACATGCCCAAAAAGTATATACCCAAGATGAATTACCTCCATTAATAGAACTTAATCATCAGACTTTGCTTAAGTATCTTGATCTGTGCCTGGATTTAAGCGATCAACCCAAAAGCCGGGAGGAACTGTTGGAGGAGATTATTATTCTGGAAGATTTATCGGTAGATCTTAATGAATATTACCTCTTAAGCTCTACTATGGCTGCACTGGTAACTTATCTATATAATCAAGGTTGTTTGAAATACCAGCTTGAAAATGGGAGAGTATATTTCTATAAATGAAATAACTACCACAACTTTCTCCGTTGGAATAATAAGTAACGGCTACTGCCTTAACTCCATTTTAACCAGGCATAAATCCTTCTCATTACATAAGACCAACCAAAGGCGAGAAAGAATGGTGAATTCCGCTTAATCTGGAGTGTCCGCCACAGACGAATAAATATTATAAGAGCGAGCATAGCGGCTAAGAGCTCTGACAAAGAGAAAGCCAGCCACACCCCATTCAATCCCAGGTGTTGGGGAAGAAATATCAATAGAGGCAGAAAAAAGGCCAGCTGCCGGCATAGCGATAAAAACATGGCCGTGAATCCACGATCAACTGCCTGTAAGACAGTATTGAGTATCAGTACCGGACCTATTAAAGGTATGAAAATAGTGGCCAACCGCATGCAGTTTACCCCCAGAACAGTCAGGGCCGGATCCTGGGAAAAGTAGGTTATAAACAATAGAGGATGAAACTGCATAATAAACCAGGCTATAATCATTAAAACAAATGAAGTTACTCCCGCTTTGATAATGGTTTCTTTTACTCGCTCTAAATTACCCGCCCCAAACGCAAAGGCAGCTATGGGCATGGTTCCCTGAACCAGCCCAAAAACAGGCATATACAGCATGGATCTGATACGCAAAAACACCCCCATAGCTGCTACTGCAGTAAAACTGAATCCGGCCAGGATCCGGTTCATATACCCCAATACAATAACTCCTGCTAGTTCCATTACCAGGGTAGGAAATCCAACTCGATATATGGCCAGTAGTACACCCCAACTGGGAGCAAAATTAGCCGTCGACCAGCTTAAAAACCTCTTCTTTTTAACCGCTAAAGCTCCAGCCAGGACAGTGACCAAGATCTGGGCCAGTACTCCGGCATATGCAGCTCCCTTCAATCCCATAGCCTTAATAGGTCCTAGGCCAAAAATAAATATGGGGTCCAGTACCACGTTTATGATAATACCTACTAAAGATATCAATACCGGCACCAAGGTATTGCCTTCTCCCTGGATGACGCTCATCAGTATGATGGGTACAAAGCTGAACACACACCCCATTAGAAGTATTTGCATATAAGCTTTGCTCAACAGGAATATTTTGCTGGAGCAGCCAAAAAAGTGCAGTAGTTCATCGATATATGCTAAACCCAGCAGCGCAAAAACCAAGCCATAAATCAAACTTAATACCAGACCATGCCAGGCCGCATTATCAGCATAAGCTCTTTGTCCGCTGCCCAGAGCGCGCCCGATTAACGATGTAATTCCCACCCCAGTTGCAGAAGCCATAGAAGTAATAAGTACTTGAACCGGGATAACCATAGTCAATGCGGCCAGATTATCCGGTCCCAGCTTCGCTACAAACCAGGTGTCCATCAGGCTGAACATAGAAAATATAATCATACCCGCCATGGCCGGGAGCGAAAGACGGGCTAATAAATAACCCACTCCCAGGGTTAGCATGCTGGGATCTGCTGTCATTTTATTTTTGATGCATATCTTCCCCCTTCTCAATAAAGCTATGAATAAATAACTTACAATAGTATGTTTCAGTGAGATAAGGTAAGATTTACCTTAAAAGAAATTGAATGAGAAAACTAGGGAGGCTAAATTATGTCGTTACTGATAAAGAATGGAACGTTAGTTACCATGAATAAAGACCGGGAGATTATTGACGCAGATATTCTGGTGCAGGATGATCGCATCGTGGAAATAGCCCCGACCATAAACAAACCGGTGCAGCAGATGATCGATGCCAGCCGGATGCTGGTTATTCCCGGCCTGGTTCAGGCCCATGTCCACCTGTGTCAGACTCTTTTTCGAGGTACAGCCGACGATATGGAACTCCTGGACTGGCTGAAACTACGCATTTGGCCCCTGGAGGGCAGTCATGATGAAGAATCTTTGTATTATTCGGCTCTCTTGGGATGTGCCGAATGCTTGCGGGGAGGCACCACCGCCATTATCGACATGGGAACCGTTCACCATACCGAATCACTATTTACCGCGGTTCAAGAGGCAGGGATACGTTACCTGGGCGGCAAGTGCATGATGGATTGGGGACCTGAGGTACCAAATACCCTTATTGACAGTAGTAGTAATGCCATCGATGAAAGCATGGACCTCTACCAGCGTTGGAATGGGCAGGCTCATGGACGAATAAACTATGCTTTATGCCCCCGCTTTGTGCTATCCTGTACCGAAAATTTGCTAATTGAGATAAATCGGCTATCCCAAAGGTATAATATTCCCATTCATACTCATGCCTCTGAGAATCTCGCCGAGGTGCAGGCAGTACAACAAATGAGGGGGATGAGAAATGTGGCCTATATGGATAAATTGGGTTTGTGCAGTAATAAACTGATTCTTGCTCACTGTATCCACCTGGATCAAAACGAAATGGATATATTATGTACAGGCCAAACCAATATAGTTCACTGTCCTTCCGCCAACCTTAAACTCGCCTCCGGTATAGCCAAAATACCAGCCCTGTTGGCCAAAGGAGCACAGATAGCCTTGGGTGCAGATGGCCCCCCCTGCAATAACAACCTGGATGTATTCCAGGAGATGCGCCTGGCTTCGCTAATACAGAAGCCTGAGTACGGTCCCACCAGCATGGGGGCAGAAACGGTTTTCGAACTGGCTACCCTAGGTGGTGCCCGGGCTATGGGATTGGAACGAGAAATAGGCAGCCTGGAAGTAGGCAAAAAAGCAGACATAGTATTGGTAAATCTTAATGGCTGGCACACTCAACCCCTAGGGGCAGCCAATGTCTATTCTCAACTGGTCTATCAAGTTAAGTCTAGTGATGTATACTGCACCATAGTGGATGGGAAAGTGCTGATGTTAGATGGGAAGATGAATACCATTGATGAGGACGAGTTGACAAGCCAGATACAGGAATCGTTCTTACGAGTGACCCGAAGAAGTGGCATTTAGCCATACCATCAAGGTCTAAAAAGGTTTATCTTCATTTGCTGGCCGTCACTCTCGAAAGCAATAGCCCCATGTTGATCGGTTCGCAGCACTAGTATTCCCTGTTTCTCCAGACAGTCTAAAACCTCCTGACTGGGATGACCATAGATATTGTTTTTTCCCACTGATATCACTGCTGCATAAGGATTAAGGATACTATAAAATTCCTCTAAAAGGGAACCCCCACTGCCATGGTGAGGGACCTTAACCACCAAAGTTGGTTTCCAGGAATCCTTTTCTATAATATGTTGAAGTCCTGTTTTCTCCAAATCTCCCGGCAACAATAACGAATACTGACCAAATTCACACCTTAACACCAGTGATTGATTATTGTAATCATAACTATTTATTCCTGGTTGCGGATACAGCACTTCCAGCTTTAGCCCTTCTTCAATATTAATACATTGTCCGGCAGTTGCGGTTAAGACCGGTACTCCCCTGGCCTGAGCCATTTTTTCCAGTGGTTCATATTCCGGGACATCTACAAGTGTTTCTGGTACTACTGCATACCGGAAGGGAATTTGGGATGCGGCTTCTATCAATCCCTGGAGATGGTCGCAATCCGGATGACTATTGATCAACATATAAATTTCTCGTACCCCCCGGTGATGCAAATAGGGAATAACTTTTTTCCGGCCTACCGAATAAAAATAACTGCCCCCTCCATCCAGCAGTATGAATTTCCCCCGAGGCGTTTTAATAAGGATACTATCACCCTGCCCCACATCCAGGAAAACCACTTCCAGGGTACCGTACTTATAAAAGCTGGCCGGCAGACAGATTATCATCAGTAAGATGCCTAATACTATAGTTGGACTCCAGAAATACCTGCGTGGCCAGGAATAATATATGGCCGCCAGAAGCATCAACACCATCAGATAATAAAAGACGATAAGTCCTGGATGAGGGGTTTTCACCCACAGGTAGCTTCCCGGTATCTGACTCATATACCATGCCAGGCCATTTAATATCTCGATCATAAAGCCCACCGGATACAGAAAAAGAGCCGCCAAAGGAGCAAAGTAAACAGTAAGCAGAGCAGCAAACCCGGTTATTACTATGCCTCCAACCAGGTAGCTGATTATTATATTGCTGATTAACCCACAGGGACTAAAAATATTAAAATAGTAGGCGATTAAAGGTAATACTGCTAATTGAGCGCATAAGGGTATTAAAACTATATCCCACAGAGAATTTTGATAGTTGAAATAATCTTTCAGGTAGGGGTAAAGACATACCAAGCCCCAGGCGGCCATAAAGGAAAGCTGAAATGAGGTGGTGAAGATAGCATAGGGGTCCAATAATACTATAATCATGGCCGCCAGGCCCAGGGAGTTCCCTAAGCCACCTTGCCGTCCCCGGTAGTGGGCCAGCAAAGCCAATGAAGCCATAATCACTGCCCGCTGAACAGAAATGGGCCAGCCGATCAGGCTGCCATACAATATAAGAATTCCCATCACCACTAGAAATCGGGTTCTTTTTGAAACACCCAGCAATGATGCACCAAAGGAGAAAAACAAGACCAAAAATCCTATGTGCAGACCGCTGACCGCAAAAATGTGTACAATACCAGTTGTTTGAAACATCTCATACTGATCATCTTCTATGTTTTCCTTTTCTCCCAGCAGCATACCCAGGAACAGGTCAGCTTCCGATGCGGGAAGTATTTCCAAAACCACTTCTTCTATCTTATCCCGATAACCATTAAGCAGCTTGCCCATTCCTTGATTCGGGATAATGTTTATTAGATCTTCTGCTCTATCAACAGACATGATATAGAAAACCCGTTTATTTAACAGATAAGTGTGGTAATTGAATTCCCCTGGATTGCCAGGTTGGTCAGGGACTTCCAACTCACCCTGCACAGTCACCTGCTGGCCCTTTTTAATATCTGCTTGGAAACTGCAATATACCTGGATATACTTAAGGTAGGGGCTATTTTCATCAGTTCTAAGCAGAAATCCGGTTCTATCTTGTTTATGAATTGGATAGTTGATGATGACCCCGATCATTTCCTGATTTCCTAAATCCGTTAAGCCTTGTGGCTCATCGACCGCCCGACATTGAAAATACGCAAAACCTATGAATAGTACCATGATAGCCACGAAAATTTCCCGACCCCATCTGGGAAGCAGTAAATAGATTAACGCTATCAGGCCCATTAGCAATAATAAAGCTATCCACAACTCATAATAGGCTAAAATAATACCTATGGAAAATATTATAAATACAGCTATCCACAAACTAAACATATTATCCAACCGTTTTTGTGTTCACGGTATTCTTCGGGTGAAAGCTCTTACCTAACACATATACTATCTTTGATATCATTAAATTTTTTTTCTCCTATGCCGCTTACCTGTTGCAGGTCTTCGATATTCTTAAAAGGTCCGTTGGCTGAACGGTAGTCTATAATCCGGCCGGCTAATACCGGACCTATTCCATTAAGCTTACTGGCCATTTCTTCTGCACTGGCCTGGTTGATGTTCAATTTACCGCTATTTGTGTTTACCGGATAAATCCCTGTGGTGGTACTATTAGGATTAGCAGGATCAATATCGCCCAAGCCAGGGACTACTATTGTTTCGCCGTCTACCAGTTCCCGGGCCATGCCCAAATATTTTAACTGGGCATCTTCCAGAGCTGACGCCAATTCTATAACTTCATGCAAACGGGCACCCTCTTTAACTATGTATATACCTGGAGACTGTACCTGTCCACACACATAAACTTGTATCAAGTTTTCCTCCCCCTGCTCTTCCACTATTCCTGTATTATTAACAGTGCTTGCAATATCTTCAAGCAGTATGTCTTCTTCACTACTTTTGCTTTCATTAAGACCTTGATATTTAATTCCCCCAGCAAAGGCAAGGATCAATAAAATAAATCCCACTACCAGTATCCGCCGATCAAAACTCATCAAGAATTCTCCTTTAAAAACAATTCATAACATTTTTTTACTTATTTGCTAATTATTATATTATATTTTTACCAAGGTGAAGACTGCTTTTTTAAAATTCTTAGAAAAACATCTTGCCTATTAACTGAGAATTTTGCATAATTCAAAAACCCAGCTTGTCAATCTTAAGCGCAGCGAAGGATCTTTTATATCCTTCGGCGTTGCCTAAGGATGATATTACAGAAATACCTGGCTAATAATATGAAAAATTAATTATGCAAAATTCTCAACTAGATGGTCTTTAAAAATTGAATAAGCTATGTAACTACTCCTTGAACGGCAGATTCCCACTATTAGACGAATATATGGGTTCGATAATTATTTAAAGCGTTTTCAAGATTCTTCAATACTTCGATGTTTCTTTTTTCTCTTGGCAGGGTCTCATTTACTTTGTCTATTGAGGATTGTTTTTTTTTTCGCAATTATTCCAATAATTATGTTGCATTTAATGTGGTTTTTAATTATAATAAGTTGCGAGTCATTAATTCCATATTTTAAAGCGTTGAACCGGAGTAGTAGACAGACGATTTTCAGAGAATCGTCGGATGGTGTGAGACGATAAAGTCAGTCGAACTCACCGGTGAGCTTCACAGGTGATATTCAGCCTGTGACGGAAATTCCGTTATAATTCCGAGTGGACATGACGTGGGGCTATGGCGCAGTTGGGAGCGCGCTTGAATGGCATTCAAGAGGTCGTGGGTTCGAATCCCACTAGCTCCACCATTATTGTATCTGTCAATAAGGGTGGTACCGCGGGAAAACAATCTCTCGTCCCTTACCGGGGATGAGCTTTTTTATTTTCTGATATTTTAACAAGGAGGTTATTATGAGCAGTAAGTATGATCACCGGTCTATTGAAGAAAAATGGCAAAAATACTGGGAAGAAAACCATTTCTTTAAAGTTAGCGAAGACCCTGATAAACCGAAATATTATGACCTGGAAATGTTCCCCTACCCATCAGGCAATCTGCATATGGGTCATGTACGCAATTACGCTATAGGTGACGTAGTAGCCCGGTTCAAAAGCATGAATGGCTATAACGTTCTGCATCCTATGGGATGGGATGCTTTCGGTCTTCCGGCTGAAAATGCGGCAATTAAAAATGCTACTCCTCCCTCCATATGGACCAATTCCAATATAGAAAACATGAAACAACAGCTGAAAACCATGGGTATCAGTTACGATTGGGATCGTGAGCTGGCTACCTGTAAACCTGATTATTATAAATTTACCCAGTGGATGTTTGTAAAGCTTTATGAAAATGGGCTGGCCTATAAAAAGAAGTCCGCGGTAAATTGGTGCCCTTCCTGCCAAACGGTTCTGGCCAATGAGCAGGTAGTAGATGGAGCCTGTGAACGCTGTGAAGCCGAGGTGGAGAAAAAGCAACTGGAGCAGTGGTTCTTTAAAATAACCGATTATGCTCAGAGACTGTTGGACGACCTGGAAAAACTGCCGGGCTGGCCGGAAAAAGTAAAAACTATGCAGAGAAACTGGATAGGACGCAGCGAAGGCTGTCAGTTTTCCATGCCTATAGAGGGCTTAGACGAGTCAATGACGGTTTTCACAACCCGCCCGGATACGGTATTTGGAGTAACTTACATGGTCCTGGCTCCTGAACATCAGCTGGTAGAGAAGATTTCTGTGGGTCGGCCTGAGGAATCTGCAGTAAAAAACTTCGTTCAAAGCATGAAAAATATATCTGATTTGGCTCGCACAGCAACTGATGCTGAAAAGGAAGGGGTTTTCACCGGCGCTTATGCAATTAATCCTATGAACGGTGAAAGGGTGCCGATCTGGATTGCCAACTATGTTTTGATGGATTATGGAACCGGTGCAATAATGGCAGTTCCGGCCCATGATCAGAGAGACTTTGATTTTGCCCGAAAATATGATATACCTATCCGGGTAGTTATAAAAAGCGATGATTCTCCTGCAGATGCCCAAGCAATGACTGAGGCCTACACTGGAGATGGAGTAATGGTAAACTCTGGTGCATTCAATGGACTTGATGTACAAGAAGGTATATCATCAGTAATAAAATATATGGAAGAAAACAATATCGGTAGTGGTACTATCAACTTCCGGTTGCGGGACTGGTTGATATCCCGTCAGCGCTACTGGGGTGCACCAATACCGATTGTATATTGCGAAAAATGTGGTATTGTATGCCTGTCGGAAGATCAGCTTCCGGTACTCCTGCCTGAAGATGTAGAATTCAGGCCTTCCGGTGAGTCACCTCTGAATTATGTGGAAAGCTTCACCCGCACCACCTGTCCTGAATGTGGCGGAGAAGGTCGCAGAGAAACAGATACCATGGACACCTTCGTTTGCTCCAGCTGGTATTTTGATCGCTATTGCAGTCCTCACGAAAAAGGTGTTCCCTTCAGCAAAGAGGCGGCTGATTACTGGATGCCGGTTGACCAGTATATCGGAGGAGTAGAACACGCCATTCTCCATTTGATGTATGCCCGTTTTTTCACTAAATTCCTTTATGATATCGACATGTTGTCCTGTGAAGAACCATTTACTAACCTGCTCACCCAGGGTATGGTTCTAAAAGACAGTTCCAAAATGTCAAAATCCAAAGGCAATGTGGTCAG
>CAZXIR010000062.1:0-12477 GCA_964640845.1 uncultured Syntrophomonas sp.
GCTGGTTGAAGTAAAGAGTGTACAGACCAAGCAGATGAGGGAATTAACTGATGAATACTCTTTACTTCAACTTTAAAGACTGCTGGTTGCCCCGCTAAGTCTTCGGCTTGGTAGTCTTCGGGGAAATTAACCAGAACCTCTTTTTCATCCCCTGCTTTTAAACCTATCAGCTGCTCTTCAAAACCGGGTATAAAGGTATTGGAACCCAGAGCCAACTGATAATCATCTCCTTTTCCTCCATCAAAGGGTACTCCATCAATAAAACCCTCAAAGTTTATAGTAACCGTGTCTCCATTGTCACTGGATCCATCTTTTTCCACCATTTGAGCATAAGAGGAACGCATGTCATTCAACCTGTTTTCAACCATTTCATCGCTAACGGTAAAATCAGGAACATTAATATTTAAACCCTCTATTTCACCCAGCACAACTTCCGGCTCCACTGCTACTGCCACCTTGACAATAAACGGTTGACCATCTTCGATATTTTCAATATCAAAGTCAAAGTCGGGCTGTCCCATTATGTGAAGTTCCAGTTTTTTGACGGCTTCGTCATAGAGACCTGGAATAATGTGTTCCAGGGCATCCTGGTAAAGTACTTCCTTCCCATAATAAGCTTCTAAAAGTTGGCGGGGTACTCTGCCTTTCCTAAAACCGGGTATCGTAACCTGTTTGACCACTGTACGATAAGCGTATTCCATACCCTCTTCAAGCTTATCCGCACTCACTTCTATCTCCAGGATTGCTTCACCATTTTCAACTTTTTCTACCCTCGCGTTCATTTACGCTCCTCCTAACCTCATCTTATTCAAATATTTAAATTTATTATTATTACCATTATCAATTAACCCCATGGCCAGGGATCACAACCTAAGCCTTTATCTCCACCAAGCTTTTTGTTATTAAACACAATAAAAAATAAGCTAAATAAGCCCTTTAAAGAATTTACCCTAATTTAGTGAAAAATACAACACCCCGGCAGTTGCCGAGGCACTTTTTTTTAATGGAGCGGAAGAAGAGATTCGAACTCTCGACCCTCGCCTTGGCAAGGCGATGCTCTACCACTGAGCCACTTCCGCATCAATTTGCTTCTCTTAATAGGATAATTAATTATCCCCTATGAAGTCAAGCCTTCAGCGCAAAGAAATGATTTTTTTTATTTTTTGTACAATCAGAACATATTAGCAATGGCATTTTAGTCACAGCAACCTCTCTTCCTACCAATATCCGCTTCTATCTTAAAGAACATCTTCAAATAATGGCAGTCAAAGAAAATTGCTCCTTTTTTTCATTATTTCCATTCTAATGTAATTTAATCATTCATCAGAGGATTTTGCATAATTCTAGTTATCTAATAGCTGGCTACTGAAATTGCCAATAAAAGGTTGCCAAAAATTATCGGCAACCTTTGTATATGATTGTCTTCAATTAGACCTTGCACAACCGACTTATTGATCTTTCATTACCCTTTTGAAAAACTCTGAAGATTCATAACCGCAATTGGGAGATACCCTTTGCATTTCTCTTAGTGCCTCCACTGCTTTCTGGCCCTGAGCAGTTGCATCATATATAACTCCCAAATAATACAGACTATCATCATGGTAATTAGTTTCTGGAAATTTTTCTAAATATCTCAAGTAATAATGCTCCGCCTGTTCGTAATTTTTCTGCAGATAATAAGTTCGGGCCAAATAATAAAGTGCCTCCCGGTTAAGATAGCTTCCTGTATCCATGGAAACTGCTACTCCTAAATTACTGATGGCTTTTTTGAAATTTGCATCCTGATAAGCCTGATATCCTTCCCGGTAGTAATTCTTTTCTTGTTCCAAATCGTAATCAGAACCACCTCTGCTTCTTTCCTCATCAGTTAAAATATTATCAGATACCACCGGAATATTTTCTACGCTATTTTCAGTTAAACTTTCATTGCTAGTAACCTCACTTTGCAACCTCTCCTGGTTTTCAAAGGTGCTGTCACGATCCGGCTCTATCCAACCGACCTTGAACAGCAGGATTAGACAGGCGGTAGCAACTAATGCTACCGTAATCTTTTTAAATGGAAAGATGCGACTTGCTTCCTGTTTGACAACCAGCGGTTTTTCAATATCTTTGCTGGGCAACTCTTTAATATCATTGGTACCATCAATCATACGCAGATAATCTGATAGCGTTTCATTGCTAATATCCCTTTCGAGTCCCTTTTTCCATACTATCTTGGCCTGATCATATTCAGAACAGGCCATATAACACAAACCCAAAAACTGATATACACTAACAAAGCCATCGTTTTCTCTCATAAGTCCCTGCAGTGATTTTAAAGCTGCTTCATAGTTTTTTTGTTCAATATCATATAGTGCATATTGATATCTTTTTATCCATGATTGGAAAGCAGGTGTCTTAAAGCGACCAATTTTATTTTTAGCCTCCTGGTTAGCCGGGTTCAATCTGATAACCTCTTCCCAGCACGCTTTGGCCCGATCAAATGCACCCATGTAGTAATAGCAATCGGCCAGAAGGTTAATCAGGGTTATATTGTCCGGTTCATAATCAACCATTTTGAGAATAATCTCTAGAGCAGCACTTAGATCGTGCTCCTGTATTTTTTCCAGAGCGCTCTGCCAGGGGATACTCCAGTTCTCACCATTACTCATTTTTTATCACACCCTTGAAATATATTTTTCATTAATACATTTCAACAAACCAGCCACTATATCCTTCCATTATTTGTCAATATATTATTGCTTTTATCCCTATTTTTCGGTGGTTTAGAACATCTTACTCGTAAATACGAGATTAACTTTGTCTATTTATAACCTTTAAACACCACATAAACATGCTTACAATATTTATTACTTTAGATTTTTGTTTTTTGCTTCTTGAATTTTTACTGTCCCGGGAAGCTCTGTTAAACGCATTGACATGGTTCCGGTTCAAATGTTATCATAATTAAGTTCGGGGCGTGGCGCAGCTTGGTAGCGCGTCTGATTTGGGATCAGAAGGCCGCAGGTTCAAATCCTGTCGCCCCGACCATTTAAAAGCACCCAAACCCGCAGTTCATGCGGGTTTTTTTATTGTCTCTATTCCAGAACGGTCGTTATATTTTAAGGCTTTTTAATGCTCAATATTTAATTCAAGGGGTGAGAATTACCAAATCATTATTGATTTTTATGTGCAAAAGCGGTATGATTTTGAATATTTTTAGAATACAATGGAATCAGTTAGGAGATGTTGAGAATGCTGTCCCAGTACCATTTTCCACACACGATTTAGTTAATATCACTACTGCTAGTCTATTGCATTCAGGTACCTTCAATAATTGTACTATTGTAATTGGTCAACAAACTACGAATGCATCACAAACTAGTATCATTAATGAAATGGGTCCCAAGTACGAGAGTTATTAACGCAAGGAACTATTTAGAAATACAGTCTCAAATTAACACGGTAGCAGAAGTAATCGCTTCACTTAAAAACGTTAAACAACAGGAAAAACCCGGAATAACTTAGGAAGGAGGTAAAAAACCGTGAAATTTAAGGTTATATTCGAGTGGAACGAAGAAGGCGGCTATACCGTAACTGTGCCAGGGCTACCTGGTTGTATTTCTGAGGGAGATACCTTTGAAGAGGCTTTAGCTAATTCTAAAGAAGCCATCCTGGGTTACATCGAAGCTTTAAAGATACAGGGACAGCCTTTGCCGGATAAAGATCCTCGTCTATTTTTTGGGGAAGTTGAGGTGGTTTTATGAGTCGACTACCCAGAATAACTGGCAAAGAGATAGTTTCAGCTCTATCCAGATATGGCTTTCATCTTATTCATGTTCGCGGCAGCCACCATTACATGCAAGCCGCAGATAGCCAAAAACTTATAACCATCCCGGTACATACTGGTAAAACTGTTAAACCTGGAACATTAAAAAGCATCCTGGAGCAAGCAGGCCTGTCAGTCGATGAATTTATTGACCTTTTATAAAGGGATATAATATGGAAGGTTCACATGTAAAGTCTCCCTCTCTGACGCACCAAATCCTCGTTTGTTTTTTTGAAGTTGAGGTGGTTTTATGACTCTAGATCAGGTTTCTCCTTGACCACTGATGAATAGTAAGCCCCCATTCAAATGGTTTAAGACATACCTTGGATGTACATAAGTTTATTCACTATCGCTTGATTCAGATGATCTTAATCTAAAATATATCCCCATGGCATGTAAATAAGGTAATATTAAATACAAAAACTACAGACATGCTATGGAGGGGAATGTTAGTGAATGAGGGGAATTTTTACAACCAGGTTAAGATTACTTTATTTGATGACGGCCGTTTAGTTGAAGCAGATGCTCATCTGGTTCGGGAAGAAGAGTTATGTATATTTATTAACGGAACATATTTCACTACCCTGGTTTGCTCTCCTGGAGCAGACCGTGAACTGGCCTTGGGATTTCTACTGAGTGAAGCCATTCTCGATCAGGATAGTGCTGTAAAATCTATCGACTGCTCCAGAGGCAGGATTAATATTACAACTACCGAGCCTTTGTCGGCAATTGGTTCTGATCAATCAGATTCTGAGTTTCATAACAAGAGCTTTAGGATATTAGAAAATCCATCACTCCAGTGTTATTCAGCAAAAGCCCGATTTAAGGCTTCCCACCTGCTGCAGTTGATTCATGAATTAGACCACCGGGCTGATACTTTCAAGATAACCGGCGGAGTGCACAGTGCCGCGCTGGCTGACAATAGAACCATGCTGGTACGATATGAGGATATCGGACGACATAATGCAGTTGATAAAGTCTTTGGCTATGCATTTATCAACCATATATCATTATTCGATAAGTGTCTGGTTCTGAGCGGCCGAATATCCAATGAAATATTGGCCAAAGCAGCACAAAATAGGATACCTTTCATTATTTCTCGTTCTGCCCCAACCCTGCAGGCAGTTCAAGGGGCTGAGCAATTGGGAATAACTGTGGTGGGATTCGCCAGAGGAAGTCGCTTCAATGTATACACTCGCCCGGAGCGAATAATTGAATAGCTGACAAATAACCAGCAAAATGTGAAGTTATAACCAAGAAACTAAGACTGCTTTTAGTGCACATTTAATTATTTTTTAAAATTATTGCAATTTTAGCAGGTATATTATTATTTGCTGTAGAATTAATTAGATTGAAAAGAGAATAATTGATCTCCGAGCTTTAACATCTAAAGCTTTAGCTATGGTGTTCAAGCCTATGGGTAGACCTGGAAACGGTTCTGCCTCCCGTGTTTGGAAAGGAGTATAGGTTATAACTAATGATATGCTATCAAAAGCTATTTATTGTGGTATATTTAGTTATATGGACCTTCTGTTCAAGCAGGAGGTCTTTGTTATTTTATTTAGGAATTTATTTAATAACCATAAATACTTAAAGATTAAAATGGACTAAATTGAATAAATTTTTCAAAAGCTTTGCTCCAAAGCTATTTCACCTAAAACTTCGGTCATGGGGACTTAGCCGACACGGTTATCAACCGGTACGGTAAATCTGGAAACGGGTTTGCCTCCCTTACTTGGAAAGGAGTCATCGGCCTGTGAAATCAATTGGCGTTGCCTGGCTATATGCTCAGGCTGTGTTAGGTGCGGATTTTTATCCTGCATCATAAATTTCAAATGGGCAAGGGGGAGCGTGCTTTTGGGAAAATAGCTCATGATTCATCATGAACTAACGAGAACCTCCTCCTGTTCTAGCAGGGGGTTTTTATATTATACGAAGGAATAATCGAAAGGAGTGAATGTTGGTGGAAATGGTAAATCTATACATCAATGGGAAGGAGGTAGAAGCTCCAGCGGGGAGCACAATTATGCAGGCCGGTGACTTGGCCGGGATAGAAATCCCACGTCTCTGTTATGACCCGGACCTAAGCGCTCTGGGCGCATGCCGCCTTTGCGTGGTGGAAGTAAAAGGTAACCGACTTTTACCTGCCTCGTGTGTTACACCAGTAATACCAGGCATGGAAGTCTTTACTGAATCACCTGCAGTGATTGAAGCACGACGCACTATTTTGGAGCTTCTGGTTGCTAATCATCCCCTGGATTGCATGACCTGTGACAAGCTAGGTGACTGCAAGTTGGCAGATTACTGCTACCAGTATGGGGTAAAGGAAAGCCCCTTTGCTGGTGAAAAGCACAGCTACAAGTGTGATGACAGCAACCCCTTCATTATCAGGGACATGAACAAATGCATCCTGTGTGGAGCATGTGTGAGAGCCTGTGAAGAAATGACCGGCCAGGACAATTTATCATATCTCTATCGGGGTTTTCATCGGAAAGCTACCACCGCTGGAGATGTACCGTATGCCGAATCTGATTGTGTTTTTTGCGGCCAGTGTGTAGCTGTATGCCCTACCGGTGCTTTGACCGAAAAAACTATGGCCGGACAAGCCCGCCGTTGGGAAATAGACCGAGTAAGAACCACCTGTCCCTTCTGTGGAACCGGGTGTAATTTTGACCTGGCGGTTAAAGATGGAAAGGTAATTGGAGTGCTTTCCAATCCAGAAAGTCCCGTTAATGGCCGCAGCCTCTGTGTTAAAGGTCGTTTCGGATGGGATTTTATTTACAATGAAAAACGTCTTACTACTCCTCTTATCAAGAAAAATGGTCAGTTTGAACCATCCAGTTGGGACGAAGCTTATGATCTTATTGCAGCTCGGTTTAATGAAATCAAGGATCAATATGGTCCGGAAAGCTTTGCGGCTCTTAGTTCAGCTCGCTGCACTAACGAAGAAAATTATCTGGTACAGAAATTTACCCGCGCCTATATGGGCACCAATAATGTTGACCACTGTGCCCGCACGTGACATGCTCCTACCGTGGCCGGTCTGGCCACCACTTTTGGTAGCGGCGCAATGACTAATCCCATCAGTGATATAACTAATGAAGCAGAATTGATGCTGCTGGTTGGCACCAATACTACTGAAGCACATCCGGTTATTGGCTATAAAATGCGTCAGGCCGCTCGCAAAGGATGTAAAATGGTAGTATGTGACCCCCGCCGAATTGACCTGGTTGATGACGCTGATTATTGGTTAAGACATAATCCAGGTACTGACATACCTCTATTAAATGGCATGATGCGTATCATTATCAATGAAGGCCTGGAAGACAAGCAGTTCGTTGCTGAACGTACGGAAAATTATGAAGCATTAAAAGAAACCGTGGAAGCCTATACACCCGAATATGTATCTGAACTAACCGGCATTTCGATAGAAGACCTCTATACAGTAGCCCGTCTTTATGCTACTACCGATAAGGCAATGATATTCTATACTTTAGGAATAACTGAACATATCTGTGGTACCCGCAATGTTATGAGCATTGCCAATCTAGCTATGCTTACCGGACATGTTGGCAGGCCCGGTACCGGGGTGTGTCCGATACGCGGCCAGAACAATGTACAGGGAGCCTGTGACATGGGAGCCCTGCCCAACGTTTACCCAGCTTACCAAGCAGTCACCAATGACGAATTAAGGGCTAAATTTGAAAATGCCTGGGGAGCTTCCCTGCCCGGCAGCGTAGGATTAAAGATTCCCGAAATGTTTGAAGAAGCATATGCCGGCAAATTAAAGGCTATGTATATTCTGGGTGAAAATCCGGTTTTAACTGACCCCAACGCCAATCATATTAAAGCTGCCCTGAACAATCTTGATTTTCTCGTAGTACAAGAGCTATTTTTAACCGAAACCGCGGCATTCGCAGATGTAGTACTGCCAGCAGCCAGTTTCGCAGAATGTGATGGTACTTTTACCAGTACTGAGCGGCGGGTACAGAGGGTACGTAAAGCCATTGAGCCATTACCCGGTCAGGCCAATTGGGAGACTATCTGCCAGATGTCAACTCGTTTAGGTTACCCCATGAGCTATGATCACCCCGGACAAATATGGGATGAAATGGCTACCCTGTCACCATCCATGACTGGTATTAATTATGATCGTATTGATAAAGTTGGGCTTCACTGGCCTTGTCCCAACACCGACCATCCTGGAACGCCGTTTCTACATGCTGGTAAATTCACCCGGGGTCTGGGCAACTTCCAACCTTCAGACCATATACCACCGGGAGAAATACCGGATGAAGAATATCCATTCCTCCTGTCAACTGGCAGAATCCTATACCATTATAATGTCACCACGCCTTATTCCATGGGTATCAATAGCATGTGGGATCGTGAAAAAGCTGAGATTAACCCATTGGATGCAGATAAATTGGGTCTGCAAACCGGCAGCATAGTAAAAGTTACTTCCCGCCGCGGCGAAGTAAGAAGTGAAGTTAAAGTTACTGATCGAGTAATGCCAGGAATGATCTGGATGTCATTCCATTATAATGCTACACCAACTAATGAATTGACCAGCCATCACCTGGATCCTATTACCGGAACTGGTGAATACAAGGCATGTGCTGTGAAAATAGAAAAAGTTGGGGTGTAAATTATGCGTAGAGTTCCTGTGGAAAATGCGGTAGGTTTGACCCTGGGTCACGATATTACCAAGATAGTGCCTCAACGCGAAAAATACTGTGCTTTTTCCCGAGGCCATGTTATAACTGCTGATGATATACCTCGTTTTTTAAAACTAGGGAAGAAGCACATCATGGTGTGGGAACCTGATGATAACCTGGTCCATGAAGATGAGGGAGCCCAGCGTATTGCTCAAGCTGCAGCCGGAAACGGAGTATTCTATCTTAAGCCCAGCCAGGGCCGGGTCAATTTAAAGGCGCAGTATGATGGGGTATTAAAGGTGCAGACGGAACGACTTAGCTGGGTAAACAATGTTGACAACATAATATTGGCTACCTTACACAACAATAGCTCAGTGTGCCAAGATCAGACTATAGCCGGTACTCGAATAGTACCTGTAGCCATTGATTCCCTTGTGCTTCAGGAGGTGGAAAGACTTTGCTCAGAGCCTGCTGCGCTGCTTACTGTAAAGCCTTATCAACCACTATGGGTAGCCGTTATTACTACTGGTTCTGAAGTTAATAATGGTTTAATCAGAGATGGTTTTGGCCGAGTAATAAAGCACAAAATCATACCCTTCGGGGGGCGCTGGCTAAGTCAAGTAACGGTACCCGATGATACCGATTTAATAGCTCTGGAAATTCAGAATTTTATTGCCGAAGGAGCCCAGTTAATACTGGTCACCGGGGGAATGTCGGTAGATCCAGATGACACTACTCCATCAGGAATCAGGCACTCCGGAGCCGAAGTGGTCTTTTACGGTGCGCCGGTTTTGCCCGGATCTCAATTTATGTTGGCCTACCAGGGGACGGTGCCCATCTGCGGAGTACCTGGGGGAGCTTTATTCAGCCGCAGAACTACACTGGATCTCCTTTTACCGCGTTTATTCTGTGGTGAAATGGTAACTCGCGCCGATATCGTAGCACTAGGACATGGAGGACTCTGCGAAGAATGTAAGGTCTGTCATTATCCCCTCTGTCCTTTTGGAAAATCCAGTATATAAAGGCAGGGGCTTATTATGAAAAAAGACCTGTGCATTGAAGAAGCAAGGCAGCTGATCCTGGAGAATATATGTCATCTTCCACCGGAAAGGGTGTCTATAATGCAGGCAGCCGGACGTGTTCTGGCGGAGGAACTGCTGGCTGATGAAAATCTGCCTTCTGCTCCTCAATCTGCAGTGGATGGATTTGCCCTGGGCGATGACAGGGCTCCAATTAATAGCTGCTTTTCGTTAAAAACTTGTATAGCGCCAGGAGTTTTCATTCCCATTAAGCTCAGCACTGGACAGGCAGTGGGGGTACATACGGGTGCTGATCTGCCCGCAGGAACCCTCTCAGTAATTATGCATGAAAAGGTACTGACGAAAGGCGACACTATAAGGGTGATGGAAGAAATCACACCTGGCACCAACATCAAAAAAACTGGAGAAGACTATCAGCAGGGCCATGCCCTGGCAAAACCAAAGACAAGGCTTTCTGCAGGTCATATTGGTCTGCTGGCAGCCTTTGGGCATAGTGAAGTATCAGTATACCAGCGCCCGCGAGTTGCTCTGTTCGGAATGAGCAGGAACGTTATTCCCTATTGGCGATCTCCAGAACCGGGCCAGACTAGGGACAGCAACAGCCCACTATTAACTGCCCTCATTAATCAGGCGGGAGGGTCGGTAGTAGGAAATAAATTAGCTTCGGAACTTGGAGAACAAGAATTGAAATGCTGTCTGGATAATTTTGCAGCGATGGCAGACTTGATAATAATAACTGGGGGGACCTATGCCGAAAAACAGAGCGAAGCACAAACGCTGTTGGAATCTGCACAGGCCAATATAATCTACTGGGGCACAGATATTCAGCCAGGTAGTCATAATGGCTTGGCACTGTATCAATCAAAACCGGTATTTGTTCTGTCTGGAAACCCAGCTGCTTGTGCAGTCGGTTTCAACCTCTTTGTTGTACCCGCCCTGCGTTGTATGCAGGGTTTATCCCCGGTACTTAAACAGGTACAGGCTAGGTGTACCAACGGTTTTAACAAATCAGCCCGTTCACACCGTATGGTAAGAGGCAGAGTCAACTACAGCAGCCAGGGTTGGGAGGTAACCATCCTGCCGGGTCAAAAACCGAGTATGCTTAAATCGCTGGTCAACTGTAATGCTCTTATCGACATGCCAGCAGGACATCCGCCGCTGGAGTCGGGTCAAGAGGTTACTGTGATTCTGCTGGAAGCAGATGAACATTTTCAAAAACCATATGAGAAGGATTAAATATCAGGAGGTGAAACAATAATGGCAGACTATCAAGAAATAGTCGGCAGATATAAAGATGTTCCCGGAGGGATTATAGAATCTTATCATGCTCTGCAGAAGGAATTTAACTATATACCTGAGGAGGCCATCGATGCCGCAGCACAAATATTTGATATTCCTAAGGCAAAGGCATATGGGATAGCTACTTTCTATTCGTATTTCAAAGTTGGTAAACGCGGTAAATATGTTATCCGCATGTGTGAAAGCGCTCCATGCCATGTGGCTGGAGCAGATAAGATACTAAAAACTCTGGAATCTTGCCTGGGCATTAAAGCGGGGGAAACCACCGCAGACGGTAAATTTACCCTGGAATTAACCGAGTGCGTGGGCCAGTGCCAGGCTACCCCGGTAATTACCATCAACAGCAAGCCCTATGGTGACTTATACCCGGAGAAAATCAGTTCAATTTTGAGCGAATGCAAATAGAAGAACAGGAAAGGAGGGAAAATAATGGCCGAGGAAATGCGCATACTTATGCGCAATTATGGAAAAATTGATCCTTTAAATATTGACGATTATATCAACGCGGGCGGCTACAAAGGTCTGGAGAAAGCACGGTCTATGAGTCAGAAGGACTTAATGGCAGAAGTGCAGAAATCCGGACTGCGAGGACGTGGTGGAGCTGGTTTTAATGCTGGCATGAAGTGGAATTTTTCCTACAGTGCTGTAGCTGATCAGAAGTTTGTAGTCTGCAACGCTGATGAAGGAGAACCAGGCACCTATAAAGACCGTCTTATTATGGAAAATGATCCTCAGAGTGTTCTGGAAGGCATGGCTGTTTGTGGTTATGCTATTGGTTCCAATAAGGGTTATATTTACTGTCGGGGTGAATACCCCTATGTAGTAGAAAAATTAAATACCGCTATAGACCAGGCCAAAGCCAAAGGCGTCCTGGGAGATTTCGATATCGAAGTACGTATGGGAGCAGGTGCCTATGTCTGTGGCGAGGAGAGCGCCCTTATTGAATCCATCGAAGGACACCGGGGAGAGCCAAGGTTTAAACCACCATTCCCACCGGTAACTGGCCTGTGGGGTAAACCAACTATTGTTAACAACGTGGAAACCTTTGCCAATATATCAGTCATATTAGAAAATGGTGCTGATTGGTACAATGCTATTGGAGCCAAGAGCTATCCCGGAACCAAATTGATGACTCTTACCGGAGATGTAGTCAACCGTACTATTATTGAAGTACCTACAGATACTACCATTCGTCAGGTTATATTCGAGTTCGGTGGTGGCATCCCGGGCGGCAAAAAGTTTAAAGCAGTACAGATAGGCGGAACATCTGGAGGCTTTATTCCTGAACGCCAGCTGGATACCCCTATAGACTTCGATTCCATGGCTGCTATTGGAGCAACCCTGGGTTCTGGAGCAGTATTTGTGATGGATGAAAGCAGAGACATAGTAGACGTTGTAAATCAGATTACCAAATTCTTTGAACATGAATCCTGTGGAAAATGTTCACCCTGCCGGGAAGGTACCAAGAGGATGCATGAGATGGTAAAGAATATTTACAGTGGACGGGGAACTGCCGCGGACCTGGACCTGCTTAACCGGTTGGGGACCGTAATGAGCAAAGCATGTCTTTGTGGTCTGGGTCAGGCAGCTCCCAGCCCTGTACTCACTACTTTACAACATTTTAAGGAAGATTACACGAATAAGCTTCTATAATAATAATCAGCCGGGGGAA
>CAZXIR010000063.1:0-12238 GCA_964640845.1 uncultured Syntrophomonas sp.
CAGTTCCTCGGCTCTGGCTACCATCGCTTCCGGCAATAGTTGAGGTTCTCCGCAAGCGTGACCTAATACCACTCTGTCACCTGATTTTATGCATTTTACAGCTTCGTTTGCAGGGAATATGCGATTATTGTAGTGCTGATGCCAATTCAACAATTCAACTTTTCCTCCTCTCTCATTATTAATTGGCAAATTGTAATTGCCATCTGGTCGCTGGATACTTGAAAGTGATTTATTTGGTTACCAGCGACCAGTATCAGATAATTAGCGTGATTTCTAATGTTATCCAGGTCAACGCAGGCAGCTGAACATCCACAGACTACTAGAGCTACATCAGCATTTTTCTGTGTTATTTCAATTCGAATTGAATCTCTAAGGCAGGTTAGTACCTTATCAACCAGCTTCTTCCGGTTTATTACCGGGTTGCAACCTCCGCAGTATTTTATTCTGAGTTTTATTTTTTTATCTGGATTGTTCATGTTTCACATTAATTTAGCTTATTCCCAGTCTACATCAGTGTTTTCCTTGATACCGCACAGGGTTTCCGCCAGTTCCTTACGGTGTTCCAGGTCGATTAATCTGGTGATCATGATCCTCTGTGCTTGGGGTGAACCTGCGCCGTGCATTGATTCTGTCAGGTAACCGACTGCGGCACATCCCATAGTAAGATTTTCCATAAGCCTCAGCATCCGCTGACGGTTTTCTACCGGAATTTCGGTACTGGTAGTTGAATATTTCTTAACCAAATCGCCCACTTCAGGATTTGCAAAATCTTTTTCTGAAGGCATGGTTACGAAATATCCGCCGGCGATATCCTGGCCTAATCTTGCGATTTCATAAGGGAACCGGGTAACATTTTGCTTACAAATGTTAGCTAGCAGGATATCGATCAAATAATTACCGGCTGCTGTTTTGCTGCCTTCTGCTGAGCAGGCAATACCGCAGGAATACAGGGTTTCATTCAGGTGGCACATTTCTACGAGTTTGTCCTTGACTCCAGAAGCTTTGGCTACTCCCTGATAATCTGCCAGTGCCTTGGCACAACCTATCAGATTGTCGCCGACGCCAACTTTGCATCCACCATAGCTCTGACGGTGATAGCCTGCAAAGCGTTCAACTATCATGGTTGTAAAGTCAGTTTCTCCACACATAAAAACTCTTTCCCAGGGTACGAACACATCATCGAAAATGGTCATTACTTCTTGACCGCCAAAATATTTATTTCCACTATCGATGTCGCCACCCTCAAGTTTTCTGGTATCACAGGATTGACGTCCATAGACAAAAATCATACCGGGTGTATTCAAGGGTATTGCAAAACAAACAGCCCAATCTTCTTCACCTGGCTTAAGACTGTTATTGGGCATAACCAGAATTTCGTGAGAATTGATCATACCGGTCTGATGAAGCTTGCATCCGCGTACTACAATACCGTCTTCTCTTTTCTCAACTACATGCAGATAAGCATCTGGATCAGGTTGTTGTCCGGGTGATTTTGATCTGTCACCGCGAGCGTCAGTCATGCAGCCATCAATAGTAAGGTCCTGGTTCTGCACGTCGATCAGCCACTTTTTGAAGCGCTCATGATAATCTGTGTTATGTTTGGCATCCATTTCAAAAGTAGTATTGTATAAAGCATTTACAGCATCCATTCCTACACACCTCTGGAAACAGCAGCCAGTTTTTTGTCCCAGAAGACGAAGCATCTTTACTTTCTTGATCAAATCTTCTTTACTTTGATGCAGGTATGTGAAACGGTTAACTCTTTCACCAGTTAAGGTCGATATTTCTGTCATCAGATCTTCGTATTCGGGTTCCTGGGCCAACTTGTAGGTCATGGCCATAGCGTTTATTGATGGCCTAATAATGGGATTATCTACGTAATTTTCAACCTTTTCTCCGAACATATAGAGGTTGATCTCTTTGGAAAAACCTCTGAGGTCTTCCATAAATTCCTGGGGTGTTTTCAAGGTCATTGATAACGCTCCTTTCGCATTTATCAGCATTTGCATAATGATTACAGGGGCTTTTGTTCATGAACGTATTTAATGCATTAAATTAAAAAACAACTTGTTCTCCTGTATGTGTCCTTTTATTGCAAACAAAGTGCCATACTCAAAGAAAAGCATATATCTTTTTATAAAAAGGTTTATGTAAATGGAAAATACGGTGTTTACAAGAGATTGAAAGTAGGAATGAAAATCTAGTGAAGTTGATAATGTGTGGTTGAAAAAGAACAGCTAGCGATACTTTTTTGTATCGATTTTCTGTATTTTGATGCTGATATCTTACTGAATCAAGCATAAAAATGAAGAAAACTAGGTATATACAAAAAAGTATCGCCTTAAACAGAAGTGAATCACCTTATTCGTAGTCTTCCAGGCGTATACCATAACGTGCCGCTTTACGGCATACCGTGGGTTGACTAACCCCGAGTATCACTGCCGCTTTTCTAGTACTGCCATGTCGCTTCAAAGAATTCAGGATCAGCGTTTTCTCAAGTTCTTGAACTGCTTTTTTTAGTTTTGGCTCATCAGAAAGTAACAGAGATATATTACCTTGGTTGGTATCTGATGATTCAAATTTAACATCTTTTATGGTATTACCTGGTATGGTAACGTAAGCCCGTTCGATAATGTTTTCTAATTCCCGTACATTTCCGGGCCAGTCATAATTTATTAGCCTGTCGATAAGTTTTTCATCCATGGCCTTATTAAGACCGTACCGGTTATTAAGCTTTTTAATGATGTGATAAACCAGAGCAGGGATTTCTTCTCGGCGTTCTCTGAGTGGAGGGACATTAACCTCGGTCTTTCTTATTTTTTTAATATCGTCATGGGGTTTTAAGGCTATGGGGTTTAAGGCCATATAGTCTTTAATCAGATTGGAGGAAAAGTCATGCCCATCTGCTGCTGCCTGAAAAAGCTGTTTCTTACCGAACACACCAATAAGATTATTATTGTCGTCTACAACAGGAGCACAGGAGATATCGTTTTCTAAAAAAAGTCGGGCAGCTTCCTGCAGTACGGATTCTGGTTTAAGTAACAGCGGGCTGTCTATCATTATATCTTGTGCTTTAATAGGTACTCCCTCCTTTAAGCGGCAAACTTAAAAATACTAAGGTGATTTAAAAACGCATCATATCGTAATATTAGACAAAATTCTACAGGGTTGAAATGTTAAGGAAGTGCATTTATAACAAAAATTGTTAATGCGAGTGGTTGCTAATCTATGGCATAAATTTTGCAAGTATAGAAAAGATATATGGGAAGGAGTGATAACTTTTGAATAGATTCTGGGAAGATTTACATGAAACACCTCAAAGAGATGCTCTGGTTACCAAGAGGGGATTGCGTATCAGTTTCAGTTGAAAAGAACTTAATGAATTCTTTGGTAAATTATTGGATAAAAGACCACTGGAATGTATGGTGGGAGAAACTTCGTTCTGGGTTTTGATTCCAAGCCTAGTTGCCATTTACTCATTTCCGATCATTCTATATATAACCTCCAACCCATGGTATACTCTTATGTCCAGTCTGGGTTTAATGATGTCGATGTCTTTATCTCTAATCAAGGTTCTTATAACTTCAAGGTTAATAATTATTTAGTAAAACCGGCGAGTAATATAATTCCCAAACTTCTGATTAATTTACTGGGAGCAATTTCTTTGTATAAGATAGGAGCAAATATATGGCTGGTAGTAATGCCCTTTATCTGGTGGGTTTTAAATGACTTTATCCCGGTTGTTTATCTGCTTACCGAGTTATTACTTATAAAAGCAAAAACCTGGATGTGGAAACTGGCAGATCCGGATGGTGTATTGAGGCAGGTAGGAATATATTGGGCAAAAAAATATTACTTAAAAGTAAGTGAGAATGGGAAGGTTTTATAACCTGTTAACTATTAGACCCGTTTAAAAAGGTAATAGCTGAGGGTTGGGGATATTAAATTGGGTGCCTTCCACCAACTTATCAACCCCCATGATCAGGAAACACAACCGAGTATGAAAATATACCATTTTCGTGTGAACTTATCTTTGTAGGGGCGGTCTTTGACCGCCCCGTCCGGCATTGATAAGCTGGGGTCAGGCACGGGTATTAAATTCTTTCTCTTTCTTCAAAGTGAGTATGTAATAATTCCTGTGCGAATTCGGAGTACGGTTCTCCGAGATATTCTTCATATAATTTCAATACTTCTATATTTTCGTGAGCCTTTCTTAGTTGCTTGTTTTTATCTTCCTGATAAATGGCTTCCTGTCTTTTGTTGACGATTTCATAATTGCCATGATGATAGGGCTGTCCACCTCCCGCCACACATCCTCCCGGGCAAGCCATAATCTCTATGGCTTGGTAATTATCTTTTCCGTCTCTTATTTCTTCAAGTAATTGGCGAGCATTTCCCAGGCCGCTGGCTATTCCAATCCGCAGTTCTTGATCACCCAGCTTGACAACTGCCTTTCTAAGTCCGTCGGCTCCTCTTAATTGATCAAATTCCACTTTTTCTAACGGCTCTCCGGTTATCCATTCAGAGGCAGTACGTATTACGGCTTCAATAACCCCGCCGGTATTGCCAAAAATTACTGCCGCTCCACTGGACATACCCATGGGACTGTCATAATTACTATCTGGCAGCTCCTTAAAATCTATTCCAGCTTCCTTGATCATGGCCCCTAATTCCCTGGTAGTAATTACGATATCCACATTGTTGCGTTCGTCCTTGGTCAGTTCCGGGCGTTTTGCTTCAGCTTTTTTGGCTATACATGGCATTACTGATACCACCACCATATTATCTGGATCTATTTCATTCTTTTCTGCATAATAGGTTTTGGCTATAGTGCCAAACATTATATGGGGTGATTTACAGGTAGATGGCACATCCAATAATTCCGGAAACTGGTGTTCAATGAACTTGACCCAGGCCGGGCAGCAACTGGTCAACATGGGTAACCTCTTGCCATTATTCATACGATAAATCAGCTCCGTAGCTTCCTCCATTACAGTAATATCAGCCCCAAAATTAGTGTCAAATACTGCATCAAAGCCCATACGTTTTAAAGCGGTAATCATTTTGCCGGTCACTATGGTTCCGGCTTCCATGTTAAAAAGTTCGCCCAAGGCGGCACGTATAGCAGGAGCTGTCTGAACTACAACATGTTTATCTGGATTGTTTAAGGCCTCCCATACCTTATCAGTATGATTTACTTCCGTTAATGCCGCAGTTGGACAAACCTGAACACACTGACCACAATAGGTACATGATGATTCAACCATGGGCATATTGAAAGCAGGCCCTACAAAGGAAGCGAAACCTCGACCTATGCCAGACAGTATTCCACAGGTCTGTACTTCGTTGCACATAGTTTCACATCGTCGGCAGTAAATGCACTTGTTTGGATCCTTTACTATGGCGTCGCTGGATACATCCTTGGGATAGTCCATTCGTTCTCCTTCCCATCGGATTTCCCGCACCCCTAATTCTGCTGCCAGTGCCTGCAGTTCACATTCCAGGTTTTTGGGGCAGGTAAAACATTCATTGGGATGATTGGAAAGCAGAAGTTCAACTGCCATTCTTCTTGCTCTTATAGCGCGCAGGGTATCGGTTCGTATTTCCATATCCTTGGTGACAGGAGTCACACAGGCGGGCACTAAATCATTGCGGTTATTACCTTTAGAAAGTTCTACCATACAGACCCGACAGGAGGCAGTCTGATTAACCATTTTTATATCATGTAAGTCAAGATGGCATAAAGTAGGTATTCTTATTCCTAATTGATGAGCAGCTTCCAAAATCGTAATTCCTATGGGGACGGTAATATTTTGATCATTGATCTTAACGGGGATTAATTCCTTAGGATCATCTGCTTCTTTGGTCTCCGGCACATTATCACCTCTGCAAATATAGTGATCAATCAGCTTTTTTACCTTTGCGAGAATGTTTTTGGGTTTTAAAGTTTAACTTGGCTCTCGGATCAGGAATAAAAGCCAGATATTCGCTCCAGAAATGTTTCATAGTACTTATAACAGGATTGGGTGCACTCTGACCCAGGCCGCAAAGAGAACTATCCTTGACCATATAAGTCAACTGTTTTAGTGCGTCTAGATCAGCCATACTACCTTTTCCTTTAGTAATCTTATTGATAATTTCGTACATCCGCTTTGTACCTATACGACAGGGAGTACATCTACCACAGGATTCATCCATGGAAAATTCCAGATAGAATTTCGCCATATTAACCATATTGTCAGTTTCGTCCATCACGATCATACCACCCGAGCCCATCATAGATCCGATCTCGATGAGATTATCGTAATCGATAGGCGTATCCAGATATTCTTCACTTATAACCCCCCCTGATGGGCCACCCGTCTGAATGGCCTTGAAGCTATGTCCGTCTCTTATTCCGCCCCCGATTTCATAAATCATTTCCCGCAGGGTTATTCCCATAGGTACTTCAGCCAGGCCCACGTTATTTATCTTTCCTGCCAGAGCGAAAACTTTGGTTCCTTTACTTTTTTCCGTACCGATAGATGCAAACCAATTAGAACCTTTAGCTATAATGGGGACAATATTAGCGAAAGTTTCAACATTATTTACACAGGTAGGATAACCCCAGTAACCCTTCTGAGCAGGGTAGGGAGGTTTGAAATTTGGTTCTCCGCGTTTACCTTCACATGAATTAATCAGTGCTGTTTCTTCCCCACATACAAAAGCCCCAGCCCCATACTTGATCCTAATATCAAAACTAAAATTACTGCCAAAAATATTTGGTCCCAGCAGGCCTAACTCCCTGGCCTGACTAATGGCAATATTCAAACGAGACACAGCCAGGGGATACTCGGCACGGATGTAAATTATACCTTGATCTGCACCCAGGGCATATCCTCCTATAGCCATGGCCTCTAATACACTGTGAGGATCTCCTTCCAATATACTCCGATCCATGAAAGCTCCCGGGTCGCCTTCATCTGCATTACAGATAATATACTTCTTGTCACCAGGTTGTTCTCGAGTAATTTGCCACTTGACTCCAGTTGAAAATCCTCCCCCCCCACGTCCCCTCAGTCCTGACTTTTTTACCTCATCGATAATTGATTCTGGTGACATTTGAGTCACAGCACAGCCCAAGGCTTGGTACCCATCGGATGCCAGGTATTCAAAAATATCTTCCGGATTGATCAAACCGCAGTGCCTTAGAGCGATGCGCAACTGTTTGTTGTGGGGAGGATTGGTTAATGCTAGACGCTCTACCGGTGTTCCGCCTTGTACATGCTTCTCAATGATTTCCGCAACATCTTTTTCATGCACCTGGCCATATATAACCGGAGATTGTCCGGGCACATTTATTTGAACAGTAGGTTCTGAATAACAATTGCCGATACATCCTACAGGAACTACACTAGTATTATTTATATTTTTTAGTTTTAATTCATGCTCAAATGCCAGCTGGGTTTCCCTGGCTCCGGAAGAAATACCGCAGGTAGCCAAACCAACCAGGATTTCTATTTTATCCTCAGTGCTGCCGCCATTGATTCTTAAATTCAAGTTCCTCTGATCATCTCTTATTTGCCTCAGGTCATTCAGCGAACATATCTTCATTAGAATAATCCTTTACTCTCATAGGTGTTTATAATATCATCTAAAATTTCTTCCTCTACTCGGGGATATACTTTGTTATCTACCATTACAATAGGGGATAACCCACATGCTCCTATGCAGCGGACATCCTTTAAAGTAAAATTTCCGTCTTCAGTTATCTGGTTGGATTCAACCTGGAGCTTTTCCTTAAAGCTGTCTATGATCTTGTCTGCTCCCCTTACAAAACAGGCGGTCCCCATACATACGCTGATAGTGTGCCTTCCTCGCGGCTCGGTAGTAAAGTAAGAATAAAAGCTGACTACTCCAGAAACTTCAGCACCCGGTATGCCTAATTTGCGGGCAATAAACAGTTGTACCTCCCTGGGCAGATAACCAAAAATGCACTGAGCTTTATGGAGTATTTCTATCAATGCCCCCTGGGTATCACCCATATCGATAATGAAATTTTCTAATTGGTCAAAATACTCCTGCGGCAATAGCTGGTCTCGATCTTTAGCAGCCTTGATAGCCTGTGGTTTTGTCATATTATCACCTTTAATGTTTGTGCTTTACTCTACCTTTCCCATTTATACAATATCTATGTGTTAAGACAGGGGGACGTTTCGTTTGTCTTATTTTCCAGACGGGAAAGCATGGAAAATAAGACAAACGAAACGTCCCCCTGTCTTTCTATTTCATTAATAAAACACTGTGTTACAAAAGTGAAACCAGAGCAACAACATGCATTACTTATCAAATTCACTTTATAGACGGTATATTATTTCAATAATGAAACATGGGTAAATGAAGAATGACTTATTACCTTAATGAAAACCGGGATATTAACCGGTTTCTTATCTGGCACGATAATTGCTGTTATATGTGATTATATCGAACCCTGATGCCAAGCTCGTTAAGTTCAGCATGTGATACAGGTGAGGGGGTGTTCCAATAAAATGGGGTTCTCGTGTTGAAATGAAGGAGGGAGTTATTTATGGAGTATAAAACACTATTATGTGAAATCGAAGACGGAATTGGGACTATAACTCTTAACCGTCCGAAAGTTTTAAACGCTATCAATGATGAGTTGTTAAAAGAAATGTCGGAAGCACTGGATATTTTTGCTGAGGATCAGAATGTTAAAGCAGTAATTTTAACTGGAGGTGGCAAAGTGTTTGCAGCTGGAGCAGACATTGCCTTTATGTCTGAAGCCACCTCCTTACAAGCGGAATCCTTCGTACGCCTATGCCATGAAACCATAGACAAAATAACTAAATCGGATAAGCCTGTAATAGCAGCCATAGCTGGCCTGGCCCTAGGAGGAGGATGCGAATTAACTTTAAGCTGTGACATTCGTATTGCAGCGGAAGGCACCAACATTGGCTTACCAGAAATCAACCTTGGACTTTTCCCTGGGGGAGGCGGAACCCAACGGTTGGCACGTCTTGTCGGCCCAGGCTGGGCTAAGCACTTGCTAATGACCGGGAAACCGATAGATGCAAAAACCGCATTGGAAATAGGGTTAGTAACGAAAGTAGTACCTGCCGAAGAGTTGATGAAAGAGGCCAAGGGCTTAGCTTTGGATTTGGCAAGAAAATCCACTATTGCTATGAGACTAATGAAAAACTGTATTGATAATGGCGAAAATGTTGATTTACCTTCTGGCTGTCTATTCGAGCAAAAAGTTTGGGCTCTATTATTGTCAACAGAAGATGCTCATGAGGGCATGAAAGCGTTTATGGAAAAGCGCAAGCCAGACTTTAAGGGTAGGTAGATTACTATACGATGATTTGTTTTATTTGGTTAGACAGAATCAATCTAGAGAACGAGGAGGTCACAACATGACAGTAAACATCAATAAGGTTGGTGTTTTAGGGGCTGGTTTGATGGGGCATGGTATAGCCCAAGGAACTGCTCAAGCAGGATGTCAGGTTATACTTGTGGATATTGACAATAAAGAGCTTGAAAAAGGCCGAGCGAAAATCCAAAAAGCACTCGCAAAAGACGTAGAGAAAAACAAGCTTCTCGCCCAGCAACAAGAGGATATACTTAATCGAATTACTACCTCCACAAATATCAAGGACTTTTCCGATTGCGATATTGTGGTTGAAGCTGTTCCAGAAATCATGGATATAAAAAAGCAGGTTTTCTTTGAATTGGATCAGATCTGTAAACCAGCAGCAATTCTAGCCAGTAACACATCCCAATTTAGTATTACGGAAATTGCCTCATCAACTCAAAGGCCTAAACAAGTAATAGGAATGCATTTTTTCTTTCCAGTTCAAGTTATGAAGCTGATAGAAATAATAGTAGGCGAACATACAGGGCAGGAATGCATAGAGCTAGTGGTTGATCTAAGTAAAAGAATGAGAAAAGAAATCTGTGTGTGTAGGGATACTCCAGGTTTCATTGTTAACAGATTGCTAGGTAGTTTACTGGCTGAAGCAAGCAGAATGTACGATGAACAATTGGCCAGTGTGGAGGATATAGATAAGGCTATTAGGTATGGTCTTGGGCACCCCATGGGGCCTTTCCAACTATTTGATTTAAGTGGAATTGATACCATTGTGAAAGTCGCTGATGGTCTGCGCACAGAACTTGGAGAAAGATTTAATCTAGGGACGGGAGTCCGCAACAAGGCCAGAGCTGGTAATTTTGGACAAAAAACAGGTAGAGGTTTTTATGATTACGGGCGATAGGACAGTGTAGAGGTTAATGTATTAAGTGTTGCCGATAGTGAGATCAACCACTGTTTTGACATAAGTTCGGTGAGAAAGGGGTATGTAAAATGACTAGAAAAGCCGTAATAGTGAGTGCAGTACGAAGTGCCGTAGGTAGTTTTGGAGGCTCACTGGTCGGGTTTCCTATACATCATCTGGGAGGGATAGTAGTTAAGGAAGCTATAGAGAGAGCCGGGATAGAGGCTGGGTCAGTAAATGAAGTCATTTTCGGAAATGTAAACTCTCCCGCCATAATTCTGAATGTAGGCAGAGAGGCTGCACTAAAAGCTGGTGTTCCCATAGAGGTTCCAGGATTTACAGTGAACCGGCAGTGTGGATCCAGTTTACAAGCTATTAATCTAGCTTGCATGATGATTTACAGTCATCAGGCCGATATTGTTGTGGCCGGAGGGGTAGAGAATATGAGTGATTATCCATACTCACTCTATAATGCAAGATGGGGATTAAGATATGGAGACAGCAAGCTAATAGATGATGCTGCTGCTACCTTACGTGATGAAGAATCAGGGATGACATCAGGTATGTCTGCAGAAAATCTGGTTGAAAAATATGTAATATCCAGGGAAGAACAAGATCAATTTGCATATGAAAGCCAGATGAAAGCTAAAGCAGCTATTGAAGCGGGTAGATTCAAGGATGAGATTATACCAATCCCAGTAAAGACTAGAAAAGGGATGAAACCTTTCGAGATTGATGAGTATCCTAAACCGGATACTACCCTAGAAAGTCTTTCGAAACTTCATGCTGTGTTTAAAAAGGGCGGAACCGTTACTCCTGGCAATTCCTGTGGCATGAATGACGGAGCCGCAGCCGTAGTTATAATGAGTGAAGAAAAAGCCCTAGAATTAGGGATTAAACCAATGGTATCCATAGTAAGTTTTGCAGTAGGTTCTGTTGACCCCATGTATTTCGGAGAAGCGCCAATAATAGGCGTTAATATGGCCCTGGAAAAAGCTGGCCTTTCTCTTGACCAGATAGACCTGATCGAGTGTAATGAAGCTTTCTCAGCTCAGATAATAGCCTGCGAAAAAGGTTTGAAGTGGGATCGCAAACGTCTTAATGTTAACGGTGGCGCTATTGCTCTAGGACATCCATTAGGCGCAACTGGTGCAAAATTGATGACCAGCCTGATCTATGAAATGGAAAGAAGGCAGAGTGTCTATGGATTAACTACACTCTGTACTGGTGGAGGTATGGGGGTAGCTACCATTGTAAGGAGGGAAAGTTAATGAAATGGAGTGAGGAGTATAAGCGCAAGTTAACAAGTGCAGATGAGGCTGTTAAGATTATTCCTAATAACTCCTTGGTGCTATCAAATGTTGCTGTAGGTCACCCTATTGCTGTGGTCAATGCACTTTGTGGGCGCCAGCATGAAGTGGAAAATATAGAGTTTTTTTATGTAGTTGATGTATATGATTCAAACATTAAGCTGCTTGAACCTGATTCAGGAATTCACGTAGACTTGGGTTATCCCATTTTTCATAGAAAGGATGTTCAGGAAGGTCGCTTTTATCACAGTCCAATCAGATTTTTTGATGCACCACAAGTGTGGAAGAGGGACAGAAAAGTTAGTACGACTATGCATCTGGTAACTCCTATGGATGAACACGGCTACTTTTGTATGGGATTAGGAGCTGATTATGGGCTTGCGGCCGCAAGACTTGCAGATAACATAATAGTTCAGGTTAGCAGCACTGTACCCCGCAGTCATGGTGAGAACTTTGTTCACATATCACAAGTAGATGCTATTGTAGAGGAAGAGCAGAAGCTATTTTGTTTACCTGAGGCACCCTTTAATGACAAAGAGAAGTTAATAGGCAAATATTGTGCCGAACTTATAGAAGACGGAGCAACCATCCAACTTGGTATAGGTGGCATACCTAATGCCGCAGCGTCAGAATTGGTAGACAAGAAGGACCTGGGAG
>CAZXIR010000064.1:0-12115 GCA_964640845.1 uncultured Syntrophomonas sp.
AAAACAGATATCAGAAGATCGGACTAAAGCCCATGAAATTCTTATGAGATGCAGCTAAGAAGTTTTACATTTCAAACGTCGTATGTTAAAATTTACCTTGCATGAATTGGGAGCGGCAGGACCAAATGGCCTGTAAATATATAGAATATTAGTTAGATTACCAAGCTTGATGAACCACTGACTAGGGTATGCGAATTCACCGACGTATAGCTTGGTCAATGGCGATTAATAATAAGAGGAGGTGAGAGACCTTGGCATTAACACCCCAGAGAAAAGAGGAACTGATTAAAACATATCAGGTACATGATACTGATACTGGATCACCCGAAGTACAAATTGCGATATTAACAGAGAGAATCAACTATCTAAATGAGCATTTGAAGATTAATAAAAAAGACCATCATTCCAGAAGAGGTTTGCTAAAAATGGTTGGTCAAAGACGGGCGCTTTTAGATTATTTAAAGAAAAAAGATTTCGATAGATATCGTAACATCGTTACTAAGCTCGGACTGCGCAGGTAAAGAGCGGAATTGCCGCTCTTTACATTTACTAGATTATTTACTAGATTATGAAAGGAGGAAACTCAAATAGTTCACAAATATGAATTAGATGTTGCTGGCAGACCATTAGTAGTTGAGATTGGACAAGTTGCCAAACAGGCTAATGGCGCCGCTATGGTAAGATATGGAGATACTGCAGTTCTTGTAACTGCAACTGCTTCCAAAAACCCTCGGGAAGGCATCGACTTTTTCCCGCTGACGGTTGATTACGAAGAGAAACAGTATGCGGCTGGAAAAATCCCGGGAGGGTTTATTAAACGGGAAGGCAGAGCTACAGAATTAGCCACCCTGTCAGCCAGGCAGATAGATAGGCCCATAAGACCATTATTCCCCAAGGGTTACAAAAACGATATTCATGTGGTGGCAACAGTTATGTCAGTGGACAAGGACAATACCCCGGATGTCACCGCCATTATCGGTGCATCTTTAGCTTTAGGGGTTTCTGATATACCATTTGCAGGTCCAGTAGCAGCGGTAATAGTTGGTATGGTGGATGGTGAACTGGTTATAAATCCTACTGTTGAACAGTTAGCCGTATCGGATATGCATATGGCGGTTGCCGGTACCGGTGAAGCTATAATGATGGTGGAAGGCAGTGCTAATGAAATTCCTGAACAAACCATGATTGATGCTATATTTTTTGCCCATGAAGAAATTAAAAAGATAGTAGCCTTTCAGGAACCGATTATTCAAGAACTAGGATTACTAAAATCTGAGGTCAAAATAGCTGTAACTAATGAGGAAATCGAACAGGCAGTTAGAGAATACTCTCAGGTATTACTGGAAGAAGCAGTAAATAATTCCGATAAAAAGTCCCGGGAAGATCAAATGGATCAGGCCAAAGAAGCAATAATGGAACATTTTGCCGAAATATTCCCTGATGATGCAAAAGAAGTGGCTGGAACAGTTTCCAAATTGATGAAAGAGATTGTTAGAAAAGCCATATTGGAAAAAGGCGAAAGAGTTGATGGAAGAAGTCTCGATGAAATACGAGCGATCAGTTGCGAAGTAGGATATCTACCTCGTCCCCATGGATCAGGATTATTTACCCGGGGTCAAACCCAGGTTTTATCTGTTACCACTCTAGGTGCCGCCAGCGAGGAACAGCGCCTGGACGGACTGGGTATAGAAGCCACTAAGAGATATATACACCATTACAATTTCCCTCCTTTTAGTGTGGGTGAAACTCGTCCCATGAGAGGTCCGGGAAGAAGAGAGATCGGCCATGGGGCTCTGGCAGAAAGAGCATTAGTGGCAGTTCTACCCGATGAACAAGATTTTCCTTACACTATCAGGGTTGTATCTGAAGTGTTGGAATCAAATGGTTCCAGTTCTATGGGAAGCGTATGTGGCAGCACCCTTTCTCTTATGCACGCAGGGGTACCTATAAAGGCTCCGGTCTCAGGTATTGCCATGGGTTTGGTTAAGGGAGAAGAAAGCTTTGCTATTTTAAGTGATATTCAGGGTATTGAAGATGCCCTGGGAGATATGGACTTTAAGCTGGCAGGCACAGAAAAAGGGGTTACCGCCCTGCAGATGGATATTAAGATAACCGGAGTTAATAAAGAGATCGTAGCTACTGCTATGGGTAAAGCTCGCGAAGGCAGAATGTTCATCATGAACAAAATGATGGAAGCCATTGCGCAGCCTAATGAAGAACTTTCTCCTTATGCTCCCAGGCTGACCAAAATGCACATCCATCCTGACCGGATCAGAGAAATTATCGGCCCGGGTGGTAAGACCATTCACAAGATAGTAGATGAAACAGGATGCAAAATTGATATTGAAGATGATGGAAGCCTATTTATAATGTCCATGGATGAAGAAGGAGCTAAAAAGGCCAAATTGTTAATTGAGTCAATTATTGCGGAAGTCGAAGTAGGAAAAACCTATATGGGAACCGTGAAAAGAATAATGGACTTTGGAGCTTTTGTGGAAATAATTCCAGGAGTACTGGGATCCTCTGGCAAAGAAGGACTGGTACACATATCCCAGTTAGCCGAGGAACGAGTGAATAAAGTAAAAGACGTGGTAGACATTGGCGATCAGATACTGGTAAAAGTAACTGAAATCGACAAGCAAGGACGGGTCAACTTATCCAGAAAAGCCGTTCTTATTAACGCTAAAAAAGATAAAAATTAGGCAAAAAAATATATAAATAAGCGTATCCAAGTAAACCGAGACGCCTCGGTTTATTTGTGTTTTCTGGAATTAACGCGATTCATTGAAAAAATCTGAATAGCGGGACGATTAGGAGAATATTTATAAAAAGATAGGTGGAAGGGGGGACGGGACATCTGAAAAGAAAGTCTGGGTAAAGATTTGGGGGAGGGAAAGATGAAGATATATTTTTTTAATAAGAAAAAACTGTTAGGAATCTCAGTAGGGATTATGATGTTAGGCTGTTTAATCACTCTGGCCATATTGCACTTCCAACAAGCTGGAGTAATAGCAACCAGTACTAAAGAGCCCATCTATCAGGGCAATACCGGACAGAAAGTTGTTGCCCTAAGTGTGAATGTTGATTGGGGGGAAGAATTTATACCTGGAATGATGGATGAATTTAAGAAAAAAGATTGCCCGGTAACGTTCTATGTTACTGGGACATGGGCGGAAAAGAATGCTGATTTACTGAAAAAAATGAGTGCCGCTGGGCACAGCATACAAAATCATGCTTATAAGCACGTTCATTTCAGCAGCCTCTCGGATGGGGAAGCACAGTCGCAGATTAAGAAAGCGGAGGAAATCATCTTCAACATAATAGGAAAAAGAACTGCTTTTTTTGCCCCTCCATATGGGGAACAAAATCAGAGGCTGTTAAACGCAGTGAATCAAATCAATTATGAGCTAATCATGTGGAGTGTTGATACCATCGACTGGCAGAAACCGGACCCTCAAACAATAGTAAAGAGGGTGACCAACAAGGTCCATAACGACGCCATAATACTAATGCATCCTACCGATCCAACTTTAAAAGCACTTCCTGATTTGTTGTCTTATCTAAAAGATGAAGGATATAAGATGGTAACAATTGACCAGATATTAAATAAAGCGGGTGGGAAATCTTAATATGAAATCTACCTGGCTTAGAATAACTGCTGTAATGGTCTTGGTCTTGCTAGGGTTTGGATTTGAAGTGACTCAGGTTTATGCCAGGCCTTATCTTACTTCAAAATATGTTTGTCTCCTGGATGGTGATACCGGGCAGTTAATATATGGTAATAACGCCGAACAGATCAGACCGGTGGCCAGCACTACCAAGATGATGACTGCCATACTGGCAGTTGAATATGCCAATCTGGAAGAAACGGTCTTTATAAGCAAGAAATGTGATTGCACCCCGGAGTACACTATAGGTCTTATGGAAGGACAAGAAGTTTCCGTGGGGGAACTGCTAAAGGCGGCCCTAATTAGGTCAGCCAATGATGCAGCAGTTGCATTAGCCGAATATGTGGCAGGCAATGAAAAATTTTTTGCCTGCCTTATGTCCAAGAAAGCTTTCGCTATCGGGGCAGCAAATACATATTTTGTTAATGCTTCCGGTTTACCCTCCCAAGAGCATGTGAGCACAGCGTATGATTTGGCGGTTATGGGACGATACTTACTGAACAAGGACTATATAAGTGAATTGGTAGGTACCAGGCAAACCGAGTTAAAACACCCCGGCTATCAACAACCATTAACTATAACTAATACTAATGCACTTCTAAACAGTTACCCAGGAGCCAATGGTATTAAAACCGGAACTACTAATGCGGCCGGCAAATGTCTAGTAGCCTCGGCAAAAAGAGACAACTGGCAGTTGATTGCCGTAGCCTTAAATTCCCCGGACCGCAACGGAGATTGTACTCGTCTTTTAAATTATGGTTACCAGGAGGCAAATAGGGAAAAAATAATAGACAGTAGCTTGCCCTTTAAACAAATAAGAATTATGCAGGGCCATCAGGAATATTTAGATGTTTATCCAGAAAGGGATGTTTATCTCTGGTATGATACTAAGGGCAATGATTTAAACATTGAAAAAAAGGTGCAATTCGATTATTCTATTACTGCCCCGGTAAACAAAAAACAATCCTTGGGTATATTACATGTTTTTGTTAACGGCAAACTATTTGACAGTATTAACCTTATCAGTCATGAAAATATCCCTAAAAATAATAGGTGGATAATCGATCTAAAAGAAATTTTGAATTATTAAAGGATTACAACCCATTAAGAAGAATAAAAAGCTATGCCGACTTCGGGAGGAATATAATGATTAATTATTGGAAACTCAACAATGGAGCAAGATTGGTGGTAGAGGAAATACCTCATGTTCGTTCAGCAGCGATCGGTATATACATTGGAGTTGGTTCGAGGCATGAACCGGAGGGCATTAAAGGTGCCAGCCATTTTATTGAGCACATGCTCTTTAAAGGAACTGACCGTCTATCTGCCAGAGACATCGCTGAGAAATTTGAAGGTATTGGTGGTCAGTTAAATGCCTTCACATCTAAAGAATATACCTGTGTATACGCCCGAACCCTAGATGAAAACATTTTCATGGCAACTGACATTATGTTTGATATGGTGTTTAATTCCAAGTTTCATTTTCGAGATTTTGAAACAGAAAAAGGAGTAGTAGTAGAAGAAATTAATATGAATGAGGATGCTCCCGATGATTTGATTCACGACCGATTTGCCCGCCGACTGTGGTTTGATCACCCCATGGGTTCTCCTATACTGGGTACTCTGGACACCGTTTCCGGTTTTGGCCGGGACCAGGTTTATGGATTCTACAAAGCTGCTTATGTTCCATCAAATATGGTTATATCAGTAGCTGGAAATGTAAAAGCGGTAGAGATTAAGGAAAAGATTGAACAACATCTGGATCAGCAGGAGAGTAGTAAAGTGGAATTCCCATACACCAAGCTTAATGATTATCAAGGCTTTATGGATTTAATGGAGAAAGATACCGAACAGGTTCAGATATGTGTGGGAGTTAATGGGATATCCTACCATGATCCCAAAAGGTACAGCTTGACGGTTATGAACAGCATATTTGGCGGAGGTATGAGTTCCAGGCTATTTCAAAAATTAAGAGAAGAACTGGGGCTGGCTTACTCAATCTATTCATACCCTTCCAATTACTCGGATACAGGCTCATATTCAATTTATATAGGAACCGGCCAGAACAAAATAGCTCAATGTTTCGAGGCGCTGCAAAGCCAAACCGAATATATGGTAACCAATGGAATTACCACCGAGGAGCTGGAAAGAACCCAGCAACTAATAAAGTCCAGTATGTATTTGGGACTGGAAAATGTTATGAATCGTATGAGCAGACTGGGTAAGTCGGTAATAATGTACGATCAAACAGTAAGTCCGGAAGAAGCTATTGATAGAGTTATGCAGGTAAATGAACAGCAGGTAAAGGATCTGGCCATTCAAATGTTGGGCAATCAACCGATTTCAGTAGCAGCCATAGGTCCAACTGAGGTAATGTCTGAGGTGGAAAAACAATATACAAACCTGTGGAGTTCTTAGGCGAGACCACAACCACTTATGAAAATTGACTGAGGATGGGGATGGCATAATTAACTTTTTCAATTTATTAGCCAAGTATTTTAGTAATGTCATCCTGGTGCAACGCCGAAGGATCTAAAAGATTCTTTGTTGCGCTCACAATGACAAGCTGGACTTTTGAATTTAAGCAAATCTCATTTGGTAATTGATACATCTTTTTGGAGAGGAGTAGTCCATGAAAGTATACTTAAAAAGGTTGCACTCATTTGACCTGCCCATTCCTCAATATATGACCAAGGGTTCTTCTGGAATTGACCTTTATGCCGCCAACCAGCAAGATTTAGTAATCGCAGTAGGTGCCATTGTTCTGGTACCAACCGGTATAGCCATTTCCATCCCCCAAGGTTATGAAGCGCAAATCAGACCTCGCAGTGGCTTGGCTCTTAATTTTGGACTAACCCTCTTAAACACTCCCGGAACTATAGATGCCGATTATCGAGGAGAAATAAAGGTAATAGTTATAAATCTGGGGGACAAAGAGTATATTTTAGAAAAAGGTGAAAGAATAGCCCAGATGATTTTTACAAATATAGAACGAGCAGAATTGATCGAAGTGGATACTCTTGATAATACTGCCCGGGGTACAGGAGGATTTGGGCATACCGGGGTGTAGAGGAGGATATTGGTGCGGCTGAATGAATTGGTAGGCAAAGAAATGGTAAATATTTATGATGGGATGAGAATGGGGACCGTAGGAGACTCAGATATGGTTATAGATGAGGAATCGGGTCAAATAGTATCAATAATACTTCCTAACAAAGGCAATGCCTTTAATTTTTGGACCGATCGGCAAAAACTGGTTATTCCCTGGGATGCAGTAAAAAAAATTGGACGGGAAGTAATCGTAGTGGACCTGGATAGTACTCATATGAGGCTGAAGAATAATTCAATCTGATAGAAAAAGACCCGGACTGGGAACATAATAAGGGCTGTCACATACAGTAAACTAGAAATCCTTTTAAATGAAATAAAGGTAAAGGGTGGTGTATGATGGCAACCAGAATTAACTGGACTACTGGTCCTATTTCCAGTAGTAATGGTGTTAGTACCGTTAGAATTTTGGGACTAAACAATACTTCGTTTACTCGACAGGTATTTATCCGAGTGTACAATCTTTCATTTACTCCCAAAAGAATAATATTTGACAACAGCTACTCGCTTCGGCCCTATGAGACGGTTACGGTTAACCTTGATATCACAGGTTTGGAAATTTTCGAAGTGCAAACCGGTGCCTTTAGCACCAGCGTTCGTTTCTATGTTACAGGTCGCAGTGCTAACGGAATAAACACACCTGGTACTACTGTATTAAATTCTGAATTTATAAGATATTGATTTAGAAAGGTCAGGTCTACTTAATTAGACTGAACTTTATAAAAGTAAATACATTATAAAAAGCTGTGCCTGGCATAGCATTTTTTTTGGGCTATATGGTATTGTAGCCGATGTGATTAGGAACAATAAAACTTGTAGGAGGCGATAATGATATGATGCAATCAGATGAACAAAACAAAGGTTCTTTTCCTCCCTGGAGCAGAATACCATCATTGGAAGAGATGGCCGCTGAAGCGGGTATTGATGGGGCAGATTTCCTTCATAGCATTCAAACCGGCTATGATGTTAAACAATTGGCAGATAGATTTAAGGTTAGTCCCCAGACTATTCAATCTCTCTATGATCATTTTATGCAGTATGGAGTAGGATCTATTATGGGGGGAGATTGAGAAATAGGAAAAATGCAGAAATAATTTATAAATTGACTATGGCTTGGTACTCCTTGATAATTAGATCATAATGCGATAATATAAACAAAATTTATTCAGGATAAAACAAGGAGGACCATATATGACAGATAGATTAACTTCTTATCTTGCGTCAGATAATAAAATAAAAGATTGTGGTATGGTTGATCCAAAAACCACTTTTATAATGATAAGTAATGCCGGATTAAAAGAAAACCACCCGCATGATATGACAATAACTCAAGAACCTCCCCACTATCAAGTTCTATGAGTATAGAAATAGCTCTTGGTCGTATTATACTGGCTGGAGTAATAGGGTGTTTGATCGGTTTAAGCACCAAAAAGGTTACCAAAGCCAGGTTGTTCAGTATGGTATGCATTGGGGCGGCCCTGATCACGTATATATCATCTCAATTTTTTGCTACCCTTTCCATGACCTGGTACTCTGATCCTGGTCGCCTATCAGCTCAGATAATTGTGGCCTTGGGTTTTATTGGCAGTGGACTGATATGGATCAGTCCGGAAAAAAAGGTGGAAGGTCTAGCAACTGCTGCTGCACTATGGCTAACGGCAGTGATTGGGATGGCGTTGGGTGCTGGTTTAACCACAGTAACTGAAGGAATAGTAATTTTTTTACTAATGGCTTATTTAGTTGAAAAGCTGGTATCCAAAATATCCCGCCGATTATAGGTACTGGCGAGTCTTCTGTTATGTACACAATGGGTGGTTTGGGAATAAAAATCTGCGGGGTTGCCCCCGCAGGAATGCGAGTTTTTATACCATCAGGGATTTCTCAGCTATCTGAATAGCAGTTTTTACCATGTTGCCACAGTCTCGAGAAGATACTGAACCCCATCCTTGCGAAGCCACAATCTGGTCAACGCCTAGTTCTCGGGCGATTTCATACTTCAACTGTTCCGACATGATGCCTCGATTTCTGGCCAAGATATAACCTCCTTGTAAACTCGCATGCAGTATTATTTTATCTAAGTTCAGCAAAAATATAGCAGGAATATAATGAGACTATGTTAAGCAAGCTACAAAATTGGTTTATAATAATATTATTAGGGGGAATTTATATGAGATATGAAGGCAATATTTTTAGGCCACCCAGTGAAGCTAGAAGTTATATTTTGCAGTGCACGGTAGGCTGCAGTCATAATCGATGTACTTTTTGCAGTATGTATAAAGATAAGAAATATCGAGTAAGGGAATTAGAAGAGATTATGGCCGATATTCGCATGGCCAAACTTTATTACCATGATGTAGAAAAGGTCTTTTTGGCCGATGGAGATGCTCTGGCCATGGCAACCTCTGACCTGCTGCAAGTATTGGATGCCCTATACGACAATTTTGCCAGTTTAAAACATATCGGGATCTATGCCAGTCCTGACAGCATATTGAATAAGTCGGCAGAAGAACTATCGGAAATGAAAAACCATGGATTAACTATTGCATATCTGGGAGTTGAAACAGGTGACAAGGAATTGCTAAAAGACATAAGAAAAGGCGTTACTTATGAAGAGATGGTAGCAGCAGGGAAAAGGATCCGGGAAGCGGGTATACTATTATCGGTTACCATACTTCTAGGTCTGGCTGGGAGAACGCCGAAGGCAGTTGACCATGCTTTAAATACCGCTCGGATTTGTAATGAAATTAATCCTGATTATATTGCCGCCCTGACCTTGATGTTAACACCAAAAACTGAATTATACCGACGGATGCAAAAGGGAGAATTCCAATTGCCGGAACCGTTCGAAATACTGGAAGAACTACGTATTATCATTGAAAATTTGGATGTACAGGAAAGTGAATTCAGAAGCAACCATGCTTCTAATTACCTGCCTATTAAAGGCCGGCTACCTGAAGACAAAAAAGATATACTATCATTAATTGATCAGATAATAAAGAGGAATGATAGGAAATATCTGCGTCCAGACTATATGCGGGGCTTATAACAGTGGAATCTCATGTATACATGAGATTGGTATTTTAATTAAATTAATCGTGTTATAATATAGAGAATTATCAGGGTGGTAGCTGCAATTTGATTAAGGGGGGATAGAGTTGCGGTTATTTGGCAAGAAAGATGAACAACTTTTTATGCTTTTTAATGAGAGTGCCCGGGTAGTAGTAAGAGGTGGAGGGATACTACAAAACGTGGTGCACGACTATCGAGATTTGGACGTAAAAATGGCTAAGCTGACGGCAATGGAACATGAGGGAGACCGCATTATTCAGGAACTTATGCGCAGGTTGAATACCAGTTTTATTTTGCCCTTTGATCGGGAAGATGCCTTTCAACTAGTGCAAAAACTCGCAACAACCCTTGATTATATTACTGGGATTATTGATCGCATGATCTTATACAAAGCTGGTGATCCTGATGAACAGGTTAAAGAGATGGTAGAGGTTTTATGTGATTCAATTGCCTTGATGGAAAAAGCTTTTAATATGCTGGACAAAATAGAACGCAATAATAAAGATATAATTGACTGTTGCAAGAAAATAATCAAACTGGAGAAAAAGCAGGATAATTTATATAGGACCGGAGTAGCCAGACTATTTGAAGAGCATGAAGATGAGCCCATAACCTTGATAAAATGGCGGGAAGTCTATGAACATATCGAAATGGCTCAAGATTATATTCAGGACACGGCTGATTTATTAATTAATATCTGCGTAAAATACTCATAAGAAGGTAATTTTTAAAAACCCCTTAAGGTGTTTGCTTAACTGGCAGTTTAACCTTAAGGGGTTTTCTTTTGCCAATTTATATCCGCTTACCTATGGAATGAAATGCCTGAATAATGGGTATTTTAGGAATAGGAGGTAGTCTATGGTCAGGAAATGTTATTTAATTATAATATTATTAATAATGCTGATGTTCACTGGGTGCGGAATTGAGATGCCTAAGATTGAAGTTCCGGAAGCTTCAGTAGTTTATGATATCAATGGTCGGCCCATAAAAGGACTGGCGGAGGAAAACCGTATCAGTATAGGATTTGAGGAAATACCAGAAAGCTTTAAAACTGCTATTATTGCAGTTGAAGACAAAAATTTCTATCAACATCATGGCGTAGATACCAGGGGAATCTTAAGGGCATTTATTCTTAATCTTAAAGCCGGAAAGATAACTGCTGGTGGAAGTACTATGACTCAGCAAACCGCAAAAAATCTATTTTTGAGCAATGAGCGTACCTGGAGCAGAAAAATAAGGGAATTAGTTTATGCTTTAGAATTAGAGCGCAGTTACAGCAAGGATCAAATTTTAACTATGTACTGCAATACCATATATTTCGGACATGGAGCCTATGGGCTGGAAGTAGCATCCCGAACCTTTTTTAATAAGAGTGCCCAAGATCTAACTATCGAAGAATCTGCCCTCTTGGCTGGTTTACCAAATGCTCCTAGCTTATATGATCCATATATAAATCCAGATAAGGCTAAAGAAAGACAGAGTCTGGTCTTGCAGCGTATGGTTGAGGAAGGCTATATAAGCTCAGAGGATAGGGAGGAGATATATTCCCGAGAATTAAAGTATCAACAAGCTGATTATGTACTGGGAGAAGCCCCCTATTTTATCGCTATGGTGCGAGATTACCTGTCTGAAAAATATGGAGAGAGGATGGTTTACCAGGGGGGAATGAAAATCTATACTACACTGGATTTGAACATGCAAAAGGCTGCCAATAAAGCCTATCAGGAAGGCATGCAGGAGCGAGAGGCCGATGTCCAGGCAGCGCTGGTGGCCCTGGATACCACTAATGGACAAATACGCGCACTCATTGGAGGAAGAGACTTTGCAACTTCCAATTACAACCGGGTATTTTCTGAACGGCAGCCGGGGTCCACTTTCAAGCCTTTCCTCTATTCCCTTGCTCTTGAATGGGGTCTTACCGAGGCTTACAGGATGAAATGCGAACAGGTGGAATTCACGCTTCCTAATGGGGATACATATGAACCAAGCGACTATGGAGAGGAAAAATATCACTGGAAGGAGTTTACCCTCAAAGAAGCCTTGATGATTTCGGATAATGTGATAGCAGTCCGGGTTAATGATATGTTGGGACCCCAACATGTAGCCGACCATGCCGAAAAATTTGGATTCAAAGATTTACAACCGATTCTTTCCCTGCCCTTGGGCTCCAAAGAGGTAACCCCTCTTGATATGGCAGCCGCCTATAGTGTTTTTGCCAATCAAGGTATATACAGTCGACCCAGTTATGTTTTGAAAGTTGTTGATCAGGA
>CAZXIR010000065.1:0-11991 GCA_964640845.1 uncultured Syntrophomonas sp.
TGATATAATATTCAAGTTTGTTAGCCAATTAAAAATATTATGCTTCAGCTCTGAATTAATTAGGGCGAAATGGCAATTGAATCCCTTCATGTGCTATAATTACTAAGATAAAATAGATGACTGAATAGCTCCAGATATATGTTTTAATGATTTTGCAGACTAAATGTTTGGAGGGAAATCTTTATTGGCAAGAAAAGACGCAAAAGTATCCATTGATGATAATGAAAAAGCAATAAGTCTATTCGGAACGAATGATGAGAACTTTAAGTATTTGAAAAGCATCTGCAGTGTGGAAATGTCGTCCAGAGGCGCAGAGATCTTTTTATCTGGTGAAGAAGAACAGGTAAATGCTGCTTGTGAACTTTTATACGGTTTAATTGATGTTGTAGAAACCGAGGGTCAGATTTCAATAAATGACATCAACTACATAAATGGCCTCATGAAAAAGGGAGACAAAATAAGGCATAAAGATATTGTTTCCGGCCCGCTGATTACAACTGTAAGGGGTAAAGCGATAAAAGCAAAAACCCTGGGGCAGAAGCGTTATATCCAGTCCATTCTTCGAGATGATATAGTATTCAGCATAGGTCCGGCTGGGACTGGCAAAACCTACCTAGCGGTGGTGATGGCAGTTAGAGCTCTAAAAAACAAAGAGGTAGAGCGAATCATATTGGTAAGACCGGCAGTTGAAGCAGGGGAAAAACTGGGTTTCTTGCCGGGCGACTTTATAGAAAAGGTCAATCCCTATCTTAGGCCTCTTTATGATGGCCTTTTCGATATTCTGGGAGTAGATGTAACCCAGAGATATCTTGAAAAGAATATTATCGAAGTTGCCCCCCTGGCCTATATGCGAGGCAGAACTTTAAACGATGCCTTTATAATTCTAGATGAAGCTCAGAATACTACCCCTCAACAAATGAAGATGTTCTTGACCAGATTGGGTTTCGGTTCCAAAGCGGTAGTAACCGGTGATATAACCCAGGTGGATCTGCCTAAAGAAGAGTACTCAGGCCTGGTGGAGATACAGCGGATACTTTGCAGAGTGAAAGGAATATCTTTCGAGTATCTTACTAAAGAAGATGTTATCAGGCATCCATTGGTGCAGAAGATAATTGATGCATATGAGATTTTCGAGTTCAATGATAGCCATTGATTCCGGAAACATATAAATGTTTTGACAGGAAAAGCTTTAATGCTTTTTAAGGAGAGTATGATGGGGATATCCAAAATTCTAAGCAGTTTATGGAAAAACATGGGCCTTTTTCTGAAGAACTCAAATATGAAAAAGGCCTTAAGCATCATTCTGTTCTTTACTATCACTATTCTTATTTTGTTTAGCAACTTTAACCCCAAGCAGGTCATGTTGAGGCCAGATGAAGTAGCTCAAAGAGACATACAATCAACTATCAACGCCACGATTATCGACGAAAAACAGACCGAGGAATTAAGAGAGCAGGCCGCGGCTAAGGTACAAAAGGTTTATCAGGAGGATACCTATGCTCTTTCCAGTGCCGAGAACGATATTGACTTATTTTACTCCAATATACAGAGTATCCTGTTTGTAGAAGAAGAGGATATAGACTCCAATCAACAAAAAGCTAAACTGCTTACTTTACTGCAAAGTACTAAGACCCGATATAATGATTTGGCCCTGGAGGATAGTGTGCTGGCCGATTATCTGTTGAATTCTACCCAGGAGGACCTGCAGCAGATGAAAGAAGCTTCCCTTTCAGTGGCACAGAGTATTATGAATAAACCAGTCACTGATGATACTTTGGTCGGGTTAAATGAGGAAGCTCTTGGCAGGATAGATATTCTCCCTTATTCCCCACCAGCTCGGGAAGTTATCAAACTAATCAGTATAAATTCCCTAAGACCAAATTTAATTTACAATGAAGAGAAAACTAATCTAGCTATTCTGGAAGCCAAGGAAGCAGTAGCCCCAGTACAAAAGACCATTAAAGCTGGAGAAATAATAGTACGGGAGGGTAATCGGGTTACCGAGGAGCAGATATCCATACTAGAACAGCTTGGCATACAGAGGACTAATGATTATACCCTCACTCTTATAGGTACCTCATTATTTGTTCTTCTGACCTTCTGGCTGGTTATCGAATTTGTACGCAGATATTATCCGGAGATATACCGCAATGATATGCTGTTGCTGCTCTTGGGCTTAATTTTCGTATTAATTATATCCATTACCCGATTTCTCACGGTTATTAAAGTTGGAGACCAGCCGGGTGTAGGTAATCTTATCGGATACCTGGCACCGGTAGCAGCAGGCTCCATGTTGATTGCTATACTTCTGGATGATCGACTGGCTTACTTTGTAACATTTATTATGGCTTTGTATGTTGGTTTATTAACCGAAGGCAACCAACTTTTTTATGCTATTACCGCTTTTGTAGGCGGAACAGTAGGAATATTCCAGGTTCACCGCGTGAACCAGACTTCGGATTTGGCCAAATCTGGTTTATTCATTGCTTTGGCGGATATTGCAGCCATTGTAACTCTATTATTTATCGGTGATGATCTTAATATAAAAAACCTGGCTGTGGGATCTGCCATTGGGGCTGTGAATGGTATTCTATCAGCAGTATTGATGATAGGTGTTTTACCTTATTTAGAAGCGGCCTTCTCTATAACCAGCATGAGTAAATTGTTGGAACTTTCCAATCCAAACCACCCGCTGTTAAAACGCTTGCTGCTACAAGCCCCGGGTACCTATCATCACAGTTTGATGGTGGGGAATTTAGCTGAGGCTTCAGCTGAGTCGATTGGAGCTAACCCACTTTTGGTAAGGGTGGGAGCCTTATATCATGACATTGGTAAAATTAAGAGACCGGAATATTTTGTAGAAAACCAGCGGGGCTTTACCAATCCCCATGAGAAAATTGCGCCCGCTTTAAGTACTTTGATAATAACCTCCCATGTAAAAGAAGGAGTAGAGATGGCTCGGGAAGCTCATCTTCCAGATACCATTATTGACTTTATAGAACAGCATCACGGCACCAGTCTGGCCAAGTATTTTTACAGTCGGGCATTAGAAGAAGATCGAGATGGCAATGTTAATGAAGATAATTTCAGGTATGAGGGTCCCCGGCCCAAAACCAAAGAAACGGCCCTGGTTATGTTGGCAGACTCTGTAGAAGCAGCTGTAAGGTCATTGGAAACACCCAGTCCGGAAAAAATAAGAGATATGATTCGGATGTTGATTAAAGATAAATTAAATGATGGGCAGTTGGAGATGTGTGATTTAACCTTTAAGGACTTAGATACAATTTCAAAATCATTTAATAAAGTATTGGAGGGAATCTACCATAAACGTATCGAATACCCGGAAGTAATACAAAAAGAATTTGAGCAAAGGAGCGGTAGTGATGGATACGATGATCATTAATCAGCAGAACAGGGTAGAATATACTAGCGGTTTGGAAAGCATTATCGAAGCTACAGCGGAAAAAGCTGCACAAATTTTGGGACTGGCCTCTGGGACGGAATTAAGTGTGCTTATCGTTGATAATACATATATTAAAGAATTGAACTTATTATATAGAGATAAAAATGAAATTACTGATGTCCTGTCCTTTGCTATGAATGAACTGGGTGAAGATGAACCTGAATTTGAGGAGCAGGCTGAAATTAATATTCTGGGAGATGTTGTTATATCTTTGGAACAGGCCTTACTTCAAAGCCAGGATTATGGACATAGCCTGGAAAGGGAACTGGGTTATCTGCTTATACACGGACTCCTGCATCTATTAGGGTATGATCATAATAATGAAGATGAACGTAAAGCAATGCGGGATTTGGAAGAAAAGATAATGAGTGCCGTCAAATTGACAAGGTAGTTGAGAATATGAAACACAGAAATCTAAAGGAAAGCTTTTCCTGTGCTCTATCAGGCCTGGCTTTTGTGCTTAGCACGGAGAGAAATATGAAGATACATTTATTGGCTGCCATTCTGGCTGCTACCTTGGGGTATATTCTTGGGATCAGCAGGGTAGAATGGGGATTGCTCTGCATTACCATATTTATGGTATTAGTTGCTGAATCTGCCAACACCGCTTTGGAAAAAGTTGTGGATTTGGTTACGGTTGACTATCACCCTCTAGCCCGAACTGCCAAAAATGTTGCTGCCGGTGCGGTGTTATTAAGTGCTATAAATGCAATTATAATGGCTTTTATAATATTTGGACCGTATTTATTTTGAATACCCTATACCCGGCTGATCAACTTGGCCAAAATTAGTTCACACGAAAATGAATTATGCTCCGTAAAACTGGTAATCATTGCGGGCGACCACAGGTGGCCACTACAGACCAGCAACGTTAAATATGAACTCAGGGCATATGGGGCGGTCTTTGACCGCCCGTCGGGCAATCCACAAATTTTCATACTCGGTTGTGTTCCCTGATAATGGTGGTTGATAAGTTGGTGCCGGCCTTAGGATAATATAGTTTTTTATAAAGCGAAGTAGTTTAATTAATAATAATAAGGTATAATTTTATCTTGACCGCTAATCGAACCTGAACTGGAGGATTATCGATATGGAAGCAGGCTGCCTCATTGAAGAGGCCCGCAAGGCTCAGCAAAATTCTTATTCACCCTATTCCGGATTTAAAGTAGGGGCCGCACTTTTAAGCAAATCAGGAAAAATATATACCGGAACCAACATCGAAAACTCTTCTTATGGTTTGAGTATTTGTGCTGAGCGGACCGCTCTTTTTAATGCGGTTAATGATGGACAAGTAGAATTTACTGCCATAGCGGTTAGCAGCAGCGGACCTGCTTATGTGTACCCTTGTGGGGCTTGTTTACAGGTGTTGGCTGAATTTGCCAGTGATTTGCAAGTAATAGTCAGCAATGAAAAAGATGAATTTAGGCAGTATCTTCTGAGTAGCTTATTGCCACAGGCGTTTAAGTTATCAACACAGGAGGGTTAATATTTTTGAAGTCAGGATTTGTTAGTATAGTAGGTCGACCCAATGTGGGTAAATCTACCTTGATAAACCAAATAATAGGAGAGAAGATTGCTATTGTCTCGGATAAACCGCAGACTACCCGAAACCGTTTGCAGGGTATTCATACCTGTACTGAGGGGCAGATTATATTTATCGATACCCCCGGGATTCATAAACCGAGACATCTTCTTGGTGAATATATGGTAAATGTATCGACCCGGAGCCTGAATGAGGTTGATCTTATATACTATATTACTGATGTTACCCGACCTTACGGAGGAGGAGAGGAGTTCATTATCCAGCGTCTGCAAGAATCCTCAGTTCCTGTTTTTCTGGTAGTGAATAAGATCGATTTAAGTAGTGAAGATCAAATTCAGGCCTTTACCAAGCCTTTCATTAATCAGATGAAATTTGCTGAAATAATGACGGTATCAGCTGCTCATGGCACTAACTTGTCAAATTTGCTGGAAAAAACCTTTGATTATCTTCCAAAAGGGCCTTTATATTACCCGGAGGATGATATGACCGATCAACCGGTTTCGTTTATCGTAAGTGAACTGATCCGGGAAAAAGCGTTGATTCTTACTCGGGATGAAATACCTCATTCCCTGGCCGTTGATATTGAAGAATTCAAACAGCAAAATGGCAACAAGTTATATTTAAGAGCAGTTATTTATACTGAGCGTGATTCACAAAAAGGCATAGTGATTGGGAAGAAGGGCCAAATGCTGAAGCAAATTGGTGAGCAAGCCCGTGCTGATATCGAAAATTTCCTGGACCAGTCGGTATATCTTGATTTATGGGTAAAAGTCAAGAAAAACTGGCGGGATAGCGAAAACAATCTTAATCAGTTGGGATATCGTCTATAATTCTTAAAATACCCAGCTGGAAGCAGGAGTTGACAAGTATGCTGGCATCATATCTGGACAGCACCAACCTCAAACCCGATAGTCGGAAAAAAGATATCATAATATTATGTGAAAGAGCAGCCGAATTAAACATGGCTGCTGTTTGTATTAATCCCAGTCGGGTTTCCCTGGCAAAGCAAATTTTGTCTGGCAGTCAGGTAGGGCTATGTACCGTAATTGGATTTCCCTTGGGGGCCACCCCGGCCCAAAACAAACTGCGAGAGGCCCAGCAGGCCTTAGGTGAAGGGGCTGACGAACTGGATATGGTGATTAATATCGGTGCCGTAAAAGATCAAGACTACCGGGCAGTAGCTAATGAAATCAAGAGTATATTGCGGATGAAAGAAGATTATGATTATTTACTAAAAATTATTGTGGAAACTGCGGTGCTTTCTGCCCTTGAGTTAAAGCAGTTGACGGTTCTGGTTAGTGATTTAAAAGTTGACTATATTAAAACCTCCACCGGATTTGCTAGCCGGGGAGCCAGCCTGGATGATATTCAAATCATTAATAGCATCAAAAAGCCTGACCTGAAAATCAAAGCCAGTGGGGGCATTAAAACCCTTGATTTTGCCCTGCAGCTCATAGATGCAGGCGTACATAGAATCGGCAGCAGCAGCGCAGAAGAGCTTCTCTCAGCATACAAAGAGGTCCAAGGAACAGTCATGGGTTTCAAACCGTCTCCTTGCCACCCTAGGAGTGGCATTTGGAAAGAGTGATATTATGTATTATCAGAGCCGTGCCATTATCCTGAAGACCAGTGATTTCATGGAAGCGGACAAAATAGTAAGGGTTTTTTCTGAACAGCAAGGTAAAGTGAGCGCAATTGCCCGGGGTATCAAAAAACCGAAGAGTAGTCTGAGAGCCTGTGTTCAGCCGTTCTGTCATTCATTACTATTTTTTAGCAGCGGACGGGAACTGGATTTGATTACTCAGGGTAAAATTATTGAATTTTATGGCAATGCCCGTGAGGATATGCCAAGCATGCTTTATGCAGTATATATTATGGAACTGCTTGATAAATCATTGATGGAGAGAATGCCTTTAAGCAGTTTATATCTGCATACCCTGCAGGTTTTGGAATATATTAATGAATGGGGTATTAATCCATTAATAATCAGGTCTTTTGAACTTAAATTGCTGGTTTGTCTGGGCTATACACCGTCATTAACCGAGTGCATTAATTGCGGCAGCCCTCGAGTGATAGCTTTTGATATGTCAGAAGGAGGTGCAGTATGTCAGGAATGCCAAAATGAAGCTGCGACTCTTTACCCACTGTCGGCCCAAACCCTGGCTTTATTGCGTCTGCTGCTGGATGCCAATCTCAAAACTATCGGACGGGTTAAAGCCTCGACTCAATCTTTATTGCAATTGGAAAAATTTCTAGAAACTTTCCTGGAATACCATCTGGAAAGAAAATTCAGCATGAAAAGAACGATAAGAAATCTTAAAGATAAAATGATGTTATAGTAGGAAGGGGAACGGTTTTTTGCCAAAACCCTTTATTAACTTCAGCTTTGTATGTAACCTGGGCAAGAGGTCAATACTATGGTTAAGCTATATAAACAATAGGCATTGACATGGTTACGGCCGGTTGATAAACTTAGTTTTAGAATTTCATATGAGAAGTGATGAAGAAGAGTAGTAAGAATGAGTATTCTCTAACAGAGAGCCGGGGTAGCTGGAAACCGGCAGAGATATGTTTCTGAAGGCGCTTTGGAGCTATCAGGAGGAAAACCTTTATGGTCAGTAAAACCTGAATTTATAAGGTGGGCATTAAAGCCAACCAGGGTGGAACCGCGGGTAATACCCGTCCCTGTACAGGGACGGGTATTTATATTTTTCTATCATAATGAGGAGGTAAATAAATGAACTTTCAAGAGATAATCCTGCGTCTGGAGAGTTTCTGGGGAAAACAGGGATGCATCATACAACAGCCCTATGACATGGAAAAAGGAGCTGGAACTATGAATCCGGCTACATTTTTACGTTCACTGGGTCCTGAACCCTGGAAGGTAGCCTATGTTGAACCTTCTCGCAGACCAACTGACGGGCGATATGGAGAGAATCCCAACCGTCTTCAGCATTACTATCAGTATCAAGTTATATTAAAACCATCTCCGGATAACGTTATCGACCTGTATTTGGATAGTCTAAAGGATCTGGGTATTGATCCAGATAAACACGATATTCGATTGGTAGAAGATAACTGGGAATCACCTACCCTGGGAGCCTGGGGTTTGGGATGGGAAGTATGGTTGGACGGGATGGAAATTACCCAATTTACCTATTTCCAGCAATGCGGAGGATTTGATTGTGTACCGGTGTGTGCTGAAATTACGTACGGCCTGGAAAGAATAGCTATGTATATACAAAACAAAGAGAGCGTATATGACATTGAATGGGTAGAAGGAATTAGCTATGCCGATGTTCATCATCAGGGTGAGGTAGAACATTCTCATTACAATTTTGAGGTGGCGGATGTGGAAACCTTAACCACCATGTTTAATCTTTGTGAAAAAGAAGCTCTGAGAGTAGCAGAACACCAACTGGTGCTTCCAGCTTATGATTTTGTGTTGAAATGCTCCCACCTGTTTAACTTACTGGATGCCCGGGGTGCAATAAGTGTTACGGAGAGAACCGGTTATATTGCCCGGGTAAGAAATCTAGCCAGAATTGTGGCCGGCAGGTATCTGGAGCAGAGGAAAATGTTGGGTTATCCTCTGCTAAAAGATGAACTGCGCCGTCAGGAATTTCTGGCTGATGAGGAGGTACGGTAATGGCAAGAGACTTATTATTTGAACTGGGGGTGGAGGAATTACCCTCTGCTTACATGGCCAAAACTATAAAAGACTTTGAATATCTGGCTCAGAAGAAATTTGCCCAGGCTCGTCTCAACTACAATGAGTTGAAGGTTTATGGTACTCCACGCCGCTTAACCCTTTTTATCACCGCTTTGGAAGAAATGCAAGAAGATGCGGTGATAGAAAATCGCGGCCCCAAAAAGGCCATAGCTTTTGATAAGGAAGGTAATCCCAGTCCGGCTGCTCAGGGCTTTGCCCGGGGACAGGGGGTCAGGGTAGCAGACCTGCTGGTTAAAGAAGTAGATGGAATAGAATATATTTTTGCCGTAAAAAACGAAATCAGTCGACCGGCAGAAGACATAATAGCCGAGGTAGTGAAAGAAATAGTAAATTCCCTAGTATTTCCTAAATCAATGCGCTGGGCATATTACCAGACCCGTTTTGCCCGGCCGATAAGATGGCTCCTGCTGCTCTTTGGTGATCAAGTAATAGATCTGCAAATGGAAAATGTTAAATCAGATCGATTTACTCGGGGACACAGATTCTTGAGTAAAGGGGTAATTCAAATCCAGCATGTGAAACAGTATTTCCAGGCTTTAAGAGATAACTATGTTATCCTGGACCAGGATGAGAGGAAAGCTATGATTTGGAATCAGGTGCAGGAGGTAGCCCAAGCCCAGGGTGGGAAAGCCATGGAAAACCCTGAACTGCTGGAGGAAATAACCTATTTACTGGAATATCCGCATGCATTTTATGGCCAATTTTCCAATTCCTATCTGGAAGTTCCCCCGGAGGTATTAACTACCTCAATGATAGCACATCAGAGATATTTTCCGGTATATGATACCGCAGGTCAGCTGTTAGCCGGCTTTATTGGAGTTAGAAACGGAACCGATTACAGTCTGGATATAGTCCGGGCCGGAAATGAAAGGGTTATCAAGGCTCGCTTGGAAGATGCTCTTTTCTTCTGGAAAGAAGACACTAAAAAGCCATTATCGGATATGACCGCAAGTCTATCGGATGTCTTATTCCATGAACGATTAGGCAGCATCATGGACAAGGTAGACCGGATAGCAGATCTGGCTTGTTATATCGGACAGCAAACTTCACTGAGTAACGGGCTTCAATTAGTGCGGTCAGCCTATTTATGCAAAGCTGACTTGGTGAGCAGTATGGTATATGAGTTTCCTGAACTGCAGGGTATCATGGGTCGCTACTATGCTAAAAAAAGCGGTGAAGATGCACAAGTCTGCCAGGCAGTATTTGAACATTATCTGCCCCGATTTGCCGGTGATGAACTGCCCGAGACCCCTACTGGCATAGTATTAAGTCTGAGTGAAAAAATTGACAATCTCATCGGTTGTTATGCTATAGGTATTAAACCTAGCGGTTCACAGGATCCCTATGCTTTACGCAGACAAGCCATGGGCATAGTCAATATAATTATGAATAAGAATTTGAATTTTAATCTTTATGATGTATTAAGTAAAGCTTATGCAGGCTTTAGCAGCATTAATCCTGAACAGAGCATGGAGGATACGGTTAAAGAAGTAATGGATTTTATTTTCCAGCGAATGCGCGGGGTGCTGGGTGAAAAAAACATACCCTACGATGTTATAGATGCGGTCTTCATGCCAACAGTACTTGACATAGCAGACATTTATAAACGGGCCCTATCTTTGCAGCAATTTAAGACCAGGCCGGAATTTGATGACCTGATGGTGGTGTTTAACCGCTCTCATAACCTGTCCAAGAAATGGCAGTCTGTAGAAGTTCAGTCCGAAAACTTAATTGATACCAGCGAAATCAAGCTATATGAACAGCTGCAGAAGGTAAGGGAACAGGTGCAGACAGCGGTTCATATAGGTCAATATGATCTGGCCCTGGAAAATATTGCTTCCTTAAGAAAACAGATAGATATTTTCTTTGAGGCAGTAATGGTTATGGTGGATGATGAGTTATTAAAAAATGCTCGACTAGGATTATTAAAATCAATAGCCGATTTATGTAGGTATATAGCGGATTTTAGCAAAATTGTGCTATAAATGACTCTTTTTTTGAACTATTAAACAGGATTTTTTTATTTGATATAGTATATATAATTAGTTAGGATGTATAATTAGTGTCAAAGTTCATAAAAAGTATAGCATAATTGGATGTGGTATTTTGTGGAACTGAATGAGAGACAAGAAAAAATCCTGGAAATAGTAAAACAATATGGACCGATAACCGGCGAAAAAATTGCCGAATTGTTATGTGTCACCAGAGCAGCTTTAAGGCCTGACCTAGCAGTGCTTACCATGTCAGGTTTTCTGGAAGCCAAGCCGCGGGTGGGATATACCTTTAAAACCGAAGCAGTGGATAATGAAATTAAACGACTTCTTAACCAATATCGGGTAAAGGATGTTCAATCTGTACCGGTGGTGCTTAGAGAAAACTGTAGCATCTACGATGCTATAGTTACCTTATTTGTTGAGGATACCGGAACCATTTTTATCATTGACAGTAATAGTTTCTTGACCGGAGTAGTATCACGTAAAGATTTTCTTAAGACCACTCTGGGCCAAGCTGATATTCATAAAATGCCAGTCAGTGTGATAATGACCCGGATGCCTAATATAGTTACTACCACTATTGATGAAACGGTAGTTGAAGCAGTAAAAAAAATAGTAGAACAGGAAATAGACAGCCTGCCAGTAGTGAAGTGTCATATAGACCAAGAAGGAGAGGAAAGGCTGGAGGTTGTTGGTAAACTAACCAAGACTAATATAGCCAGGTTGTTTTTAGATCTGGCATCCAGACATAATGAAGGGGGGTAAAAATTGGTGAATCATCTGCCTGGAGTCTTTATAGTTTCAGATTCCATAGGCGAAACTGCAGAGATGGTAGTAAGGGCTGCTGCCAGCCAGTTTAATTCAGGGGAAATGGAGATCAGACAGGTTCCTAACATATCTAATATTGACACTATTGATGAAGTAATTCATCAGGCAGCAGCCAATAAATTCCTGGTAGCATATACATTGGTCATAGATGAACTGGCACTGCACCTCAGAACGGAAGCTGAAAAATATGGGGTAGTTTGTATTGATGTCCTGGGACCAGTAATTGCAGCTTTTAATAATGTCAGTCATATAGAACCCAGAAGAGAACCGGGTTTGCTGCGCAAAGTGGACGAAATGTATTACCGGAGAATTGAGGCGGTGGAATTTGCAGTTCGCTACGATGACGGCAAAGATCCTCGGGGAATAGAACTTGCGGATATTGTTCTGGTCGGGGTATCCCGTACTTCAAAGACACCGCTTTCTATGTATC
>CAZXIR010000066.1:0-11900 GCA_964640845.1 uncultured Syntrophomonas sp.
ACATGTTATCATTTACAATGGTGAATTTAGGACCCCGAAAATCGATATGATAGATTGCGGTAGGAATATCTTCTAGTAATTCTATTATCTCATCAGGCATTTTTCTAGGCATATCTTTGATTGATTCATTACCAGTTATATCATTATTCTGGTACTGTTTAAGTTTAACCTTCAACTCCCGATTTTCCTGCTGCAGCCTTAGTAGTTCAAAGTTAGGGGTTTCTTCGGCCAGAGTTTTGCCCATATTAAACGATCCCTTCTATAACTTATCTCAAATAGCACTACTTTAAATTCTAGCAAATAGGACGTCATAACCGAGTCGAATTAACTATAATTATGTAACAGACCCCGGTGCCAGCACCAACTTATGCACATCTATTGTAAAAATATGGTATGATTTATGAAAATTCAGTAGATTTAAATAACAATCCCTGTTAATGTAGATGATAGAAGCCTAAAGGGAGGAACCGTTTAATGATTGAGGAAATCCGAAAAAACACCAGCTGAGGGAGCAAAAGAAAAACCAGAATATAGAGCGGGAGTATCACCTGGATAGTAATTTAGTTAGATGTATTCAGAAAATTGGACAGCAGGTTAAGCCTCCTCCTGGTTGATCTTTTTGGCAATGTTACCTAGAATATAGTAGTGAGGTGAGATTTATATGATGAATAGAATCATATTTATTTCTAATCGTTTACCAATAACTGTTAAAAAAGGAGCGAGGGGTTTTGAGTATCACGAAAGTATAGGGGGACTGGCAACCGGGTTAAAAAGTTATCACCAGCAATCAGGCAGTATCTGGATAGGATGGCTGGGTTTAGCCGAAGATGAAATTGTTCCGGAGGATAAAAATCCTATTATCCAACGACTTAATGATCAATATAAATGCTTACCTGTTTTTTTATCCAAGCAAGAAATTGATGAGTATTATTATGGGTTTTGTAATAACACCATTTGGCCTCTTTTCCATTATTTCACCGATAAAGTAGAAAACCAAGCCTTAACCTGGAAGGCTTATCAGGATGTAAACCTTAAGTTTTTCAGGGTACTTGAGAGTATTATTGAAGAAAATGACATAATTTGGATACACGATTATCAATTGATGTTATTGCCTCAATTGATAAAAGAGAAATACCCCCACACCCAAGTAGGTTATTTTCTGCATATACCCTTCCCTTCTTTTGAAATATTCCGGTTATTGGTATGGCGTGAAGAAATATTACTGGGTCTTTTAGGAGCAGATCTGATAGGTTTTCACACCTATGATTATGCACGTCACTTTTTGAGCAGTGTACGCCGGCTATTAGGATTGGATCATAACTTCAATAAAATCACTTATGAAGGAAGATCTATTCTGGTAGATGCCTTTCCCATGGGCATTGATTATGATTTTTTTGTACAGGATCATACTGAGCAGCATGGGGGGGAGATAGCAGAAATTGCTGAGCAAATAGACTCCAAAATTGTCTTGTCAGTGGATCGTCTAGATTATACTAAAGGCATTCCGGAAAGGATAAAGGCCTTCAGTGGTTTTTTGGAAAAGTATCCGGAGTATCATGAAAAAATCAGGTTTTACCTTATTGTTGCTCCTTCCCGGGAAGAGGCGGATTCTTACATGGAATTGTTAAAAGAAATTCAAGAATTGAGCAGTAAGATAAATGGTAAATATGGAACCCTAAACTGGATGCCTATCTGGTTTTTCTTCCGTTCTTTCAGTCAAGAAGATTTGACCTATTTGTATCGTCACGCTGATGTTATGCTGGTAACCCCGCTGCGGGACGGAATGAATCTGGTAGCCAAAGAATACATTGCATCCCGCAGGGATTATGGGGGTATGCTGGTAATCAGCGAAACTGCCGGGGCAGCCAGTGAATTATCTGAAGCTCTTATAGTTAACGTACATAATTTCCATGCCATAGCTGACAGTATCAAAACTGCTATAGAAATGCCTGAAGATGAAAAAAGGGCTAGAAACCAGCTTATGCATAAACGCTTACAGCGATATAATGTGAAGTTTTGGGCCCGGGAGTTTTTGAGTACTCTAAAGGCAAGTGTGGCCGAATCAAGACAGAACATGTCAGTGCAAAATTTGGAAAAAAGCAGTTATAGAATAGAGCACGCTTACCAGTATTCGCAAAATAGAGTTTTGTTTTTGGATTATGACGGCACTCTGGTAGGTTTTAAATCCATTCCGGGTCAGGCTAAGCCGGATCCGGAACTGATAGAATTGTTGTCGGCTTTGGCCAATGACCCCAAAAACACGGTAGTTATTGTTTCTGGACGGGATAAATATATCCTGGAAGAATGGTTGGGAGATCTTAATATTCATATTTTAGCCTCCCATGGATTGTGGCTGCGTCATCCTGATGAAAAAGAGTGGATCATGACTACCGCCTTGGATAACGACTGGAAAGATTCGGTTCGATCCATATTGACATTATATACTGATCGAACGCCGGGATCCTTTATTGAAGAAAAAGACTATTCCTTAGCCTGGCATTATCGGCAATGTGAACCGGACATGCTGGCGGTTAAGTTGAGTGAAATAAGAGAAAATCTTATGTCTCTTACTCGCTCTACTACCCTGGGACTGCAGGAAGGTAACAAGGTTCTGGAAGTTAAAGATACCCGAGTAAACAAAGGCTATGTATCTTCCTTGTTTATTCAGCAGAATGATTTTGATTTTATTTTGGGAGCCGGGGACGATTATACGGATGAGGACATTTTTCTATCCCTTCCTCCCGGTTCTTTTTCGATTAAAATAGGAATAGAAAATACTAATGCCAAATACCAGTTAAAATCCTGCCAGTCTATGCGCAGACTGTTGGGCAAATTAGCAATGATCAGTAGTACTAAGCAGCAGTAGGTGATAATATGCAAAATAATGCTTTTATTTACGAGTTGGCCGATTATCCTTTGGATAGGTACCAGCTAAATCTGAATGAGGTTCTATTCCATAATGCTAATGGATATATAGGAGTTCGTTACGATTACGAAGAAGGCTATCCGGAGGAGTACGGCTTTACCCCCAGCCAATATATCAATGGTTTTTATGACTTTGCCCTATTGCCTCAAGCCGAAAAGTTATATGGATTGGCTAATGAAAAGCAAACCATTTTAAACATAGCCAATACTCAAACCATCAAGATAAGTTTTGATGGTGAGGAGTTCAACATGTTTAGGGGAAGGGTTTTGGAAAGCAGGCTCTCCCTGGATATGAAAAAAGGCTTAACCCTTAGAAAGGTTAAATGGCGTTCCCCATCCGGGAAGGAGATTGAGTTAAGGGTTACTCGCATGGCTTCTTTTCATCAACTCCCCCTGTTCACTATTGAATATGAAGTAGAGCTTTTGAATTTTTCCGGCCCGGTAGTTATCGAATCAGTTCACGATGGAGCAGTTTTAAATTATACTAATCCGGCTGATCCTCGTATAGCTGATGAATGTATTGAGTATCTCACTCCTATAAGCTGTGAGATCAAAAACGGAGCATCTTATATTACCTCCCAAACTTCAAAATCAGACCTGGAGCTTTGCAGTTGTGTAAAGCATCGACTGCTTAATGAACACCAGCAAGAGTTTATAGTACATTACGAGGGGGCCATGTGCCGATTTAATATTCAGGCTGAAGCGGGGGAAAAAATAAGGCTGGTCAAATATGCGGTATTCTGCGATTCAATTCGTTACCCCAACTGCAGGGAACAGGCAGAATACGAGATAGAACAAGCCCTGGCTGTACCACTGGAATATTGGTATCAAAAACAAAGGGACTATCTGTCGGCTTATTGGCATAATTGCCTAGTGGAAATTCAGGGTGATGAATCGCTCAATAACGCTATTCGTTTCAATATCTATCAATTAATTCAATCAGTAGGCAAAGACCAGTACAGTAATATTGCACCCAAAGGTTTAAGCGGAGATGGTTATGAGGGCCATTATTTCTGGGATTCCGAAATGTTTATCCATCCCTTTTTCACTATTACCAATCCCGCTATCTCCAAAACCCTTATTGAGTACCGTTATGCTACCCTGGATAGGGCTCGCCAAAACGCCAGAATTATGGGGCATAAAAATGGAGCCCTTTATCCTTGGCGCACTATTATGGGTTCTGAGTGTTCCGGTTTTTTCCCGGCTGGTTCAGCCCAATACCACATTAACGGCGATGTTGCATATTCCATTATTGCCTATTATTTAGCTACCAAAGATATGGAGTTTATCCGGTCCACCGGGGCAGAAATCATTTTTGAGACCGCTCGTTTGTGGCTGGATGTGGGCAATTTCTATCAAGGACAATTCCATATTAATGGAGTTACTGGCCCTGATGAATATACCTGCATAGTAAACAACAATTATTATACCAATGTCTTGGCCCAACATCACCTGAATTGGGCGGTTAAGTTTTATCATCTGTTGAAGGATAATCACAGTTTAAGCCCCTTAGAAGAGAAGATCCAATTACAAAGCCGGGAAATCCAGGAGTTCCAGCGGGCAGCTCAAAACATGTATTTACCTTATGATGAAAGCTTGAAAATCAATCCTCAGGATGACTCTTTCCTGCAGAAAAGTTTATGGGATATGGGTAGCATTCCTAAAAGTAATTACCCTTTGCTCTTGCACTATCATCCTCTGCACTTATACCGGCATCAAATATGTAAACAGGCGGACACGGTTATGGCTCATTTTATTTTAGAAGATGCTCAAGATGAGGAAACTATGTTAAACTCCTTTAAATATTATGAAAAAATAACTACTCATGACTCTTCCCTGTCCAACTGCATTTACAGTATTATGGCCGCTCGCTTGGGAATGGAGGAATCGGCCTTCCATTATTTCAAAATTGCCGCTCGGCTGGATCTGGATGATATGCATAAAAACACTCAAGATGGTGTTCATACGGCCAATATGGGCGGCAGTTATATGGGCATAGTCTATGGTTTAGGGGGGTTTAGACTTAAAGAAAGCGGAATATCTTTTGCTCCTATTATGCCCGAGTCCTGGACTGCTTATAGTTTTAAAATATCTTTCGAAGGCAGCCGGATATTGGTCCAGGTTAAAGAAAAGCAATGTGTTTTTACCCTGGAAAGGGGACAGGAGAAAAATATACTGGTATATGGCCAAGAATATCTATTGAAGGATTGCTTGCATATACCACGCTAGGCTTTGCAAGAATGGAGGCAGCTATGAAATATAAAGGGATTATTTTTGATCTGGATGGAGTTATCTGTCATACGGACAGATTCCACTACCAGGCCTGGCAACAGATGGCAGATGAAATAGGGATTCATTTCGATGAGACCATTAATAACCGTCTGCGCGGAGTTAGTCGCCGGGAGAGTCTGGATATAATTCTGGAATCTCATCCGGTGCAACTGAATGAGGCGGAAAAGGAATACTATTTGAGTAAAAAGAACGATTTGTATATTGCTCTGCTTAAGCAGATGTCACCTGCCGACCTGAGCGGGGAGGTAAAGTCTACTATGGACAAGCTAAGATCTCAGGGTATCCTTTTGGCAGTAGGTTCTTCCAGCAAGAACGCCAAATCCATTTTAAAGCAGTTGGGACTGGAGAATTACTTTGATGCAGTATCAGACGGTACTAATATAAGCCGCTCCAAACCCGATCCGGAAGTATTTTTGCAAGCCAGTGAATACTTAGGACTTGAACCTTCCTCCTGCCTGGTGGTTGAGGATGCCCTAGCCGGTATTAAAGCCGCCCAAGCAGCTAATATGGATTGCGCCGCCTATGGAAACGGAACCAAATACAACCTGGCCAATTATAATCTGCAACATTTCTCCGATCTACTTACGGTGCCAGGAACCTAACAAACTAAGTTACTCGAGAATATTGTCGAACACAGGGGGCTTGGTGCCAGGGACCAACTTATCACGGATGCTTATTCAGGTCGTTCAAAGAAAAGTTTTCAAGACCTGTCTGGTATATTTTAATAACTACTTGCAGTATTATAGTGAAAATGATTATTTCTAATACTGGTTGTACCAGGAGGTCTAATTTGCACGAAATAATATTTATAGTACTGCCTGTTTTTGTAGTTATTTTAACCGGAAATATTCTGATGAAGCTGGGCCTGTTCAACACTGAGTTCGTGGAAGCATCCAACCGGTTGATATTCTATGTTTTCCTACCCCTCTTAATGTTTTATAATATTGCGGTATCGGATTTCAAACAGGTTTTCAGTCTTACCAACCTCATTATAATGGTGGCAGCTATACTGATCGGTTTTGCTGGCAGTTTTTTGGCTGCCAAATTATTTAAACTGCCTGAAAAAATGAGAGGGACATTTACTATGAATAGTTTCCAGGGCAATCTTGCTTATATAGGACTGCCGGTATGTTATTTTGCTTTTGGAGAACATGGGTTGGCAGTTGCCAGTATACTGATGGGATTTACATCTCCTTTGATAAATATATTGGCAGTTTTTTCACTGGTACTGGGAAACTTAAAAGATTTTAGTGTCCGCGTTTTGTTAAAGGAGACCATTGGCAATGCCATAGTGGTTGCCTGTTTTATAGGAATAATTTTTTCAGCTGCAGAAATACCTCTGCCAGTGTTTATAGACCGTTCCCTGGAAATAATCACCGGAATCGCACTTCCTCTGGCTCTTCTTTGCATAGGAGCTACCATAAATATTTATCAGTTGAGAGGCGGTCTAACAGCTATCGGGGTTAGTACTGTAATAAAATTAGTTATAATGCCTATGTTAGGATTGTTGGGAGTACATGCTTTAGGTCTTACACCGGGTATTAATGAACAGGCTATGATTATTATGCTAGCCTGTCCTACCGCAGCGGCTTCCTATATTTTTGCTTCCACTATGAATGGCGACCCGGACCTGGCCAGTGGTACAATTGTGGCAACTACCATGATGTCGATCATTACTTTTGTAATATGGCTGCATTTGCTGGGAACTGTTTAGTCACCAGCTGTGGTGCCAGGCACCAACTTATCAACCCTCTAACCCCCATGATTAGCATCACTAGTACCTGACACCAACTTATCAACCCCCATGGTCAGAATCCAACCGAGTATGAAAATTTTTTGCTATGCCGCGCGGACGGTCAAAGACCGCCCCTACAAATATTTAGCGATTAGAAACATTGGGCAACTCGGGAGAAACTATTTCCGTGTGAACTTATTGAGAAAATTATGATAAATAGTTCCATAGGAGGAAAAAAAAAGAGGTATATACATTATTATCTAGATACCGATATAATGAATATAATCTTAATCAAATGTCGGGTTGTCCTTAGATTAAGAAATCCCAGTCGGAGTAATTTATCGTTACACGAACATAGCTTGGATAAGTTTAAAGTTAGGATTTAAGGAGGAGGTTTTTTGTGAAGAAGAATAAGTTGATCACCACTATTAGTCTGCTGTTGTTTATGATTACCATGGGTTTTGGTCCTTGTGTTTCGGGGACAATGGCGGTAATCTTGCCCGCACAGGTGGACTTGTTACCAGCTAATATTGGCCCGGGCCAAACGTTGGCTTTTACCTTTGAACTTTCCAATCAGCCAAGTACCCTTTATGCTGGAGTAGCCAGTTCAGGATCAACACCTCTGCCTATGACCGGTATTGCAGAAGCAACGTACGATATTCTCGATGAATTATATTATGTTCACTGGGATGAAACCATTACTACACCGGGAACCTATAACGTTGGCTTCTTTGCCGAAAGGCCGCTGAATGATGATTTCATCAACAGCAACAGCTTACCGGTGGCGACGAGCACGTTTACGGTGACCGATGGCGGTGGGGGAGGAACTGTGGTTGGACCAGCCATGTTGACCGTATCTCCGGATAACGGCATTCCCGACCAGGCCCTTACCGGCTTGACCATTAATGAAAATACCGAGGATATATGGTCTGCTAATGATGCAGCGATTATAATGCTACAGTTGGTAACTCCGGCAACTCCTCCGGCAGTACCCCAGCCGGTGACCGGCGTTGCCTTTGATAATTTAAATGTAACTGAAACATCCATAACTTTCGATATGACTTTACCGGATACAATCATTGCCGGAGGGTATGCCTTGGAAATTTACAAGGGCACTCAGGTTATTGCCGTAGCTCCGTTTGGAGTGGGGACTGGGGTCGGCCCAGCCATGCTGCACTTTCAGGGCTATAAAGCTCCGGGCATACCAGAGGGTGGAGCTGTGGCCAGCAATGCCTCGGGCCACCAGGATCCCTGGTTCGGAACAATAGCTTATGTGAATTTGGATGGTCGCTATAGTCTTGACCAAATCTACTCAGGAACCGGAGTTGACATCCAGGGCTTTGATTGTCTATCAGGTACATCTGACAATTACGCATTCGACTTTAGCGGTTTCGTACTGGGCAATGAAGCACCTACTTTTATAGAGGATCACCTAGCAGCAGACTACGGCTATGAATATCGGCGTTACGATGGTACCAATGCCACCTGGACCATGTATGATATCAGTGGCGCGGCCCCGGTAGCGGTGGCCAGCGGAACCATGGATTCGTTGTACATGGACATTTTCTTCGATCCGGCTAATTTTGGTGCTCAACCCAGTATCATAGGGAGGTCAAAACTGTATGTGAATCCTGCCCCAGCCGGGAGCTTCTATGATGAACTTCAGACCAAATATAATACCGCAACTTTGGAATTTAACTATAATTCATTTACACCCCCGATTTATGCTGAAAATCCTACGGCTCCGCTGTCCGAACAGTATGGAATTTATGATTTCGATATCTCGGTTATTCCGCTTCAAGTCGCAAATGAGGATCAGGCAGCCCCCACCGGATTGGCAGGAGCAGCCCCAACCAGTGCAGCAAACAATGACGGAAAAATCACGGGCACGACTCTGTTAATGGAATATAAAGCCTCCAGTGAAACAACCTTTATACCCGCAACCGAATCCGAGATAACCGGACTGGCCGCCGGTGTCTACCAGGTAAGATACGCAGCCAAAACCGGATTCAACCCCAGCCTCCCGTTTGACGTAGAGGTACCGGCTTATGAACCTGTTCCTGAGTTTAATGAAGCTACTAATACTTATGCTATTGACAATGCCCCAGAATTGGTGTGGCTGGCAAATCAAGTGAACAGCGGGAATACATTTGCAGGTTATACATTTATATTGGCTGACAATATTGACCTGTCCACATATGATTGGATACCTATTGGCTCCAATTCTATAAATTGCTTTAGCGGTACTTTTGATGGCAATGGTAAGAATATTTCCAATCTGACAATCGGTACATCCACCAATCCCAATACGGTTTTAACCTCGTTAGGCCTATTCGGTTGGATCAGCGGGGCGGTCATAAGCAATATTAGTGTAAAAGATTTTGCCATATATTCATCAAAAGATGATGTTTATGCGGGTGGTCTGGCTGGATTTGCAGAAAACAGCAGCATTACTGGCAGTTGTGTATCTGGTACTCTAACCGCAGGTGACAGAGATCTTGACGGAACCTATATCGGCGGGCTTATTGGGTTCAGCGAGAAAATGACTATAATAGACTGCTATGCCTCGGTTGAGGTGACCGGCGGTTACAAAGTCACTATAGGTGGCCTGGTGGGATTTAACTTCTATGATACTTTAGCAATGATAGCGAACTGCTATTCCACGGGCTTGGTGACCGGCGGTGCTGAAGCCAATGTGGGCGGGTTAATCGGATTAGGCGGGAATAACGTCACCAACAGCTACTATGACACCCAAACCTCGGGGCAAAGCGATACGGGCAAGGGAACGCCTTTGACCACCGTACAAATGAAAACGCAGGCTTCTTATGCTGGCTGGGATTTTACCGACACATGGCAAATCATCGAAGACCAATCCTATCCGACTTTGCAATGGCAAGCAGCTTTGCCTGAACTTTTTAGATTCGATACTGACCCGAATAACATTATTTGGACACCAGAAACTCATACCGCAGATTACATGGAATTCAGCTTCCAATTGCCATCTAATATTGTCTTTACAGATACAAAATATGCGGTCATCCGCTATTCATCAACCGGCGGCGACCCCTGGACCTGGTCATCCTCTGTGAAGCAGCTTACCAATCCCGCTGCCGAAGGTGACCCGTATTATGTAGAGTGGGAGAACATTCAGTTTCAACAGGGACCCCATCAATTAGCCATTTACGATGGTGATCCCAGCCAAACACCGGATAAAACACTTAAAGCAGTCGGCTCATTTCCATATATAATCGGAAATCTCGGCCAGACCCTTAACCTAAATACCACCAGTCAAAAATACGACCTGGATCTTAATTTCGCCCTGGACGCCAATTTCGTGACCAACAGCTTCCCCAACGGAAAATTTGCAGTATTGCGCTACGCTCCGGATATCGATTCCAACTACACTGATATAACTACTCTGGTGGAGCTAACTCCGTTGGGATCCGACAGTTATCAGGCCCATTGGAGCGATCTGACCATTAACAAAGGTCGTTATGAACTGGTCATTTACGATGCCAAATCTGCAAATGATACGGCCAAAGCAATAAAAGCAATCGGATTTACAGGACTAGAATCTGCAATCTCCGGAACTGTAACCTCGCAAACCGGTGCACCGTTAGCCGATATTATCGTGGTAGTGGCGGACACTCAGGATTACATGACCAGATTCGCAGCTATAACTGACCAATCAGGTAACTACTCCATTAACGTTCCCCCTGGCAAGCAATATATCGTCCTGGCATATCCCGGGGATAACCTGCAGCCCTATGCCAATACATTATATGTGGCTGCTGGTGATGACCCTTATGATTTCGCCAAGGCAATCCCCGTAAATCCTGGCGCTGTGATCGATTTTGTGCTGGCCCCGGGCGGCTCCATCTCAGGAACCATATATAATGAAGAAAGCAGTCCCATCAGCGGAGTCACTGTAAACTGCCAGCAAACCACCGGCGGTAATTGGCAAAAAAACGTGGCTGCCGATAGTAACGGCTATTACATTCAGGCTGGATTGCCCTATGGAGTCTATACGATTGTTTCGCCTCCTGCCGATACCGATATATATGAAGATGGCAATTGGATGCAATCGCAAATTACCGGCCTAGTTGTAGACAGTGTCAGCCCGGATGTCACCGGACAGGATCTGACTCTGGCTGTAGTCGACCATCCTATTGTCAGTGACATCTGGCCTAAATGGGCAGCCGCAGATGCTGGGGAAATATGGATTTATTTTCATGGTGCAGGTTTTAATACCCTGGGAGAAGGTATGACCCTGCAATTACTTGACGGTGATCAGCAACCCCTAGCACAGTCAAACGAAATAAATGTTGGACCGGATGGACGATGGATGAATGCCCGGGTAATTCCCACCAATCCTTTAACCGTCGGTACTTGTACAATATTATTAACCGATGTAAATAACATCAACACTGAATTTCGGTGCTATAACTCAATCGGAATAACATCAGAGCCCTTTGCTTATGGAGACGTTCACCCCTGGGCCATCAATGGTCAGGGCGAAACTTTCCTGAGTGTATCCGGTGATAACCTGACTGGTCTGGGGACAGCACCATTTACAGTGAACCTGGTGAACGAGGACACCCAGGAATATACTGCCGGAACTGCACTGGTCAATATCATTCCCGAAAAAGGGGAATATTTGGATATTACTTTTAATAGTTTGAATCTCACCCCTGGGTCCTATTTTATTACTGCAGTACCTGTCATTCATGGCATGGTTAAGAACGATCAGGAGACAGATCTCAGTGTATGGGTGGAGGTGGTTGATAAACCTGCAGTTACGGGAGTTCAGCTTCAAGAGGCCAGCGGAGGATTTTTCGAGATTCTGGTCGATGGAGTGAACTTCAATCAGTTTACAACTCAAGACCTGACCGGGATGGGGGTTTTGCTGCGGGGAGAATTCCATCCCAACCAATATACTCTCCCGGTT
>CAZXIR010000067.1:0-11744 GCA_964640845.1 uncultured Syntrophomonas sp.
CAATAAGCTTGATACCCAAAAGCTCTTGGAGAGATTCTTTGGTTTGATTTAATTTTTCAATAATTTGAGGATGGAAAATTATAAATTCGGCGTCGGAATCATTAATAAAATATTTAATTTCTTCTATGGTTAACTGTACATTGATTGGAACTATAATTCCTCCAATCTTCACCACACCAAAATAGGAATATATAAATTCCGGCGAATTGGGGCAACTGAGTATTACTCGGTTCTTGTCTTTCACACCCAGTTGGAATAATAGACTAGCATAATGATTAACCGTCTTATCCAGTTGTTCATAGCTTATATTGTTTCCCTTGAATTTTAATGCGATTGAATTGGCATTATAAACTGTTTTATAAATATTTCCTACCATACTGCCCTCCTACAATTCAATATAATTTTTTAAAGTTTAGCATGAATATATAAAATGCAACAGGCAAAATTCTACATATTTAATTATACAAATGAATTTCTTTGTTGGAGTACAGCGATAGTATTCTTTGCCGGCTGATTTAATGGTGAAAGCTGTGGTTTGAGAGGAGACGAGACTGTGGCTTTGGCTCGTAATACTCGGGTAAAGCAATGGTCTTAGCAGAAAACTTTCTTGGCTGTTAGGTTCTATGGATTAAGCCTGGTTTTGAAAGGAAATAAGTTTGAAGTGTTAGTGGTAAGTCTATGCAGGGCAGGCAACTTTTACATGCTGTGCTGCCCTGGCATTGTTAAGCTGGTGAAGAAGTATTAATTGGTGTAGTTATCAAAGTAGCCTTGAATAAGGACCACTGGAGTGCCCTTATCCCCGCTGCCTGATGTAAGATCACAAAGAGAACCAATTAAATCAGTCAAGCGGCGAGGTGTTGTTCCTTGAGATACCATGTTGCCTACCAGATCGAGATCCTTATTGCGGATACATTCTTTAATTGCTCTTTTCAGTTCCTCTCCCATTAAATCGGGAAAGTTGTTGTCAGCAAGATACTTTAATTTAACCTCATTTGGCTGCCCGTTCAAACCAGCCGTATAAGCTGGAGAAACCACCGGGTCTGCCAACTCCCATATCTTACCTACCGGATCTTTAAAGGCCCCGTCGCCGTAAATCATAACCTCTACTTGCTTTCCTGTCTTTTGAAAAATACCCTGCTGAATTTTTTCAACAACCCGCATGCAATCCCGTGGGAATAATTTGAGAGATTCTTCGGTTGCTTTATTGCTCCCCAGTAAGCCATATTGTTCATTATATCCACTGCCATTTACTGAACTGCTAAGGATGTCATCAAGGCCAAATATTGTCTTTGCGCCTGCAGTCTTCAGCAACCGTTTAGTCCGGGCTCGGCCATGAATATCGCAGTTAAGAACATAGTCAGTATATTTTAATATGTTACGGCAATCGTTGGCCAGAATTATCTCAACCTCGCATTCAGCCTTGGTTATAAGCTCTTTATAATATTCTATATAATCGACCCCGGTAAATGCATGCTTGGTGTATCCAAATAGATCTCGATATACCTCCTCGGTAAGCACATCGGTCCAGGGATTGATCCCTTTGTCATCTAATTCTTCCATATCTACCAGATGATTGCCTACCTCGTCAGAAGGATAGCTCAGCATCAGCACAATCTTTTTTGCGCCTTTAGCAATCCCTTTTAAGCAGATGGAAAAGCGATTGCGACTTAATATCGGGAAGATAACGCCCAGGGGTTTTTCACCAAATTTTGCCATAACATCGGTGGCAATATGATCAACATTGGCATAGTTGCCTTGAGCCCTGGCCACAACCGATTCCGTAACCGCTATTACATCTCGGTTACGCAAATTGAAATTCTCGCTAATAGAGGCATTTATTACACTATCAACAGCGATTTCGGCAACATCATCACCTATGCGGACAATTGGAGTACGAATACCCCTGGCGATAGTACCCACTAATCTACTCATAATCTCACCTTTTTCTATTTAGTCTCAATTAATTAATCATCACTTGATAGCCCAATGTATTTTATCATCAATTATGCATGCAGTAAAATGAAATAATTTATGTCCATAGACAAACTTAGGTGTATTTAGGTGAATTTTAAAAAGGGAATTTTATCATTCAAAGCGAGAATATCCGATTAGCTACCTGGACATTTAAGATCCCTTTTCAAGTCGTGTTTTGAATGTCATAGGCTTGGATTAATCTACTGTCAACTCCAGCAAATATTCTGCATAACGTCTATCCCAATTATATCGTTTCATATATTACTCATTTGTCGAAATGTGTATAGCCTAAAATTTCCCATAGCGTAGACATTCACACCATTACGAGAAGATCAACAGTATTGAGTCAGGGGGACGGGGGTGTTGACTCAACGTCCCCCTGTAATTTCCTTACCTTACTGTGGCATTGGCTTCTGTATCTACTATCTTGCTGGCTTTTGACAAAGCGTTCACATAGGCGCGGGCACTGGCTTCAACTATGTCGGTGCTTATACCGCGTCCCACTACTATGCTGTTGTTATAGCGTATTTTTACCGTAGCATCGCCCAAGGCTTCGGAACCCTGGGTCAGGGATTTGATTGAAAAATCCTCCAGTCGCACCGGCAATTTAACCACCAAATTGATTGCTCTTAACAGGGCATCCACTGGACCATTACCAAATGAAGCTTCAGTTACCTCTTCCCCATGCACATCCAGGGTAACGGTTGCCGAAGAGGTACTGGCACCATGAGTGGCAACCGAAATGTTCTTGATCGATATCCCGTTGCCATTTTGCTGGTTACCCATCAATGCATGCAGGTCCTCATCAAAGATTTCCCCCTTTTGATCGGCCAGGGTTAGAAACTTGGTGTACAGTTGTTCCAGGTTATCTTGAATTTCATAGCCAAGTTCTTCTAAACGGTGTTGTAATGCATGCCTTCCCGAACGAGCACTTAGTACTATCAAGTTGCGAGGAATTCCAATCACTTCCGGATCAATGATCTCATAGGTAGTCTTTTCTTTTAGAACCCCATCCTGGTGGATGCCGGAAGCATGCATAAAAGCGTTGGCACCGACAATAGCTTTATGACTGGGAACCGGCACCCCGCTAATGCGTGATACCAGGCGGCTGGTGGCTGATATTTCACGGGTTTTTATTCCGGTATGGACTCCATAAATACTGGGTTGACTGTAGATAGCCATAATTACTTCTTCCAGGGAAGTGTTTCCTGCCCTTTCCCCAATTCCATTAATACAGCCTTCAACCTGCCGGGCCCCGGCTTTGATGCCGGCCAAAGAGTTGGCTGTTGCCATGCCTAAATCGTTGTGGCAGTGGATACTGATGATGGCTTTGTCAATGTTGGGAACATGGGCGCGGATGTAGGTAATCAGATCTCCGTATTCCCAGGGAGTGGCATAGCCCACCGTATCAGGCAGGTTTACCACTGTAGCTCCCGCTTTTATGACTTCTTCCACTACTCGGGCCAGAAAACTCCAGTCACTGCGGAAAGAGTCTTCGGCATAGAATTCCACATCATTAATGTATTTCTTAGCCCTTTTTACAGCATGAATAGCAGCATCTATAACCTGCTGAGGGGACATGCCCAGCTTGCTTTCCATATGTTGCGGCGAAACCCCAATCCCGGTGTGTATCCGAGGGCTTTCTGCACCTTTGAGAGCTTCGGCGCAAATGTCAATGTCACCATCTACAGCTCTGGTCAAACCGCAGATGGTAACCCCTTTTACTTCCCGGGCAATAGTTTTGACTGATTCAAAATCGCCCGGTGAGGATGCTGGGAAACCGGCTTCTATAATATCAACACCCAGTTTGACCAACTGACGGCTAATTTCCAATTTTTCCTTAACATTAAGCGTTATCCCTAAAGATTGTTCTCCATCTCTTAAAGTAGTATCGAATATATATAATTTGCTCATTATTTTTTTCCCCCTTATTTCTAATAATACTGCTCAGTAGATCACTAAGGTCGTCTGGCATCGACACCACCTCCTAAAAAAAATAAAAAACCCTTCGCGCTCATACTATGAGACGAAGGGTATTAGCTCCGCGGTACCACTCACTTTAGCGGCTAAAAGCCGCCCACTTCATAGGATACGGGAACCAAGTCCGATATCCCCTTCCTTTTAACGGCGGAAGTTCCCGTCCGAGCCTACTTTCAGATGATTTCGGTCGGCAGCTCCAGGGAGAGTTCGGTGTACCACTGTGACCGCCTCGCACCAACCGGCAGTTCTCTGATTCCTGTGGGCAACTTACTAATTCCTGTCATTGCTATTTTAAAATATTGTATACATTATAATTGCCTGCCCAATCAATGTCAAGGAGTTGTCAGGGGGACGGGGTTGTTGACAACATTTAGCCTGCATAAACAATATCATTCCATTAATAACGGTTACGCCAAAACATGGTTACCTGAGATTGTAAAATAATGTAAACAACCCCGTCCCTCTGACAACAATATATAAATTGCATTAGTGTATATAACCTCCTAATAACTTGACTAAAATTCCAAGCTTAAGCCTAAACACAATATTTAACATCGGAATATGCGGTGAATGAATTTGGATTTTTAACTAATTGAGATAAGTCCAAGGGTCTTGATGTAGGATTCCCTTTTTCCTTTTCATATAGACTATATGCCACTCTCCATCGTTCTTGTTCATCAGCTCTTTTTTCTGTTAACATTTTTCGAATTTTCTTCCACCTTAGTCGAGCATTTCTTTCCACGATTATCAACGATACGTACAACACCACATACAATGAACCTTTAAAAAGGTAATAAATGAAAACACCCAATAGAAACAATTTTTGTAATTCAGTCACATTTTCACCCCCTTTCATGAATTGAAATAATCCATCCAACATCAAAAAATCATTTGCAAAATGCTCCTATGCTTCCAGGTACATCCTCTTAAAAACGTATAATATACTTGCCATTCCAGATAATAGTGAAACCATAATGGCAAGTGCAACTAGTAACCCTTTCACCAGTTTCCCCCCTTTCCTTTGCGAGTTAAAACATCACAGTCGCAATATAATCTGTAACTATTTACCAATAAGACTTTCTCTCGGTTGTTAACTTTTCGAAACACCAGGGCACAAAAAAGCCCTCTAATAGGACTTGCTGATTAAGGATTCTGGGTTTGAACCTAATATTTTACATATTAACACGAACTCTTCCAGGGTAAATTGCCTTTTCCCGTTTTCCTTCTGGCTGTATCCAGTTGGCGAAAGTCCCAACTTCCGAGCCATTTCTAGCTGAGTAAATCCGCGCCTAACTCTTTCAGCGCGAATATTTCGTTCAATGGTAAAAGTCATTTAGCGTCCCCCCTGCTTGTTAACTTTTCGCAACTCCCGTAATATAAAGTTATCAGATAGCTGAGTTTTTGTCAATAACTTTTGTTAACAAAAAACATTGTTTCTTGCGTAATAAGTTAATTTATGTTATATCTTTAATTAGATTATTTAAGAGGGTGGTAATAATAAACACAGATACTAAACAGCTAAGAGAAGTATTCGCCCGTCGGTTAAAGGAAATAAGGGAAGAAAGGGGGTTATCTCAAGAGGACGTAGGCAGGATGGCCGGAGTATCAAAGGCTACTATATCAAAATACGAGGCAGCTAGTCATCCGCCCAAGCTGATCCACGCGACCTCCATAGCTGAGGCCTTGAACGTAGGTTTCAGCTATCTTATTGGATTCACTGACAATCGCTATGTGCAAGAAACTAATATTATAACAGAATTGTTTTTATCGTTGCCGGACGAAGGCAAAAAAGAACTTTTAAACTATGCCAGATATTTAAAGGAAAGAACAACTAAGAAATGATCGGTTTAAATAAAAGAATCTACAGGTCGTTGGGGAGGTCGACTGGAACTACCCAACGACTCCGCACAGGCAAATTTAAGGAGAAAAGTTCATAAACAATGTTTGACATTGGAATGAGCTGTAAAGGAATTTGGATTGTTAATTAATTGGGATAAGTCCAAGGGTTTTGATGTAGGATTTTCCTTTTCCTTTTCATACAAACTATATGCCACTTTCCATCGATCCTCTTCATCAGCTCTTTTTTCTGTTAACATCTGTTGAGTTTTCTTCCACCGCAGGCGAGAGTTTCTTTCCACGACTATCAAGGCGACGTATAACACCACATACAATGAGCCTTTAAAAAGGTAATAAATGAACACACCAATTAAAAACATTTTTTGGAGTTCAGTCACTTTTTAACGCCCTCCCATACATTTTTAACTCCCATCTAACGAAATAAAACCATTGTTAAAATTGCAACCAGGTTTCTGTACCAATCACTGCGCCTTTCGTTAACTTTTTGAAACCACAAGGCGCAAAAAAGCCCGTTAATTGCACTTATTGATTAATGAATCTGGGTTTACACCCAAAATGTTGCATATCAAAACAAATTCATCCAGGGTGAATTGCCTTTTGCCATTTTCCTTATGGTTGTATCCAGTAGCTGATAGTCCCAACTTACTGGCCATTTCCAGCTGAGTAAATCCGCACCTTACTCTTTCAGCGCGAATGTTGCGTTGAATGGAAAAAGTCATAAGTGTATTCCCCTCCACCTGTTAACTTTTCGCAACTGCGGTAATATCAAGGTACCAGATAAGACAGTAATTGTCAATAACTTATGTTAACAAAAAACATTGTTTATTGCGTAATAAGTTAATTTATGTTATATCTTTAAATAGATTATATAAGAGGGTGGTAACAATGAATACAGACGCTAAGCAGCTAAGAGAAGTATTCGCCCGTCGGTTAAAGGAAATAAGGGAAGAAAGGGGGTTATCTCAAGAGGACGTGGGCAGGATGGCCGGATTATCAAAGGCTACTATATCAAAATACGAGTCAGCTAGTCATCCGCCCAAGCTAGTTCATGCGACAGCCATAGCCGAGGCCTTGAACGTAGGCTTTAGCTATTTGACTGGATTCACCGACAATCGGTACATTCAAGAAACTACTATGATATCTGACTTGTTTGTATCGTTGCCGGATGATGCCAAAAAGGAACTATTAAACTATGCCAGATATTTAGAGGCACGAAGCAAAGAATTGAATGGTTCGATTAGAAGAAGCGCAGATGGTAGCTTGGAAGGTCGGATAGAATCCAATATACCATCATCGGCAAATGTGAACAGTTAGGAAGTTGTCACGGGGGCGGGGTTTTTGACAACTTTCCTGGATGCAGGAATAGGATAGGTTTACTTTCTGTTTTTTTTGTTAATAATTTTATCATTACATAAAAACAGGAGGTAAACTTTTATGACTGCTATGTCACTGGATAAGTTCAAAGATCTTCCCAGGGACCAACAAGTTGCTATCCATGAGGAGATGAAGCAGAATATGGGAATAGAGGGAATATTGAAGATGTGGGATCTTACCAGGAGCAAATACTACTACATGGTGAGAAAACTAAAATTAAATCAGAATACCGAAGACCAACCACAGGGAAAATCTGAAGTTACCCAGAACCAAACCAGTAAGATTTCTTCGTTAGATTTTGAAGAATCCCCTATTCCCCTATCACAGGATGCAACAGAACAGACACCATATTCATTATCAATTCAGGGATCTCCGGTATTAGTAGGGGCGATGATGAAATCCTTGCAAGACATGATTCGTACTTCAAACTCCAATTATAGTGTGAATATAACCATCAAAGAATGCTAAACAAAATAAGCACTGGCCTGGTATCATGGGCAGTGCTTATTTTTACGTTGTGGAAACATTAAATACTCTATACTCCTCTAAATCATGGTTTGGTTACTTCCGTTAATTCTAATTTGGTAACAAATAGACGTTTATTCTTGGTCAGTTTCTATATATTTCTGAACAATTAATAACCTCTAGCGATGAAATTGGTATTTACCCAAAAGTCTATTGTTATTGCCTATTCATTGGGGATTGTACATTCCATTGTTGTTCATATAATTAAAGATGCCTTCGCCATGTTGCTGTTCTTCTTTTTGAATATGATTCAATACCTGTCTAACATTACTGTCAACAAACTCAAAAATCGCGGTATTGTATGTGTCAGACACATATTTTTCGGTCATTAGCATATCGTTGCAGAGCACCGCATCTGACTGATTAGCCATTGCTCCCTGTACCTTTGACTGGGATGAAGAATTCTGCTGTTGGTTCCCTTGGTTCATCGGTGGAAGTTGACCATTTAACATCTGGTTAATACTGTCTAGATGCTGTTGTTCCTGTTGAGAATAGCTCTTAAACAAAGCTTTTAATTGTGGATCTTGGGTCTGGTTGGCATAATTGTTGTACTTGTCAACACACACCTGCTCATGAGTCTTCTGATCTTCGAGTAGCATTCTTTCTTTCTGGGTAAAGTTTAACATAATCATTACACCTCCTGTTTATAGTGTGCTTAGGTTAGTGATAATTATTCAGGCTGGTCTGATCACGTGTTTATTAACAAGTTAACATAATAAATATTATGGTAAACTAACCCAACCAAGTATTTGCTCCATGCAAATATAATAAGAATATTTGTCCACAACAGCAGTTTTGGCCTGAAAGACCTTCCGCAGCAAGAAACCGCGTAGGAAGACGCGGTTTCTTGTTTAGCACTATGAAATTTTGCCATAACAATCCTATTGTTTTAAGCGGCTGAACAATATCTCGGCCAGATCCATCACTTTAAGTGATTCGTTCTGGTCGGTAGCCTTTACCCCGTCGGAAATCATGGTCAGACAGAAGGGGCAGTTGGTGGCAATCATTTCCGGGTTCTCTTGCATCAGTTGTTCCGTCCGGGCTTCATTAATTCGTTTAAATCCATCGACTGCTTCCTCTTCCAGCCACATTCGTCCTCCGCCCGCGCCACAGCAGAATCCAAACTGTTTGGAGGTGTCAAGGGGGGTAATACTGCCTCCGGCTGCTTTAAGTATGTTCCGCGGTGCTTCATAGATTCCGTTATGCCGGCCCAGGAAACAGGAATCGTGATAGCTTAAACGAATGGGTTCGGACGAATTGGTTGGCAGTTTTCCTTCTGCCAGTAGCTGCTGCAGGATCTCGGTATAGTGATAGACTTCATATATTCCATTCATCTGCGGGTATTCATTCTTTATAACATTATAGCCGTGGGGGCACATGCAGATAATCTTTTTTACCTGGTATTTGTTAAAGGTCTCGATATTATGAAGGGCCAGAGTCTGGTACAGATATTCATTGCCAAGTCTGCGGGCTGGGTCACCACAGCAATGTTCTTCAGTACCCAGATAAGCAAAACTGACCTTGGCTCTGTTGAGGATTTTCACCAGTGCTTCTCCTACCCTTTTGAAACGATCATCAAAGGAAACCGCACATCCGCCAAAGAGCAGGTATTCAAATTCATTACCATCTTCCGGAACCAGATTTACTATGTCTCTGATGCCCCGCTCCTGTAGCCAGTCAGCCCTGGCAGCCCAACCAATACCCCAGGGATTGTAGTTTCTTTCTATGTTGGTGAAAGCGCTCTGGGCTTCTGCGGGCATATCACCCTGCCACATGACCAGATTACGCCTCATCTCGGTGATTTTATCGATATGTTCAATGAACATGGGGCAATGGTAAACACATGCTCGGCAATTGGTACAGGCCCACAATACCTCCGGAGTTACCACCTCATAAATTAATGAAGCATCGGCTGCTCCAGAGACCACGGCATCATCCTCATCGGTCAAAGCCATACTATCGTCCAAGGCCGGGATAGGTTTCAATAACAAGGGTGCCTTATTATCGAGATGCTGTTTCATGGCCTGAATTACAGTGATTTTTGGATTTAAAAGCTTGCCCGTATTATATGCAGGACAGGCTTCCTGACATCGGCCGCAGCGAATGCAGGCATCCAGGTCCATCAGGTCTTTCCAGCCAAATTCTTCGATATTTTCCACCCCAAAGCTCTCAGCTTCTTCGATGTTGTGAACCATGCGAAGATGGGATGGTTCCAGATCGCGGACATAATAAGCAATCATGCCAGAAAAAATATGCCACAGTTTAGTAAAAGGAACAGCGGCAATAAAGATAAAAGCGATCACCATATGAAACCACCAGAGATAGCGGTGCCAGAGCAGAATGTCGCCCACAGTGCTGCTATTGAACATACCGGCAAATATCCAGCCAATCGGTGAAGCGCTCTGCTCATAGGCAATCTGAGCCATGGTGGTGGAAAGCCTAATTTGAGCTGCAATACGGGCTCCTTCTATAACATATCCGGTAAATAATATGGCAAAAATCAAAAGAAGAATCCATCCATCCAGGGACCGGGTATCATTTAAGCGGTCGGGTTTCACCAGATATCGGGTTATAGCCAAAACCAGAACGCCTACCATGGCCAATAAACCCGTAATGTCAACGATAGCAGAGGCAATGATATAGGTATTGCCTACCATGGGCGGGAAGTTGATTTTGCTCCACATGGCCCAGGCCGCAGTGGCTATCAAAAGAAAAACAAACCCCCAGAACAGGAAAAAGTGCATCCAGCCTATTAAGGGTTTGCGGATTAACTGTCTTTGTCCAAAGGTGTTGCTTATCAATGACCATATTCGGCTTCCAGGATGGTCTGTTCGGTGCTGATTCCCCTTGCCCAGTTGCCATATACGTATCCGTTGATAGAACCCAAATAAAAAAATGCCTATAGGGATCAACATAAAAATGTAAATCAGCCACTCATAAGGAATGTTTGCTCCCACCACACGCATCGGTATCTGGTATCCACCCTCGATGGGATGATAAGTCATACTTCACACGCCCCCCTTGGTCAATAATTCATTATTGGTATATTCTACCCAAATCGGTCAGAATAATGTGTGAAGTTGTCAGGGGGACGGGGTTATTGACAACATTTCCTGGGTTGTCAATAAGACAAAACTCTATTCCCATTCGACCGGGATGGTTACCTTGTTAACTTCGCTTCCGTCTTTCATGCTTACCTCAAAAACCTCAAGTTGTCCTTTCCCTGCTGCTTCAGGACTGAAAGCCAATTCTGCTGTGAAGTCTCCCCGACCAGGGGCGCCCTCGGTAGCAGTGGTAAAGCCCTGGGCTAAAATATTTCCATCGGCATCTTTTAGGTGGAAATTTACTGTAGCTTCAAAGACTCGAGCAGTCCCGCTGATGTTAACTGGGCTAGTTATGATCTGGCCCTCTACTGGAGTAGTTACCCAGATAACCGGTTCATAAACCGTGCTTAGATCACGACTAAAAGGCTGTTCATACAGACCAACATGTCCCCACCAGTCCATGCCCTTTTCCACCTGGCCATCAACTGTGAACTGTACCCTCTGAATAGTGGGAAATTCGGTCAGGGTATTAACGATACTGGTTATTCCCAGGGCTTCCCCGCTGGATCCGACATTAGCATTGAGTACCTCGGCGGAGAAGTCAACCGTGGCCAATCCCTGGTCAACATTAATGTCCAGAATTCTGGTGTCGGTGGAGAGCACCTGATAAGCGCCAGGAGTCAAAGGAGTGCCTCCTATAAGTTCGGTTAAGGCGGCCCGAGCTACCGCTTCGCTTTTCTCGACCTGGTGTACTTCCCTTACCAGGTAGATGTCATCAGCGGTATTTTTTAGATAGTAAACCGCTACCTCCATGGTTTGATCTGCTGGTTGATCAGGTGGGTTGGGCTCAGGATTTGGTTGGCTCTCAGCGGAGCAACCGGTCATCCCTACCAGCATCAATATTAAAAAAAGTACTATGTATTTCCTGAATAGTTTCATGTTTTATACCTCCAATATAACATTCTCAATGAGCAACATTTGCTTTAAAAC
>CAZXIR010000068.1:0-11682 GCA_964640845.1 uncultured Syntrophomonas sp.
CATCAAAGCCAAAATCGAAGAAGCTGGCGGAAGTGTAGAAATAAAATAATATTACAATATACCAAATCCCAAAAGAGGTGCTGATCAGCACCTCTTTTTTAGTGGGACGGGGGCAGTGAGCCACGGGGACAGGTTCCTTGGCCCGCCGAAATCAGAAAAAGAGGCGGGCCAAGGAACCTGTCCCCGTGGCTCACTGCCCCGTGTGCTCACACACAAAATAGTGAATCGATATAAAAAAGTTGAGTTAATTATAAACCAAGACCCAAAGAAATACTGGTTTTTAGTTGAATTGTACTATTTTCTGGTATAAGCTTTAAATAATGAGATTCTATAGAGGGGGGGGCTAAAGGTGAACAAGAATATACTGGCGATATCTCTGGTTTTGCTAATAGTATTAGGTTTTACTCCTACAGTTCTGGCCGGTCAATATCAATGGCAGGTTCTAACTGATGGGCAGGGCATTATTCATGAAACGCTAAGTATACAGGGTTTAGAAACAGGTCTTAACACAGATGGTTGGAGTTCCAGTAGTGGCGAAGGAACTCTGAGACTGGAAAGGGTTCACCAGGACTGGAAGCAGTACAGTGCGGAAGGAAACGGATTGCCCATAAAGGTTAAGACTAAAGACTATTTAATATTCTCCACCACTACTCTGACCTATGATAATCAGAGTAATCAGCAAAGCCTGTTTAATGAACTGGTGTCTAGTGCTAATGGAGATATCAGTATTCAAGTCGAAGGCATTATACAAGAGAGTTCAGCTTCAAAAGTAAACAATCTTGATCAGGATCCTACTGCCACTTGGCATCTGACACCGGAACTAAGTCTAGATGCCCTGGGGCAAGAACCCATATTTCTGCAGGTAATGGCATTCAATGGACTCGCTATCAGTATAGTCGTTTTATTGTTCGGATTTACCGGTATAACCATATGGTATCTTACTTATATCAGACGAGTAAATAAACTGATTGCGGAAGAATATTCGGTGAGCAATATAGAAAAATTATTAGCAAAAGCAAAAGAAGAGAAAGAAAATAATTAAAAATAAGCTCATTAGCTTGACGAGTCAGAATTGTTGTGATAACATTAGTACTTGCCATTTGCATTGTATAATGGTGTATTTATGGCTGAGTTTAGAGCTAAGACTTGAAAGCGAGGTTTACCAAGGAGCCTTGCTTTTCACTCTTTTGGGAAATTTTATAAGGGGTGAGCATCAGTTGCCAAAAATTGAGGAATACGGAAAAAGCAAAAGGTTAGGTTATTCACGAATTGAAGAACCGATCGAACTGCCAAACCTTATCGAGATTCAACTCAGTTCATACCAATGGTTTCTAAAAACAGGTCTACGTGAAGCCCTCCAGGAAGTCTTTCCTATTTCTGATTTCACCGGGAATCTTGAACTTGACTTTATTGATTACAGCTTGGGAGAACCCAAGTATGATGTAAACGAATGCAAAGAGAGAGATGTGAGCTATCAAGCACCGTTAAAGCTCAAAGTCAGATTAACCGACAAGGAAAACGGCGAAATTAAAGAATCGGAAGTCTATATGGGCGATCTGCCTCTAATGACTGACAAGGGCACTTTTGTAATTAATGGTGCTGAAAGGGTGGTTGTAAGCCAGTTGGTCAAGTCACCCGGGGTTTATTTTAGTGAGCGTTTCGACGTAGCCGGGAATAGGTTATTTGGAGCAACCATAATACCTAACCGAGGAGCCTGGTTTGAACTGGAAATGGATAGTGCGGGAATAATCTACACTAGAATTGACAAAACCAGAAAAATACCAGTATCAGTGCTATTAAGATCGATTGGATATGAGAGTAACCAGGATATTTTAGATTTGTATGATAATCATGAAACGATGGCGCGCACCCTGGATAAGGATACTACCAACAACAAAAAGGAAGCGTTGATCGAGTTCTATAGAAGATTAAGGCCAGGAGAAATGGCTACCGAAGATGCGGCCGAGCAGTTGTTAAAGAATTTATTCTTTGATCCCCGTCGCTATGATATGGCCACGGTAGGACGCTATAAGGTAAACAAAAAACTAAAATTAAATATCCCAGATGAAGTTAGATATCTAACTTTGGAGGATATTACTGCAACTATTGGCTATACCCTTAAATTAATAGATGGAGAAGGTAAAACGGACGTTATAGACCATCTAGGCAATAGAAGGTTAAGGTCCATAGGTGAACTTCTGCAAAACCAGTTCAGAACTGGTTTGGTTAGAATGGAGCGGGTAGTGCGAGAGAGAATGAGTATACATGATGTGGAGACTCTTACTCCCCAGGTTCTGATTAATATCCGGCCTATTACCGCTGCTGTCAAGGAATTTTTTGGTAGTTCACAGCTTTCCCAGTTTATGGACCAAACCAATCCACTGGCAGAGTTAACCCACAAAAGAAGACTTAACGCCCTAGGACCTGGAGGGTTAACCAGGGAAAGAGCAGGTTTTCAGGTTAGGGACGTTCATCATTCTCATTATGGCAGGATATGCCCTATAGAAACACCTGAAGGACCGAATATCGGGTTAATAGGTTCGTTGGCTACTTTTGGTAAGGTAAATGATTTTGGATTTATTGAGACCCCCTATAGAAAGGTAGACAAAGTGGCCGGGCGGGTGATGGATGAGATTAACTATCTGTCAGCGGATGAAGAAGAAGAATATTACATCGCCCAGGCTAACTCTCTGCTGGATAAAGATGGATACTTTATTGAAGAGCGGGTAGAAGGCCGATTTGGGGAAGAAATATTGGAAATACCAGTTAATAGAGCGGATTACATGGATGTCTCCCCCAAACAGGTATTCAGTGTGGCTACTTCATTAATACCGTTTCTGGAAAACGACGATGCTAACCGAGCCCTGATGGGAGCAAACATGCAGAGACAGGCGGTGCCACTGGTTAAAACAGAAGCCCCTATTGTAGGAACCGGTCTGGAGTATAAGGCCGCTAAAGACTCGGGAGCTACTGTTATTACCAAAAACTCCGGTATAGTTAAAAATGTTAGTGCTAATCAAATAGTAATACAAACTGATCAGGGTTTTAGAGAGCAACATAATCTACATAAATTTGTCAGATCCAATCAGGGAACCTGTTATAACCAGAGGCCGATTGTCCAAGTGGGTGAGCGCGTAGAAGCCAACACCATTATCGCCGATGGACCGAGTACCGATTCTGGAGAATTAGCATTGGGTCGCAATGTATTGGTTGCTTTCATGCCTTGGGAAGGTTACAACTATGAAGACGCAATTCTTATATCTGAAAAATTGGTTAAGGACGATGTTTTTACATCGATTCATATAGAAGAGTATGAGTGTGAAGCGAGAGACACCAAACTGGGTCCCGAGGAAATAACCCGGGATATCCCTAACGTATCAGAAGATATGCTCAAAAATCTCGATGACCAGGGAGTAATTAGAATTGGAGCTGAGGTCAGGCCGGATGATATTCTGGTTGGAAAAGTAACTCCTAAAGGAGAGACCGAACTCACTCCTGAAGAGAGACTGTTGCGGGCCATATTTGGAGAAAAAGCCCGGGAGGTAAGGGACTCATCATTGCGAGTACCCCATGGAGAAGCCGGTAAAATAGTTGCGGTTAAGCGTTTTTCACGGGACAAAGGCGATGAATTACCACCAGGCGTTAACCAGCTGGTTAGAGTCTATATAGCCCAGAAGAGAAAAATATCTGAAGGCGATAAGATGGCTGGAAGGCATGGTAACAAAGGAGTTATTTCCAGAATATTACCGGAAGAAGATATGCCCTTCCTGGAAGATGGGACTCCGGTAGAGATAGTCTTGAACCCATTGGGGGTACCATCCCGGATGAATATTGGACAGATATTGGAATGTCACATGGGATGGGCTGCCAAAAAGCTGGGATTGAAAATTGCTACTCCGGTTTTTGATGGTGCTTCAGAACAAGATATCTTTGAGGCCTTGCGAAAAGCAGACTTGCCTGAGAGCGGTAAGATGGTGCTCTTTGATGGTAGAAGCGGAGAACGTTTTGACCAGGAGATCACGGTAGGGTATGTATATATGCTTAAACTGGCTCATCTGGTAGACGATAAGATACATGCCAGAAGCATTGGACCTTATTCTCTGGTTACTCAGCAGCCCTTGGGTGGTAAAGCCCAGTTTGGAGGACAGAGATTTGGAGAAATGGAAGTATGGGCTTTGGAGGCCTATGGGGCCGCTTATACTCTGCAGGAAATACTTACTGTGAAATCAGATGATGTAGTAGGCCGGTTAAAAACGTATGAGTCTATAGTTAAGGGAGAAAATATTCCTGAACCTGGTGTGCCGGAAGGCTTCAAGGTATTGATTAAGGAACTGCAAAGCTTATCATTGGATGTCAGGATCTTGTCTGAGGATGACAAGGAGATTCAGATAAAAGATGCCGATTATGACCTTAATGAAAAGGAAAAAGCCAAAGAATTAGGTATAGAATTAAATGACCCGGCCATAATCAGAACAGCTGATATAAATGAAAAAATAGAAACAGACCACCCGGAAGAAGAAAAACTGCTGAATATGGATGATGATCCGGATTTAATGGCTGAAATTGACACCTAAGACTCCTAAATTCTTGATAAAGCAGTTAAGATCGAGACATTATTACGATGGGTAATTTACCAATCTTCTTGAAGGGAGAGAATAAGTTGTTAGACGTTAATAATTTCGACAGAATTAAAATATCCCTGGCTTCGCCGGAGCAGATACGGTCATGGAGTAGTGGAGAAGTAAAGAAACCCGAAACTATAAATTATCGCACCTTGAGGCCGGAAAAGGAAGGGCTGTTTTGCGAGAAAATATTTGGCCCGGTCAAGGATTGGGAATGCCATTGCGGCAAGTATAAACGAGTACGTCATAGAGGAATAGTGTGTGATCGTTGTGGAGTAGAAGTAACTACCTCCAAAGTTAGACGTGAAAGAATGGGGCATATAGAGTTGGCTGCTTCAGTTTGCCATATCTGGTACTTAAAAGGAATTCCCAGCCGGATGGGATTGCTCCTGGATATGTCTCCCAAGGTGCTGGAAAAAGTCATTTATTTTGTCAACTACATTGTTATAGACACCGGAGATACTCCGCTGCTCAAAAAGCAGCTTTTAAATGAAAGAGAATACAGAGAAAATAGAGATAAATATGGTGATTCCTTTGAGGCCGGGATCGGTGCCGAAGCGGTAAAAATGCTGCTTACTGGCCTGGATTTGGAGAATATGGCCATAGAATTAAAAGAAGAAATTGGCAGTAGTACTGGCCAGAGAAAAAGCCGGGCCATTAAGAGACTGGAAGTAGTAGAAGCATTTAGATTATCACGTAATAATCCGCAGTGGATGATTATGGATGTTTTACCGGTAATACCTCCTGAACTGCGGCCTATGGTACAGTTGGATGGAGGCAGATTTGCCACTTCGGATCTTAATGATCTCTATCGTCGGGTAATCAACCGAAACAATCGCCTGAAAAGACTGCTGGATCTCGGAGCTCCTGATATTATAGTCCGGAATGAAAAGAGAATGCTGCAGGAAGCGGTTGACGCACTGGTTGACAATGGAAGAAGAGGCCGGCCAGTAACCGGTCCTGGCAATCGTCCCCTCAAATCTTTAAGTGATATGTTGAAGGGCAAACAGGGACGCTTCAGGCAAAACTTGTTAGGAAAAAGGGTTGATTATTCAGGGCGTTCCGTAATAGTAGTAGGTCCCAACCTAAAAATGCATCAGTGTGGACTTCCTAAAGAAATGGCCCTGGAGTTGTTCAAACCGTTTGTGATGAAAAAATTGGTGGACCGGGGTATATCTTCCAATATAAAAAGTGCCAAGAAAATGGTAGAGAGAGGTAGAGAAGAAGTTTGGGATATACTGGACGATGTTATCAAAGAACATCCAGTATTATTAAACCGAGCTCCCACCCTGCACAGATTAGGAATACAGGCCTTTGAACCGGTATTGGTAGAAGGGCGTGCCTTACAGTTGCATCCCCTGGTTTGTACCGCATATAATGCTGACTTTGATGGAGACCAGATGGCAGTACATGTGCCCCTGTCGGCTGAAGCCCAGACTGAAGCCAGACTGCTGATGCTGGCCAGCAATAACATATTAAACCCCAAGGATGGAAAACCGGTATGTACTCCAACTCAGGATATGGTTATCGGTATGTATTATTTGACTTATATGAGTGAGGCAGATAGGAATATCGAGCATCCGCATGCCTTCAGCAATGCTGATGAAGCTCAAATGGCATATGAGTTAAGACGCGTAACCTTGCATGAGAAAATATTAGTCAAGCTAAAGATTAAAGATAAAGATCAATTAATAGAAAAATTAATTGAAACATCGGTAGGTAGGACAATATTTAATGAGGTAATACCAGATAGCCTGGGTTATTATAACGAAGTAATTGATAAAAAGACCCTGGGCAACATAGTTTATGATTGCTACCGATTAGAAGGCAACGCAGCTACCGCTGAAATGCTGGATGGTATGAAGAGAATAGGATACAAGTATAGTACCAGAGCAGGGATAAGTGTTGGAGTAACTGATTTTGAGCCTCCAGTAGAAAAAGCCCAGATACTAAAAGAGGCTGATATGGTAGTTAGTGGAATCGAGGACGACTTCCAAATTGGTCTAATCACCGAAGATGAACGTCATGCCCAGGTGGTGGATATTTGGAATCAGGCTACAGATGACGTAACTGATGCCCTGAAAGCCTCATTATCTGAGGAAAACCCGGTATACATGATGGCTACCTCAGGGGCCCGGGGTAACTTCCAGCAAATCAGGCAATTAGCAGGTATGCGCGGACTAATGGCAGATCCACAAGGACGTATTATCGACCTGCCAATTAAAGCTAACTTCCGTGAGGGATTAACAGTCCTGGAATACTTTATATCTACCCATGGAGCCAGAAAAGGTTTAGCAGACACGGCACTCAGAACTGCGGATTCCGGATATTTGACCCGCAGACTGGTGGATGTATCTCAGGATGTTATTGTAAGAGAAATAGACTGCGAGTCGGTTGAAGGTATTTGGGTAGAAAAGATTACCGAAGGATCACAATTAATAGAACCTTTACATCAAAGATTGATCGGGAGGGTTTCTGTAGACACTATAGTTCACCCGGAAACCGGAGAAATTATGGTAGAAGAAAACCAGATGATAGATGACGAGGTAGGATATGCAATAGAAAGAGCAGGAATTAAGAAGGTAAAAATTCGCAGTGTATTAACATGTAAAACCAAACATGGAGTTTGCAGGAAATGTTATGGCAGGAATTTAGCCACCGGATATGACGTAGAAATTGGAGAAGCAGTAGGTACCCTAGCTGCTCAGTCCATCGGGGAACCGGGCACCCAGTTAACCATGCGTACTTTCCATACCGGAGGAGTAGCCGGAGAAGACATAACCCGCGGTTTGCCTCGAGTAGAAGAACTGTTTGAAGTTAGGAAACCAAAAGGTCAGGCAGTGGTATCTGAAGCCAACGGCACCGTAAGATTTGGAGAGAATAAAGGAAGACGAGAGATTGAGGTATTAGGTGAAAACGAAGAAGTTAATGGTGCTTATATAGTTCATTATGGTTCTCGCCTAAAAGTTGCTGAAGGTGACTCAGTAGAAATTGGAGATGCTCTTTCGGAAGGTCCATTAAATCCTCATGACATATTAAAAACCAAGGGGTTACAGGATGTGCAAAGGTATATTTTGCAGGAAGTACAAAAAGTATATCGTTCTCAAGGAGTAGATATAAGTGACAAGCACATTGAAATTATGATCAGGCAGATGTTGAAAAAGGTTAAGATCGAGGACTCTGGAGATACCTCTCTTCTGCCCGGAGCTTTTATTGATATATCTGCTTTTGAAGATGAAAACGCTAAAATAATGGGAGATGCAGGGCTACCAGCCATCTGTTCACCCATGCTGCTGGGAATTACCAAGGCATCCCTGAACACCGACTCATTTTTATCAGCCGCTTCGTTCCAGGAGACCACCAAAGTGCTTACCGAGGCAGCTATAAAAGGTAAAGTAGATAATTTGATAGGACTAAAGGAAAATGTTATTATTGGCAAACTGATACCCGCAGGTACCGGTTACCCAGCTTACAGAAATATAAGTATAGATGAAAATGTGGTTAATAGAGAACAGGGGCTTAGTACAGAGGAAGCATATATCGACTGATATCAGGCAATTTAAAGATTTAGACAAAAACATAACTTTAGTTGACTGTGGGCCAATCAGATGCTAAAATGTCTAAGTGCGTAAATAGGCGCTTCCAAATTTTGCGCCCAAATTTACTTGCACAAAGGAGGGTAAAACTTTGTCCCTTGAAGGACTCCGCGATGGTTCTAAAGTGATAGGGGCTAAGCAGGTCAAAAAGGCCATAATAAAAGGCTTGGCTAAAAAAGTATATCTGGCTGATGATGCTGAACCACATATTACCGAACCTATAAAAGCACTATGTTTACAGCATGAAGTTGAATATCAGCTGGCTGATACCATGAAAATACTAGGAGATGCATGTGGTATTGATGTAGGATCTGCAGCAGTAGCATTGATCATTTAATAAACCCTGGGAAGGAGGTGCAGGCATGCCAACAATCAATCAATTGGTAAGAAAAGGTAGAAAGAAAGAAATAAAGAAATCGACCGCGCCGGCTTTGAAAAGCTGTCCGCAAAAAAGAGGAGTATGTACTCGTGTTTATACTACAACTCCGAAAAAACCGAATTCAGCACTACGTAAAATTGCCAGGGTGAGGTTAACTAATGGGATAGAAGTAACAGCTTATATTCCCGGTATAGGACATAACCTACAGGAACATTCGGTTGTATTAATCAGGGGTGGTAGGGTAAAGGACTTACCAGGGGTAAGATACCATATTATCCGCGGAACTTTGGATGCGGCAGGAGTACAAAACAGAAACCAAGGCAGATCAAAATATGGCACCAAGAGACCCAAGAAGAAGTAGGAGGGAGGCACTTCATGCCTAGAAAAGGACCAGTTCCAAAACGAGATGTACTGCCTGATCCCATATACAACAGCAAAATATTTACCAAACTGGTAAATCAAATTATGTGGGATGGCAAAAAAAGCGTTGCCGAATCAATATGTTATGGTGCGCTGGAGATAGTAGAAAAGAAATTAAATAAAGATCCTATGGAAGTATTTGAAGTAGCCATGAAAAACATAACCCCCATTTTGGAAGTAAGAGCCAGAAGAGTTGGGGGTGCAAACTACCAGGTGCCGGTTGAAGTAAGGCCTGACCGCAGACAAACTCTGGCTATCAGGTGGTTGGTGAATTATTCTCGCAAGCGCGGGGAGAAGACCATGGCACAACGCCTGGCCGGTGAACTTATGGATGCTTATAATAGTACTGGTGGATCCGTCAAGAAGAAAGAAGATACGCACAAGATGGCTGAGGCCAATAAAGCTTTTGCACACTATCGCTGGTAAGCAACCTGAGCGAGGAATGGTACAATGCCTGAAAAAGTAGATCTAGCCGCTATAAGAAATATTGGGATAATGGCTCACATTGATGCCGGAAAGACAACCACCACCGAGCGGATACTCTTTTATTCCGGGAAAGTCCATAAAATGGGGGAGGTAGACAAAGGAACCGCTACCATGGATTGGATGACCCAGGAGCAAGAAAGAGGTATTACTATTACTTCCGCTGCGACTACTTGCCTATGGGATAATTGTGTTATAAACATTATCGACACGCCTGGGCATGTTGACTTTACGGTGGAGGTTGAACGGTCATTAAGAGTGCTTGATGGAGCAATTGGAATATTCTGCGGTGTGGCTGGAGTACAACCCCAATCCGAAACGGTTTGGAGACAGGCGGATAGATATAATGTTCCTCGTATAGCTTATGTGAATAAAATGGATAGGATAGGTGCTGATTACCTGAGGGTAGTAAAAATGATCCGTGAAACACTGGGGAGTGAGGCCTACCCTATCAATTTACCGATAGGTGTTGAAGATTCCTTTTCCGGGGTTATAGACCTAATTAACCTTAAGGCTTATATTTATGAAGAAGAACTGGGTGCCGGCTATATAACCAGGGACTTGACTAACGATGAACTAGAAGAAGTGATGGAGCACCGCAGTATACTGCTGGAGAAAATAGCTGAAAATGACGACCATATACTAGAACAATACCTGGAAGGCCACAGCATTTCAGCTGATGAAATAAATCAGGCCTTGAGAAGATTAACCATTTCCAATAAGATAGTGCCGGTATTATGCGGCTCATCTTTTAAGAATAAAGGAGTTCAGATGTTGCTGGATGCCATAGTAAGACTGCTTCCTGCGCCGCTAGATATACCAGCGGTCATAGGAATTGAACCTGCTACTGGTAACGAAACTCAGAGAAAAGCCGATATCAGTGAAGCAATGTGTGCTTTGGCATTTAAAGTAGTAGTCGATCCTTATGTAGGTAAACTAACTTATTTCCGGGTGTATTCCGGGAAAATAAAAGTTGGATCAACTGTTCTAAATAGCGAAAAAAACAAAAAGGAACGCATTTCCAGGATTTTAAAGATGCACGCCAATCATCGTGAAGAGATTGCTGAGGCAAATGCGGGTGACATAGTGGCTGGAGTAGGTTTAAAAGACACTGTGACTGGGGATACGCTGTGTGACGAGAAATCACCTATTCTGTTAGAAACCATTAAGTTTCCAGATCCAGTTGTTGATGTTGCTATTGAGCCAAAAACCAAGCAAGATCAGGATAAAATTGGTGAGAGTCTGAGAAGACTGGCGGAAGAAGACCCTACATTCAGGACCAGAATAAATGAGGATACCGGACAGACCATAATATCTGGTATGGGTGAATTACATTTAGAAATCATCATAGATCGCCTGTTAAAAGAGTTTAAAGTAAACGCCAATGTCGGTAATCCCCAGGTATCCTATAAAGAGACGATTAAAAAGAAACATAGGGCTGAAGCAGTATTTGAAAAACAGGCCGGAGGCCGTGGGCAATATGCCCATGTAATCATTCAATTAAGCCCTCTTGAAGAAGGTGCAGGTAAACGGTTTACTAATAAATCTAAAGCCGATGAAATACCTCCAGAGTTCATTAGGGCCATCGAAGCGGGAAGCATAGAGGCTATGCAGGGAGGCATTATGGCTGGTTATCCAGTCGATGATGTTCAGATTACTTTAGTAGGCGGAAGCTTTCATGAAGTTGATTCTACTGAACAGTCTTTTAGTATTGCTACCGGTATGGCGGTAAGGGAAGCTCTCCAGGGAGCGGAAGTGATTCTATTAGAACCCATAATGGATGTCGAAATAGTATGTCCAGAAGAATATATAGGGGAAGTAATATCCGATCTCAATGCCCGAAGAGGCAGAGTACTGGGATTTGAAGACGTTAGAGGCAGCAAGATTGTTAAAGCCTTCGTCCCGCTGGCAGAAACCTTCGGTTATGCCACAAGTTTGAGATCAGCCAGTCAGGGTCGAGCAAGTTTCTCCATGCAGATTAGAAACTTTGCCGAGGTTCCTGCTTCAAAAACCAAAGAAATAGTTGCTAAACGATATGGCTTATCAATGTGATATAGTTTTCAAATCAGTGAAACGGAATATTTAAGTTCCAAAATATAAATAAGTTTATTATGAATTATTTGAAAGGGTGAGATAAAAAATGGCAAAGCAGAAGTTTGAAAGGACAAAACCTCATCTTAAC
>CAZXIR010000069.1:0-2371 GCA_964640845.1 uncultured Syntrophomonas sp.
TTTTCGCACAGCCTGCCGTTCTCTTGGCATTTTTAGACAAAGGGAGTATAGCCATCTTTGGTCAGATATTTGCCGATAATCATTCGCTGTACCTGGGCAGTACCTTCGAAGATCTGCATGATTTTGGCATCACGCATGTATTTCTCAACTGGATATTCACTGGTATATCCATAACCACCAAATACTTGAATCGCATCGAGAGCATTAAACATGGCCGCATCACCGGCATGTAGTTTAGCTATGGATGAAAGGGTCTTGAATTCTCCTCCAACATCTTGTACATAAGCAGCCTTTAAGTATAATAAACGAGAAGCCTCTGCTCTTACCGCCATGTCAGCCAACATGAACTGAATAGCCTGCAAGGCAGCGATAGGTTGACCAAATTGCTGCCTTTGAGTAGCATAGTTTATAGCGGCTTCCAGAGCGGCAGTGGCAATACCGGTAGCCATAGCAGCTACAGCAGTACGGGACCGGTCAAGGGTTTCCATTAGTATCCCCAAGCCATCGCCTGCCTGGCCCAGCATCATGGAAGCAGGCACTCTTACATCTTCGAATATAATCTGGGTGGTACTAGTGCTTCTGATGCCTAATTTATCTTTCTGGCTGCCAATGGACACTCCAGGCCAGTCTCTGTCTACCATGAAAGCACATATACCTTTATGGCCCAGTTTCTGGTTTAGAGTAGCAATTACACTGAACTGTTTGGCAAAACCACCGTTGGTTATGAACTGTTTGGTTCCATTTATAATATAGTGATTCCCATCCTTTACGCACTTGGTGGAGATCCCCAGAGCATCGGAACCGGCACTCGGTTCGGTTAAGCAAAAGCCACATACTGCACCTTCCAGATGACGTGAATACCACCATTTCTTCTGCTCGTGGTTAGCACCTATCAGAATTGGGTCACAAGCCAATAGAGTGGAAGCAACTATGGTTGTAGCCATACCCGCATCACCTTTGGCAATCTCTTCACAAACCAGACACTGGGATATATTATCCAGTCCGTCTCCGCCGTATTCAACCGGGACCCCAATAGTCATAAAGCCTAATTCTTGCATTTTTGCCAGGGTAGCAAAAGGAATTTCATTGTTTTTATCCCATTCGGCGCAATGAGGGGCAATTTCATTAGATGCAAAATCGGCTGCCATCTGTCTGATCATTTCTTGCTTGTCGGTTAAACGAAATTCCATACTAAGAGCCTCCTCAAGTACCTTTCTTCGGAATATCGGTTTTTATCGGACTATTGTGATCTCTCCCAGACCGCCTATATTTGCTAGTCTCCAAATCGCTCCCCAAGCTTTGGCGATATGTTATCATTACCGCTAATCGAATTTTTTTTATCATTAAGCCCGGGTCTCCCGGCACCGAACATGGTGCCGGGAGACGGAGCTGTGAATGATCAGTATGTTAATGATGGTTTACTGTCCTGGAGAAAAGAGTTCATCCCTTTTACATTAATGCGTCTTCGGGGCAGTCAATGGCGCTGGCGTCGGCAGCCTTCATGGCCTTCTCGGTTGAAAAGATGCCGGGAACAACGTTCATGACATAGAACTTGCCGGAGGCTATTTTGCCCTTGAAGAAGTTGGCATCGAAATGGTCCTGGCCCACTTCCGCAAGCTTCTGTCCAGCCAGGAGAGCTTGGTCCAGTAATAGTTTGCCACAATACAACATTGCAGTGGCATGCAGAACCCGGGTGGAGAAGAGGGGGCTCAGTTCCGGACGGGTAGTCTTCCAGGAAGCATTGGTGGCCAGTATTTCGTTATAAGAAGCAAATGCTTCCTCCATCATGGCGAATTCAGCTGCAAATTCCGGTGTTTTCTTGGCAGCTATAAAGTCAGCTATTTCGGCCAGCCACTTCTTGAAAGGTTCGCCGCCCTTCATGGTAAACTTACGACCGACCAGGTCGTTGGACTGAATGAAGTTGGTGCCTTCCCATATGGAGTAGATTTTGCAGTCCCGAGCCAGCGAAGCCGGAGCATACTCTTCCATGAAGCCATAGCCGCCGTGACACTGCATCGATTCTCCAGTAAGAACCCATGCCATATCTGATGCATAAGCCTTGCACAGTGGGTTCTGGATCATGAACATGTCTTCCGCGTACTCCCTCTCAGCCGGATCGGAGGACTCATGGGAGATGTCAACATAGTAGTAAGTTTGATAAATTAATGCCCGGATGGCTTCCATGCAGGATTTCTGGAAGAACAGCATGCGACGGACGTCTTCGTGCTCAATAATACGCACACTAGGTCCCCGGGGATCAGTAAACTTGGGGCTCTGCTTGCGGACTTTGGTGTATTCCAAAGCTGCGTAGTAAGCTGCGCCTATAGTGCCCAGTGAGAACAATCCGGTGTTCAGACGTTCTTCATTCATC
>CAZXIR010000069.1:2381-11668 GCA_964640845.1 uncultured Syntrophomonas sp.
CTGGAACATCTGGGCCATTCCTTTGCCGCGGCCGTCAACTGGGACATCCCCGATCATCCAGCCATAGCAATTGTCGTTTTCGCCGAAGGCTAGAGCACAGGTGGCAGAACCATGTAAGCCCAGCTTGTGCTCAATGCCCATGGTAAATACGTCATTATAGTCACCCTGGGAACCGTCTTCATTGACCCAGAACTTAGGAACGATTAAGCACGAGATGCCTGAAGTGCCCGGCCTGGCATCTGGAGTTTTGGCCAAGACCAGATGGATCATGTTGGAAACCAAATCATGGTCACCGGAGGTTATGAAGCACTTCTGCCCTTTGATCTTGTATAGACCCGGGGTATCGGTAGGGAAGCATTTGGTGGCAACAGCGCCGACTTCCGAACCTGCTCCCGGTTCGGTCAGGCACATGGAACCGCCCCATTCGCCCGTAAACATCTTGGGCAGAAAGCGTTCTTTCAGCTCTTCTGAGGCATTGAACTGGATTACGGTGGTGGCACCCTGAGTCAGACACCACAGCAGCGGAATCGCCGGGGATGCACCCATCTGGGTTTCCAGAATCGGAGAGTACCAGGCTAAGGGCAGGCGTCCTTCTACTGAGCGGTCTCCGAACTGTGGGCCAAGTTCTGCTTCCATGACGGTATTATAAACATTCCTGAAGGATTCGGGGGTGGTGACTACACCATCAGTGCATTTGACACCGATTTCATCGGAATCAGCGTTGGCCGGACAGATTACGTCACGGCAGATTTTATGGTTAACTTCAAGGATCGAATCAAAGTCGTCGGCTGAGTAATAATCCTTGTAGGCATCGCAGGACAAGAGCTTATTCATATCCAGCCATTCTTTAATTTGGAACTTAATGTCGCGGGTTTGATACAGATAATTATTATGTGGCAAAATAATTCCCTCCATTTCTATTAGTGTTGATGTCATCTGGTTGGCCCAGGCCAGACGCTTTATCCCGTCAGGCCTGGAAGACCAGATGTTATGGGTAAACTACTGTAGCAATCATAGCAACCGTGATAGGGCTCCCAACTCTGAGTGAATTCATTTGTTTTACAGGTGCCCTTTTTTGTATAAAACTTGATATTATAGGGCCGGTAGTGCTAATTACAGCACTATTGACACATTAACTTGAGCGTTTTGTCTAATGCAACAATCCAGCTTGTCATTCTGAGCGCAGCGAAGAATCTTTTAGATCCTTCGGCGTTGCCTCAGGATGACATTACTGGAGTACTTGGCTAATAATTATGCAAATCCTAATTTATCTAGCTGTTCAAACTTAAATGTCTCTGGTCCACAGGGAAGCCATAGCAGGTCCGGTACCCACACACAGTGAAGCTCCACCCACTTTAAGGTCCAGTCTTTCCATTTCAAATGCTAGAGAAATAACTATTCTTAAGCCGGTCATACCAATGGGATGACCCAGAGCTATACCGGAACCATTATGGTTTACTTTGTCCAGATCTAAATTAATACCATACTTTTCTTTTAAGCGAGCACCTACACCCAGGAATTGAGATGCAAAGGCTTCATTGATTTCCCAATATTCCACATCTTCAAACTTCATACCAGCTTGTTTGAGAGCCTTGGGAATGGCTTCGGCAGGGCCTATACCCATAATTTCCGGTTCAACCCCACAGGCAGCAATAGTGATCATTTTGACCATCGGTTTAAGTCCTAACTCTTCCGCCTTTTTCTTGGACATTACTATAGCGGCGCAAGCTCCATCGTTAATTCCGGAAGCATTACCAGCAGTGCCAACTCCATCTTTAGTGAAAGCAGGTTTCAATTTACCCAGACTTTCCATGCTGGCTCCTCTGATCATATGCTCGTCAGTATTAAACATTACAGTGCCCTTTTTGGTCTTGATTTCAAAGGGTATTTTTTCTCTGTCGAATACACCTGAATCAGTTGCTGCAACAGCCCGGCTATGGCTCATTACTGCCAGTTCATCACACTGCTCACGGGTGATATTGTACAACTTGGCTACGTTCTCGGAGGTAACCCCCATAAGCCCGCCTACCAAAGAATCAAATAATGCATCCCGGAACATAGAATCAACCACCACACCGTCATTCATCCGATATCCACCCCGAGCTTTGGGCAACATGTAAGGTGCATTAGTCATACTTTCTACTCCAACTACCAGAGCAATATCAGTTCTGCCCAGTTGGATGTTTGCGCAGGCGATATCCAGTGCTCTCATACCGGAAGTACAGTTTTGGTTTACCCCACAGGCGTTACTTTCAATAGGAAGTCCACAGGCCAGACCGATCTGACGGCAAACCATGGATCCCTGGTTGTGCTGATAAACCTGACCAACTACGATTTCATCAATAATATTGGCAGGAATGCCAGCCCTGTTGATGGCCTCTTTACCTGCGGCAACAGCCAAATCTTTTGCTGGAACGTCTTTAAGTCCTCCCTGAAATTTGCCAATAGCTGTTCTACACCCTGATACGATTACAACTTCATTCATTGGTTAATTCTCCTTTCAAACCTGTTTTCCATACGAAAATATTAGTAAACACATGGTCCCTATATCTGGTTGGTTCTCCGCCAGATTTTAAGTTTGTCTGCTTCTTTTATCAATTCATCCCTGAATTGAGGATGAGCGATACTGATTAATCCTTCGGCTCGCTCCCAGGTACTTTTCCCTTTCAGATTCACTGATCCGTACTCGGTAATAATATATGAGGATATTGATCGGGGCACGGTAACTATGGTTCCCGGAGTCAACCCCGGGTTAATTCTGGATGCCAACGTTCCATCGGCCTTTTTCACACTGGAACTAAGGGCGATGATGGGCTTGCCGTTTTTTGATCTAAAGGCCCCAAAAATATAATCCAATTGTCCACCTGTTCCAGAAATCTGCCGACCATTTGAAGCCTCTGAGGCGACCTGCCCGTATATATCAACTTCCAGAGCATTGTTAATGGCTACAAAATTGTCATTCTGTGATAATACAAATGGGTCATTACAATAACTTACCGGGTAACTGGCACAGACCGGATTATGATCCAGGAAGTTGTATAGTTTGTCAGTGCCCATTGCGAAGGTATAGACCATTTTGCCTTTATCTATCTGCTTTTTCTTACCGGTGATTTTGCCTGCTTCATACATATCTACGAATGAATCAACCAGCATTTCTGTATGTACTCCCAGGTCCTTTAAATCTGATTTGGCAATCAGTGCCCCTACGGTATTTGGCATGGCTCCTATGCCCAGCTGTATACAGGCCCCATCGCACATCTCTTTCATAACCAGATCAGCAATCTGTTTATCAACATCGCTTACCGGCAGTGCAGCCAGATTGGCCAGTTTAGGGTTGGTAGTGTTTTCCACGATATAATCCACATCAGAGATGTGGATCCCTTCATTATTGCCACCCAGACAATAGGGAACCGAACTGTTCACCTCTACCACCACGATTTTGGCCTTTTTAGTGACAAAAGAGGCCAAAGAATTTGAAGTACTGAAGTTGAAGAAGCCATGGCTGTCTATTGATGCTACCGGCTGAAAACAGATATCTATGTCCTGAAAGAGTTCAACTAATCTTTCCGCTTCATGATAGTTAAGGGGTATATAATTACATAGATTCTTATCCATTAACTTGCGGGAAACTCCCGAAAAATGCCAATCGTTTAATATGAAGTGCTTCCGTTCGGGGTCTGCCTCTACGACTGCCGGAACCACTGAAGTAGTGACCAATCTGATCTTAACGTCGCTTAGTTCATCTTTGCGCTTGGCCAGTGCTGCATCACAATCTCTAGGTTGTTGCACGAATTCACCGTACTGTACCCAATCTCCGGACTTTACCAATTTAGCAGCCTGGTCGGCGGTTATAAGTTTCTTTTGGTATTCTTCACTATAACTCATTCTACAATCACTTCCTTACATACTCGCCTGGGCTGGCTGGAATCGGTTTGGGTGCAGTGCAGCTGTTGCACGCAGTCAGCATACCCGGCTCATTTTTACAAATACTTAATATTTGTGACCACAGTTTTTTCCTTAGCTCCGAATTCGGTAGCAATGGAAAGTAATAGTATTTATCAAGTTTTACCTGTAATGTATTTCTCTTCATCTCTAATTCCCGACCCTGCTAAAAGAGTAACAACCTACTACTAGGCAAAATTAGGTTTTCTCTTGTTGAGAAAAGCGTTCATGCCCTCTTTCTGGTCTGTTACAGAGAAGCACATGCCAAACATGCTGGACTCCATACTCATACCGGTGTCAGTGTCCACCTGCATTCCCTTATTGATGGCATACTTGGAGTAGCCAACTGCAGTGGCTGCCTGCCGGGCAATCTTTTGCGCCATTTTCCTGGCTTGGTCCATCAATTCGCCAGCGGGATAAACGTGGTTAACCAGACCAATACGGTAAGCTTGGTCGGCTTTTATAGAATCGCCTGTATAGGTTAATTCTTTGGCCCGTCCTTCACCAATAAGCCGAGGCATTCTCTGGGTTCCGCCAAAGCCCGGCATTACACCCAGTCCAACCTCAGGTTGCCCGAAAACTGCATTATCTGCGGCCAATCTGATATCACAGGCCATGGCCAATTCGCAACCGCCGCCCAGAGCAAATCCATTGACTGCAGCAATAACCGGCTTTTCCATCAGTTCAATAGCCCGGAATACCTCTTGCCCAAAGGCAGCAAAGGCTCTGCCTTCCTGTACGGAAAAGTTCTGCATATAAGCAATATCTGCACCAGCCACAAAGGATTTGTCCCCTGCCCCAGTGATAATTACCACCCTAATAGCTGAGTCTTCTCCAATGTCTTCCATGGCAGCCTTTATATCCGCCAAAGTGTCTTTGTTTAAGGCGTTAAGTGCCTTGGGGCGATTGATGGTCACTGTCGCCAAGTAGTCCTCTTTTTCCAAAATTAGATTTTCATATTTCATAAATGTAAACCCCCTATTACTTTGGTAAAGCCTCTTAATACTGGAAGAATCCTTTATTGGTCTTGCGGCCTAACCAGCCTGCCCGAACCTGCTGCTTTAATAGGGTGGAAGGACGATATTTGGGATCTCCGGTTTCGCCATAAAGAGTATTCATTACTGCCAGAGCTATATCTGCACCTACCAGGTCACATAGTTCCAAAGGACCCATGGGCCAGCCAGCACCCAGTTTCATGGCGGTATCGATATCTGCTGCCGTAGCCAGGTTTTCGTAGAGAATCTGGCTGCCTTCGTTGATCGCCGGAACTAGAATGCGATTAACCACAAAGCCAGGTCCCTCTTTAACTCTTACCGGCTTTTTGCCGATCTCTTCGGACAATACAGTTACAACTGCCAGGGTTTCTTCTGAGGTCTGAAGACAGGGAATAACCTCAACCAGCTTCATAACATTGGCCGGATTAAAGAAATGCATCCCTACTACCTTATCTGCTCTATTGGTAAAGGCTGCAATTTCTGTAATGGGCAGAGAGGAAGTATTAGTGGCAATAATAACTTCTGGCTTCAGCATAGCATCCAAACGGGTGTACACATCTTTCTTTACATCCATGTGTTCAAAAACACATTCCACAATGAAATCCACATCAGCCATGTCCTCGAATTTTCCGGTGGGTATAATTTTACTTACCACAGCATCTTTAGTTCCAGCAGGTACTCTGCCCTTTTCTTCTGACTTGGTCAGACTCTTGCCGATAGCATTAACCGCCCGGTCACAAAATTCTTTCTTAATGTCGTAAAGAATAACTTCCTTGCCTGCTGCTGCAAATGCCCAGGCAATACCTTGTCCCATGGTTCCCGCTCCTAATAAACCAATCTTGTTAATTGCCATATGTCAAAAACCTCCTATTAAATAAAATACGTAACAACAATAATTACTGGCTAGCTCATACACTTCAATATTGCAGTGAGCTCTTATCAGTATCTATAGCAAGTTTCGTGCCAAGTTACTTTTAGTTCGGAATAACCCCGAATTATTGGTAGTTATAATGTATTATAGCAACCAATACAGTTATTTAATAAAAGTACTTTCTTATCTCGAAATAGGAGAATTATTGAGATTAATTGTCGTAATAATCTAAGCTAATAGGGTGTTTTGGGGCTGGAAGACGTGTCGACAAATATCTCCCAAAAGCGATGATGTTTGTCGAAATGGAATGGAGTAAGTCGATAAGTGAAATGCTTAACCAGAATTAATCCTTTTTCAAAAAAGATTCCCCTGCGACAAGTTATATTTCGTAGGTTTGATGCATAAATATCCGTCGCCAGATTTCGCATGGGCAAACGGCTCCTACATATTTATGCATCCAAACCAGTTGTGATGAGGTTGAATTACTGAAAAAGACACGCCGTCAAGGATAATGGTTTGTTAAGCACCAAACAATCCTATAACGAAAAGGCCCTATTAGATGTATTTGATCGATCTGCCGGGGGGGAAAATTAGCCCAACTCGTACTTATTTAATTTTCTGTATAATGCTGAACTATGGATGCCTAAATATTGGGCTGCTTTAGTCTTATTTTGACCAGCTTTCTCCAGGGCCTGAGTTATCATATGTCTTTCCAGGTCTTCAATAGTCTCGGTTAGATTAAGGAGCACACCCTCGGTGGGTAGGGTTGGGGTAATACTATCCCGCAAGGAAGGGAAGTCAGCAGGGTCAATACAAGTTGTTGATCTCATGTGAGCTAGATTAATTGCTCTTTCCAAGAGGTTTTCCAATTCCCGCACATTACCTGGCCAGTGGTATTTCTTTAGCCAATCCATGGCCTGATCGGAGATTTCATCAATGTGGGTCTCCAGTTTCTGGTTTATCCTGACTATCAGAGTTTCTACCAAAGAAGGCAAATCCTCCATGCGTCTTCTTAAAGGGGGGATCCTCAATTGAACTACGTTCAAACGGTAATATAAGTCTTCTCTAAATTCATGATTAGCTACCATTTCCTCCAGGTTACGGTTGGTAGCTGCAATTACCCGCACATTTATGGATAGGGGGGTGGTGCCTCCTACCCTTTCGATAACCCTTTCTTGTAAAACCGACAAGAGCTTGGTCTGCATATTCATAGGCATATCACCTATTTCATCCAGAAATATGGTGCCACCTTTGGCCAATTCGAATTTGCCCGGTTTGCCTCCTTTTTTAGCTCCGGTAAAGGCACCTTCTTCATATCCGAATAGCTCTGACTCCAACAGGTGCTCTGGTAGGGCTGCACAATTAATCCGTATAAAAGGTCCTGTTTTCCTGTTACTGGCATTGTGGATAGCCTGGGCAAATAATTCTTTGCCGGTGCCGCTTTCTCCAGTAATTAGCAATGTTGAGGGGGTTTGGGAGAACTGCTGGGCCATGGCTTTAATGGTTACAAATTCATGACTGTTTCCTGTAAGGTTGTCAAAAGTCCATTTAGCATAATACATTGCTCGCACTTCATCTTTGTAAAGATTTAATTCTCTTTCAGTCTCCTGCAGTTTTTTTAATAGAATTTTTGTACCCGACATATCGAGAATCAGACTGTGTTCTATGGCCCCAATTATTTCACCATTATCCTTAATGGGCAAACGATTAACAATGATGTCCCGTCCTTTGACAATGGGCCATACGTCGGCTGTATCCATGCGACCAGAACTAATAGTTTCCAACAGTTTGGAATGAGGCATAATATCCAATATGTGTTTACCTATTACTTCGCTGCGTCTCTTTTTAATAATATCCAGGTAAGTATTATTCATAACAGTTATATAGCCCTCTTTGTCCACAATAGTGTAGGCAGCATAAGGGCTTTCGATGAGACCCTGAAATATTACGTTAAACTCTAGATTGGTTTCTTGTAGTTTGTTGACTAAGAATTTGGGTACTGATATATCCAGTACCAGGGTATGCCCAATAGCACCAATGACCTGATCATCATGCATAATAGGCAAACGGTTTACTATCATGTTATTACCATTAACTGACCAAACATCTACTTTATCCGCTAAACCTGTTTCCAACACCCGAGGAAGTTTGGAATGAGGTGATACTTCCATTATTGGTTTGCCAATCGATTCTTCCAGTTTCTTACCTAAAATATCCAAATAGGTTTGGTTAACATGGGTAATCTTCATTTCCTTATCAATAACAATATAGCCCATGTTAGGACTTCCCATAACCTGGTCCAGAATTCTACTAAACTTGGGCTTGCTGTTCTGATACTTTTTGACTAAAGATTCAGCTTGGGAAATATTCAGGAATAGGCTGCAAATCATGGCCCCTACAACCTGCTGATCCTTTATTATCGGCATTCTGGTCACAACAGTATCATGACCATTTATACTTAAAATATCTGCTTCATCAATATGGCCGGTTTTTAAGACTTCCAGAAGTTTCCTGTCATGAATAATATCTATAATATATTTCCCAACCGTATCTTCTTCTCGTAGTCCAAGCAGGTCCAACAAGGTATTGCTAATGTTTCTAATATTGCCGTCTTTATCAATCACCACAAAAAAAGCATTAGGATTTTGTTTCAATGAATCAATTATATTAGAATATCCAAAACATAAAGATTGCTGCATATTATTACCTGCCAACTTCCTTAATCCGACATCAAACGACATATATATTGTACCATCAAATTAAATACATAAAACAAACAAAACCGCAAAAAAATATCTTTTAAGATTAGGTCCACTCATTACCTTTTTTCTCGCAATCCAGTTTTTTTCAATCTTTAACAAATGATATGCAAAAAATGTGCCATTTAATATTAGGTTTGTTTTGTCTATCCTTAAGGATCAATTCCCATTATTCAGGCTCTACTGCATTAACAAACTCCTCTAGGAGACTTCTGTGCGCTACCCGGTATACACATTTGTTACCTGAATGTCAGGGGAACGGGGTTGTTGACAACTTTTTAATCTTAAGTATACAAAAAGTTGCCAGGTTAGTGCTGTTAGCGAAAATTGAGTCCTGGGACAACTGAATGAATAATTACTACATCAGGGATTGTATATATAAACCCAGCATATCTTTCTTATCGGGAATTACAATGTTATTACTGATATTCTTTGCTTGGGAAGCAATCTGTACAAAATGTTCCAATTCCTCCTTGGTGCATTGGGGTGGGGTACCAGTTAACGCTGCGAAAACCGAACTAAATTCGTCCAGACTACTGAATCCTGCCAATCTGATGGCCTCCATAGTCCGTGGATCGTCGCATTTTTCTATATTAAATCGGGCATAGACCGGAGTAATCAAACCATTAGCCCGGCCGTGGGAAATATTTTTAAAGTAGGTAAAGCAATATCCCAGTGCATGAGGTATGGAAGTGCCGGTCTGGCTGATCACCATGCCTG
>CAZXIR010000070.1:0-3367 GCA_964640845.1 uncultured Syntrophomonas sp.
AATCGGAAATACTTAGGAAAATGCTATTGGAACTGAATTCCAATTCTTGATCAAACATCGAAAAGTTAGCTTCATAACAAATCTTAATCCCAGGCTCCTACAGGGAGTCTTCTTTAGTCTAGTGGATTTATAAAAACCAACTTAAAGAAAAACTGATTTAATAATGATATTTTATATAATCGATGGTGCAGAAGTTTTTGTTGGGATTGCATAATTTTAATTCACAGTACACAGGAAGATTTTCAGCATACTTTAATCCCCTGATATTTTGACTTAAATCGCCATCTAAAGATGAAATACATCGAAATTGCTAAAATAATTGGTACACAAATTAATAGTTGACAAAATAAATTGCTATACTTAGAATCAAAGTAAGCAAATTTAATCCTGATAGGCTATTTTTCGGGAAAATTTGTAATCTGCAGGAACAGAAAAGGAGAGAGAAATATGAACTTTAAACTGACTGAAGAGCAGGAACTGATCCGGGATAATATGCGAGAATTTGCCCGGACCTATGTAGACCCCGTAGCAGTAGAGATAGACGAAAACAGCCGTTACCCGGAAGAAATTATTAAAAAACTAGCTGAGGGAGGATGGCTGGGGATGCCATTCCCGGTGGAATATGGTGGAGCAGGGGTAGACTATCTTACCTACGCTATAGCAGTTGAAGAACTTTCCCGTTCTTGCGCTGCAACCGGGTTTACCATGTCAGTACATACCGGTTTAGCCTGTGGTCCCATAGCCCTTTATGGGAATGAGGAACAAAAGCAGAAATATTTAATTCCCCTGGCCAAAGGTGAACATATAGGAGCATTTGCCCTAACTGAACCGGGAGCAGGAACAGATGTGGGTTCTGCTACTAGTACTGCGGTATTGGATGGGGATGAATATGTTCTTAATGGGGTAAAAACATTCACCTCTAATGGTCCCGTAGCCAATACCTATGTAACTTTCGCTTGGACTGATAAAAGTGATAAGAGGAATGGAATGAGTGCGTTTATAGTTCCCCGGGAAACCCCAGGGTTAAGTGTGGGAGAACACTTTATGAAAATGGGTATTCGGGCCTCACAAACTTCGGAAATAATATTCAAGGACTGCCGGATACCAAAAGAGAACTTGCTGGGCAAATTAGGAGATGGTATGAAAATAGCTATGGCCTGTTTTGATCATGGCCGGATAGGGATTGCCGCTCAGGCGGTAGGTATTGCCCAGGCGGCACTGGATGAGTCCATCAGCTATTCCAAACAAAGAGTACAGTTTGGCAAACCCATTTCCAAGAATCAGGCTATACAGTGGATGATTGCTGATATGTATACCGATATCACCGCTGGCCGGTTCCTGTATTACTATGCCGCTTCTTTAAAGGATCAGGGACTGCCGTTTACCAAAGAGGCTTCCATGGCCAAAGTATTCTGTGCTGAGATGAGTTCCAAGCATGCTTCCAAGGCGGTTCAGATCCATGGCGGATATGGTTATTGTAAAGGACAGAAAGTAGAACGCCTGATGCGGGATGCCAAGATAACCGAAATATATGAAGGTACATCTGAAGCTCAAAGAATGGTTATTGCCGGAAATATTTTAAGGTAAATATCAGGCAGGAGAAGACAATGACTTCTCCTGCCATTACTTTTTCAGAAGCGAGGTGTGCATTATGCCCAATATGGTATGTTGTTTTAAATGGGTGGTGGATGAAGCCTATATTAAACCATCCAGTTCAGGCAAAATTGATCTGGAGTGGGCAGAATACAAATTAAGCGATTATGATCGTAATGCTATCGAAGAAGCGGTTCGACTGCAGGAAACATATGGTGGTAGTGTTACTGCGGTGACGGTCGCTTCCAGTGACGCTACTAAAGGAATCAAAGATGCACTTTCCCGGGGCCCGGAAAAGGCTTATTTTATCAATGATGATCAATTTGAAAACCTGGAACCGTCTCAAACCTCAGCTATACTGGCTCAGGTGATCGGCAAGCTGGATTATGATTTAATTATATGTGGTGAAGGGTCCAGTGATATGTATTCACAACAGGTAGGACCTCGGCTGGCCGAAAAATTGAGTATTCCCTGTATAGCTTTTGTTAAGCAGTTGAGTATTGAAGGTAACCGGATTATTGCAGAACGTAAAACCGATGATGGCTTGGAGGTTATTTCTGCTCCTCTGCCGGCTCTGATAACAGTCTTACCTGATATTAACAGCCCCCGGGTACCTGGTCTTAAGGATACCCTGGCAGCTTCCAAAAAACCGGTGATTGAAATCGGACTGGAAGACCTGGGCTCTGAATATGAAAAGCTGCTGGTTGGTGAAGGCCTGAGGGCGGCCAGTATGGAAAGAAATTGCACCTATTTTGGTGCCGGACCGGACGATATTAAAGCTTTTGTAGATGCTATTGGTAAAACCGGTGTAATAGACAGGGGGTGATAAAATGTCTGGAGTATGGATTTATGCAGATAGATATGAACAGGGACTTGAGGTGCTTAATGCTGGTCGCGGTCTGGCCGAGGTCTTAGGCACAAATCTTACCGCCTTGGTGTCAGGAGATGATGCTATAGCGCAGGATTTCATAGCCCGGGGAGCTGATCAAGTATTACTACTGCCTCCTCTGGCAGACAACCAGCCTATCCAAGATTATGTTCCCCTCATGGCAGATGAGGCCAGAGAGGGCGATCCAGATGTTTTTTTAATAGCTGCCAGTCTAAAAGGCAAGGAAATGGCTGCCCGCATAGCTGCCAGATTGGATACTGCTTTATGCAGCGAATGCAGTGCTATGGATATAGATGAAGAGGGTAAACTGAAGATGGAACGACTGATGTATGGTGGAGCTGCTGTACAAACAGTCAGTATTAGCAGCCGTCCTCAGATGGTCACTATTCCTCCTCGAGCCTATGAAGCGGCCCAGGCCCAAAGCGATCGCTCGGGAACGGTCAGAACCTTAAGAACTCCTGAGCCATCAGGTATACAGGTGATGGAGCGGAAGGGAAAAGCGCAGGCTACTGGTGATATTACTGCGGCTAAAATAGTGGTGTGTGCAGGCCGGGGAATTGAAAACCAGGAAGACTTGGTTATGGTAAAAGAATTGGCTGAAGTTCTGGGTGGAGAAGTAGCTTGTACCCGTCCTATATCTGAAGAGAAACATTGGATGACCGAAGAATCCTGTATAGGGTTATCAGCGAAAGAGGTTAAACCGGCTCTATATATTGGAATCGGGGTATCCGGTCAGATTCAGCATGTGGTTGGTATCCGAGAAGCTGGAATAATATGTGCGGTTAACTCTGATGAAAATGCGCCCATATTCGAAGCTGCTGATTATGGAATAACCGGAGATCTTTACAAAATTGTCCCTTTGCTGATAGAAGGATTTAAGAAATA
>CAZXIR010000070.1:3467-5563 GCA_964640845.1 uncultured Syntrophomonas sp.
TTGCCCAAAAACTACAAATAACCAGGTGTCTCTCCACCTACCATTATTTACATCAAGGAATAGGAAACCAAGGGTAGAAATAGTAGAAACAGATAAAAAAATCAAAATATGGAGGTGAGAGACAAAATGAAAAAGAAATGGAAGTACTCTCTGTTATTGGTGTTGTTGTCTATATTAGCAATTACATTTAGTGCCCAGGCATCAAATGATCCTACCGTTAGTATAAACGGTGAGCTAAGAAAAATATCTCCCCCGGCGGTCATTAAAAACGACCGTACTATGGTGCCGGTAAGGTTTATCATTGAAGACCAGGCTCTACAGGGACAGGTATACTGGCAGGGGGAGCAGCAAAAAGTTGCTATGGACTGTAAAGGTAAATACATAGAATTTTTTATTGGCAGCAGCTATGCTATGGTGGATGGGCAGAGGGTGTCCTTCGATGCGGCTCCGTATATATATCAGGATCGCACCTATGTCCCATTGCGTTTCCTGGTCGAAACCCTGGGAGCTAAAGTAAGTTGGGAAAGCCAGACCCGCCGGGTAAACATCCAATTTGATTATTCTCCTCAGGTAATGGCATATTACTACTATTCTTCAGGACCAGAGTTGACAGATAATATTCAGTATTTTACTGACATCGCTTTTCGCTGGTATGAGACTAATGGTTCCGGTCATTTAAATTATGAATATAAGGATGATTATCAGGCAGTACTGGATTTGGCCCGTAGTCATAATGTAGGGACCCATGCCAGTGTGGTACTAATGGACAAGAATCAACTGCATCAACTGCTATCCAATGTTCAAAACCGCAACCTGCTCATCGGCAACCTGTTGGACCAGGTGCATAAATACGGCTATGATGGAGTCAATATTGATTTTGAGTTTATCAATGCCAGTGATGCAGCACACTTCACCACCTTTCTCCAGGAATTGAAGGCAGCCTTGGGAGAAAAAGAGTTATCAGTAGCTGTATTTGCCAGAACTGAATCAGATCAATGGCCTACCGGCTACGATTATGCTAAAATAGGGCAAATTGCCGATCAGGTAATAGTTATGGCTTATGATTATCATTACAAGACCAGCTTAGCCGGTGCGGTTGCACCGCTGTGGTGGGTAGAACGGGTGGTAGATTATATGACTGCCCGCATACCGGCCCAGAAAATACTGTTGGGCATGGCCACCTATGGGTATGATTGGTCCTCTAATGGCAGTGCCCAAACCATTACCGCTGAAAAACTGGCGGTGATAAAGAAAAAATACCAGGTAAGCGAACATTTTGACAGCAACACCATGAGTCCTTATTATACCTATTCCGATGAAAGTAACAATTACCATCAAATATGGATGGAAAACGAAACAAGCCTGAAGAGTAAATTTGATCAGGCAACCGTAGCCCAGCTAGGAGGAATTTCATTCTGGAGAATCGGCAACGGTTTCTATGATCTGTATGAGGTTCTAAAAAATAACCTGTAAAACTAGTATCTAGCCTAAGGGCGGTGTAGGTCAGGGGACGGTTGAACCATCCCCTAGCCTGCACCGCCTTGGTCTTAAGGTACTTTTTTCGCGTATGTGGTTCATTTTGTATTATAATATTTTGTATATAGTTCACCCCGCAAGGATTAGAATTGGACTGGAGGGGAGAAAATGTCTACAGAGCAACCCGGCCTTTTTGGGGAATTAGGGAACACTCAAAAAGAGCAGTATGTAGCAGCAGAACCAGAGAATTTTTACTATCTGCCTTTTTTACCCGGTATCGTACCTGGTGAGGCTTATCCTGAGATTGAGAGTATAAGAGGGCTGGAGGGAATTGCCAGGGGATGCAGCCGATGCCGATTGCGGGAAACTTGCCAGCAGGTGGTATTTGATGAGGGACCGCACCATGCCAGGATAATGTTTATAGGTGAAGGGCCAGGCCAGGATGAGGATACTCAAGGCAGACCTTTTGTGGGCCGAGCTGGTCAATTGTTGGATAAAATACTGCAAGCAGCTGAGCTACCCCGGAATGAAGTATATATAAGCAATGTAGTAAAGTGCAGGCCGCCTGGAAACAGGCTGCCAAATCCGGACGAGGTCAAGGAGTGCCGGAAATACCTGGA
>CAZXIR010000070.1:5573-11243 GCA_964640845.1 uncultured Syntrophomonas sp.
TCAGATAAGGATTATCCGACCTGCGATAATAGTATGCCTGGGATCTATGGCCAGCCAGACCATTATAGATCCAAAAGCCATGATTACAAGAATTCGTGGCAACTGGTTGATCAGACAGGGAATTAAAATAATGCCAACTTTTCATCCGGCAGCTTTGCTGAGAAACCCGGGGTATAAGCGTCCCGCCTGGGAAGACTTTAAACAGATCCGAGATGTAAGTTGCTGACAGTGAAGTTATAATTGTGGTTAGCAATTTGCGAGGTAAAAGATTATGGAAAGATATGTATATGATGAAAGTGAAATGGAAGAATTGGGTGAGCAAATAGCTCGGATTTTGGAGCCTAATGACTTGGTGTACCTGATCGGCGAATTGGGCGCTGGTAAAACAACTCTAGTAAGGGGTATAGCCAGAGGAAGAGGATATGCAGGAAGAGTTACCAGTCCTACTTTTACTCTGATGAATATTTATGAAACAAATGATATTAAAATAAATCATTTTGATTTCTACCGACTAAACCATGAAGAAATATGTGACCTGGGTTTGGAGGATTATCTGGCCCGGGAAGGTATAAGTTTGATTGAGTGGCCTCAGGCAGGAGAGCGTTATTTGCCAAAGGAGGCTTTATTTATAAATATATCTCTGGTTGATGATGATTACGATCGAGAGAGACAGGTACTTATAATGGCCGACAGCATAGAGTACCAAGAAAAGATTAAGGAGTTGCAGAAATTGTGTTGATACTGGCTGTTGATAGTTCTACCCCGGTTGCTGGCGTAGCCCTGGTAGACGAAAACCGGGTTATAATTGAAAGTTTTATAAATTACAAGAAAACTCATTCCGAAACCCTTCTGCCTACCGTTGATCGGATTATGCGGGAATGCAACTGCAATATTCAAGATATTGATGCTCTGGCCATAACAGCAGGTCCTGGTTCTTTTACCGGATTACGGATAGGAATGGCGGCAATAAAAGGAATAAGTTTGGCAACTCATAAACCAGTAGTGGCAGTTTCCACATTGGATACTCTGGCTGGTAATATTGCCGGTAACAATGCCCTGGTGGCTGCTTTGCTGGATGCCAGGAAAAATGAGCTGTACTGTGGCTTTTATGAAGCGAGTGGGATCAGACCCAAAAGGCTCAAAGAACCTATGGTCTGTGCACCACAGACTATTTTGAGCCTGGCTCTAGAACTGGCGGACTATAAACAGCAGGACAAAATAATTCTTTTAGGTGACGGTTACTATAGATACTCGGACTACTTTGATATGGAGTTAAAGGACCGGCTTATACCCATGCCTGGACATCTGATGTTTCCAAGGGCAGCGGTGGCAGGGACCTTAGCCGTTCATAAGGCCCAACAGGGCGAATTTGAGGATGTATATCAATTGCGGCCCTACTATATTAGATTGTCAGAAGCTGAGTACCGTCTGGGAAAGGGTGAAGTTTAATGTTGGAAGCTGGCTGCATAATAAGAAATATGACCATCAAAGATTTGGATCAAGTTATGCAGATAGAAAGGGAGTCATTTCCTCTGCCCTGGTCCAAACAATCATATATGGGCGAACTGAGCAACACTTTTGCCAGTTATTTGGTATGTGATTATGAAGGTGAGATAGTGGGTTTCGGTGGTATATGGGTAGTCTATGAAGAAGCTCATATTACCAATGTTGCTATTGCGAAAGATTATCGGCAGCAAGGGAAGGGAAAAATGTTGATGGGAAAACTGGAGAGCATTGCCAGGGACAAAAAGGCCATTAGGATAATGCTGGAAGTAAGGCCATCAAATATAGCTGCCCAGATAATGTACGATAATCTAGGGTTTGTACCAACCGGGTTAAGAAAAAAATATTATTCTGACAATGATGAAGATGCGATTCTAATGACCAAGTATTTATACTAAAAATCTATCTAAATAAAGTGAGGTCAGCTGTTAACTTATGAAAGACATTTTGATATTAGGGATTGAAACATCTTGTGATGAAACAGCTGCGTCAATCGTAAAAAATGGACGCGATATTTTGTCTAATGTTATTAATTCACAGGTAAACATTCATCAGCAGTTTGGTGGTGTAGTGCCAGAAGTTGCATCACGAAAGCATATTGAAAACATTGCGCTGGTAGTCGATACGGCTTTTCAAGAAGCTGGTTTAGGATACAGTGATATAGATGCCGTAGCAGTTACTAATCAACCGGGATTGATAGGTGCCTTGCTGGTAGGACTGTCGTTTGCAAAAGGTTTTGCCTGGGCATTAGAGCGGCCTTTGCTGGCAGTTAATCATTTGCACGGTCACATTTATGCTAATATGCTGGAACACCAAGACATTTCTTTTCCAGCCGTATGCCTGGTAGTATCAGGGGGGCATACCAGTTTGCTGTATATGAAGGATATAAGTAACTATGAAGTTATTGGCCAAACCCGTGATGATGCGGCTGGAGAGGCCTTCGATAAGGTAGCCCGTTTTTTAGGACTTGGTTATCCGGGAGGTCCAGCCATACAAAAGGCGGCATCTCTAGGCAAAGCCGGTAAAATGAAGTTGCCTCGGGTTTTTTTGGATAAAAATGACTTTGAGTTCAGTTTCAGCGGTTTAAAAACAGCTGCTATGAATATGTGGAAAAAGATGGAGAAAAGTGGGGAGATGGAGGTATTTGACTTGGCGGCAGAGTTTCAACAGGCCTTGGTAGAGGTGCTGGTTGAAAAATCGCTTATAGCTGCCAGGAAATATGGGGTGAACTCTATATTAGTGGCCGGTGGAGTTGCTGCAAACCAGCACTTAAGGCTATTGATGATGGAAAAAGCGGGCCAAGAAAATATAAGAGTGTTTTATCCTTCTTTAACGTTATGCACTGATAATGCTGCTATGATAGCAGGAATTGCCTTTCAGCAATATGTTAATAAATCTTATGCCTCACTTGAGCTAAATGCTTATCCCGGTCTATTGTCCCTGTGAAGATATCCTGTGGATAATGTGGATAACTTTGTTGATAACTAGTATTTCAGGCTCTTTCGGCGGTCCCGGTTACTGCCCCTAGTCCTATAAATACGGACCAGCAAGGTATTTGCTCATATGGTGTGTTGTGGATAAGTACTCTACTTAAGGAGGAATGGGTATGCACCCAGTATTATTAGAGTTGGGCAATTTTAAAATCTATTCGTGGGGTTTAATGCTGGCTGTTGCTGTGATTATGGCAATAGTAGGCATTAGTCGCTCTTTTGATCGTGAGGGCTACAATAGAGATATGGTCCTGGATATGGTTATAATTATGGTCGTATTTGGGATACTGGGGGGCAGGGTAGCTTATATCCTCTTCTATGAATGGACGGCATTTCTGAGCAACCCGGGGTTGTTTTTTTCCCCAGGATTTTCCGGCCTGATATGGTATGGAGCATTTGTGGGTGGATTTATACCGTTTCTCATTTATATTCGTAAAAAAAACCTGGACTTTTGGGTAATAGCAGATATGTTTGTTCCCTATTTGGCTCTAAGTTATGCGTTAGTAAGAATCGGATGTTTTCTAAACGGTTGCTGTTATGGGATGCCAACCGGTACCGAATATGGAGTTCTGTTTCCAGGTGTGGATAACCTGTTGCGGCATCCCACCCAGTTGTATAGTTCACTGCTCAACTTCATCTTATTCATCTATTTATTATGGCTGTTTCACCGTAGAAAATTCCCCGGGCAAGTATTTCTAGCATATCTTATGGGTTATTCTGTGTATCGGTTTATTGTAGAGTTTTTTAGATTTAGTCTGATATATTATGGGCCATTAACTATGGGGCAAATATATACCATGATTATGTTTGCTGCTGCCCTGGGTTTGTATTTTTGGATTAGATCCAAGGAAAGTAAATGTATATATATAAGAAGAGGCAGGCGAAGGTAATGAGCGATTTAATTACAATAAGGCAGTCATTGAGGGAAGATATGAGGCTTTTGCGGAGCCGGATGACACCTCAAGAAGTAGGTGAAGCGAGTGAGCAAATCGCAGCGCGGGTCCTGGAGTTGGAGCCAGTTCGACGGGCTAGGACCATTATGGGTTATTCCAGTATTAATAATGAGGTTGACCTATGGAAGCTACTGGGATTATTTAAGGATAAAGGTAAAACCATTCTTTTGCCTCGGGTAAGCACAGATAGAAATATCGAAGCAGTTGAATATAGCTCACCCAGCCAGCTTCAGAGGGGGATGTACGGAATCCTGGAACCTACAGGAGAAGTTTTCCCTCCCCAGGATATAGATGTAGCATTAGTGCCGGGTCTGGTATATGATGCCAGAGGACACCGACTGGGATATGGGGCAGGCTATTATGACCGGTTTTTACCTTCTTTGCGAAAGGATACGTTTATGTGCGGCATTTGTTATGAATACCAAGTGGTGAATGATATTCATCCACAGGAGTCAGATGTTAATGTTCACTGGATAGTAACTGATAGGTCTGAACTAGTGATTGATTGGGACTTTTTCTAAAGGCCAACCACTAATATGTATTTTCAGTGCACTGTTATACTGGTTACCCGGTGGGTCAGGGCGAATAGCTGTGAATCTGGTGCCAGATAATTATTAGAAGGAGACTGGATAAACTTTTGCTTATATACATAGCCGGCATCCCAACTGCTGTCCACTGATACCCAATCATTCCCAATCAACACTTCATTCCAGGCGTGCAGTTCCCAGTTCTGGCCTGATTTTGCTTCTCCATACACTATCCTGGTGGGAAGGTGTGCAGCTCTGGCCAGAGCGCCAAACAGAAAGGAAAAGTCACGGCACAAGCCCTTACGTTCCTCTAAGACCTGGCTGGCTGTAATCATATTAATGTCTTTCCTCAAATATGCATCATAATCGTAAATTATATTGGAAGTAATCCATGAATGGATGTTTACCATCTTTTCCTGGGGGCTCAGGCTGTCTGGTGCAATAACGTCAGCCAGCTTTATTATATCAGTATTATAAGAGTCGACATACATGGAAGCCGAAGTATAACGGCTGTCTTCAGAACCTTGGTTGTAGACCAGGAAGCGGATAGTACCATCAAAGCGCTGGACGGTGTCGCTGGCCCATATAGTATACTGCCCGGGGCCAAAGCGGAGATTGATGGAAATGCTAAAGGCATTATCATATACATCAGCCTTCCAGGTAGCTAGTTCGCCTTGAGGGCCTCGTACACAGAACCATACCTCAGTTAGATCACTAGTTCCTTCTATAAATAAAGTATCATAACAGATTATGCTACTGCTGTTTGGCGTAGTGATTTCTATCTGGGAATTCGAAAATCCGTTATAATATGAGGCCTGGGACTGAACATTGGTAGAAATAAAGTTAAGACTTACAATAAAAATGAAAGTTATTAGACCTTTAATCAACAGTTTGCGATCCATAATGATCTTCCTCCCATCAAAAAAACCTGCATGTCAGCATACAGGTTGATAATCTTATGGAAAAGATACCGGCAGCTGGCTGGCATAACGGTAAACACCGCTTTAGCCCCTGTAGTTTTGCGTCACCACTTTTCAATGGCTTTGCCCTGCTTATGTTATTGTTGAGTTAATTAACTTTAATACCGTGTAAAATCATCTTAATTACGCCTTCCGACAAAAAAACCTGCATATATCAGCATGCAGGTTAATCAAGCAATAATCTAAAAGATATACCGGCAGCTGGCTGGCATAACGG
>CAZXIR010000071.1:0-2785 GCA_964640845.1 uncultured Syntrophomonas sp.
TTCGCTTACGCTCAGCATGACACATTTAAGGGACTTTTTCAGTGGTCTCGGACGGTCTCAGTCTTCCCAGTGTCCTTGCCGGGTTCTGGCATCTTCTTCTGAAACGTCTTCTTCCTCTATGTCATTATCCAGGCTTATCTCATTATCATCATTCGGGCTGGGCAGATCATTACTTTGGTTTTCCATACTAAATTCAGTATCTTCGGTGGGGCTAGGTAGATTAGATCTTTCAAAATTCACGTCTTCCCCAGTATTTTCCGTTTCTTCATCCTGAGTAGGGACGTCCTCCTCGATTTCTTCTGTTTCTTCAGTCTGTCTAGGTATATTAACCGGTACCGGTGAGTTCTGCATTACTGCCACCGTTTTCCCCTCCAACATATTGTCTATTAATTGATGGGTTGCTTTGTGGTCAGCTATCCAGTAACTCTGTTCCATCATTCCTTCATCATTATAGAGGTCATAGAAATATCCCGGCAGGGTTTGAGTAATTATGGAAGCAGAAGTAAATCCTGGAGTCCAGCTGGCCATTCTTAGCATCTGGCTTAAGCTGATATCGGTTTTTACAAAACTTTTTACCTCTTTTATAAGGGCCGGGAGTTTGGTAATAGTTTTGGCTTGTAACAGTTCATCGGCCAAGGCTATTAAAAAATCCTGCTGATGAGTGGTCCGCTCAATGTCTCCAAATTCATAATCCCTATAGCGAACAAATGCTAGAGCCTGATAACCGTCCAGCTTCTGGGTCCCCGGATATAGATCTATGCCTTCACTAGGCTTATACATCCGCTGAGGAACATGGATAGTAATTCCTCCAACCGTATCAATAACTTTTTTAAAGCCATTAAAATCTGCTAATACATAATAGTCGATATTAATATTCATCAATTTTTCAACTGTTTTTACTGCTAATTCCGGACCCCCAATGTAATTGGCGGTACATATCTTATCCAATGGGCTGCCGGGCACATTAACTCTGGTATCCCTTGGAATGGATATTACTGCTGCTTTGTCCAACTTTGGGTCAATAGAAACTAGCAACATAGTATCCGACCGAGCGTTCTCTTCTCCCGGCCGGGCATCAGTACCCAGAATTAGAACATTGGTTCTTTCTCCATCTTGTTCCACCAGTTCGGTATCTGCATCCACATTGTCATCTGCCGGACTACCGGCTTTAACATAAGCGCTGATGGCAGAACCCATGGTGAAAAAGAGTAAAAATACTAGTATCGCTGTTCCAGCATACTTGGCATATAATAACGATTTTTTCATAAATACCACCCCTGGCTATAAAGGCTCTATAGCAAACTACAACTCTACCTTGCGCGGTTTTCCTTTGTTTAAAACCGCGCCCTTGGTTTCATCTCTCTCCCCGGTTAATAAGCCCACCTTGTCCGCCCCCAATACGATTATCAACAGCAGCAGACCTAATGTCAGCATGGCCCTGGGTTCGGTAATAAAGGTAAGGGTTATGGCTACTGTACTAAAAAATGCACTGATAAGATATATGGTGAAAACACTCCGTCGATGGCTCATCCCTAGAGCCATTAAGCGGTGGTGCAGATGATCTTTGTCTGGTTTAAAAATCGGCGCCTGTTTATTAATCCGCCTTAATATGGCAAAAAAGGTATCAAATATGGGTATCCCGAGAATTACGATAGGAATGAACAGCGATATTAAAGCTGCGCTCTTGGCAGTACCCATTATAGCAATACAGGCCAAGACGAAACCCAGGAAATTAGAGCCACCATCACCCATGAAAGTTTTGGCCGGGTAAAAATTATAGGGTAGAAATCCTGCTGTGCCAGCTGCCAGTATGAAGGCTGTTACAGCAACCGGAACTTGCCCTTCAATGAGGGCTACAATCCCCATAGTAAGGGCTGCAATTGCAGTTACGCCTCCAGCCAGACCGTCTAATCCATCAATCAAGTTTATGGCATTACTAACTCCTACTATCCACAAAAAGGTTAAGGGAATACTAAAATAACCCAAACTCAACAGACCATTAAAAGGGTTGGTAAGAAATTCTACCACTACTCCAAAATAAATGGCTACTACAGCGGCAACACACTGCCCCAGCAATTTTACCCATGGGGAAAGCTGATATATATCATCCAGCATTCCTACTATAAATATTATACTAGCCCCGATAATCAAGCCTATAAATGGACCGCTAGTTCCTATATACAAGAGCATACAGACTAAGAACGATAGATATATTGCCATACCACCCAGCCTGGGCATGGTATGCTGGTGTACTTTTCTGTGGTCTGGCTGATCTATAGCACCTATTCTATAGGCTATTTTTATAACCAATGGCATGGATAAAAATGCTATCAAAAATGCTGCTAATAGTATAAGAAATGCTGGAAATTCCAACATGAATATACATCCTCCCCGATTCTACGCTAGAAACATTCTAACACCGCCGATAACGCTTGTCTATATACCAAGTTAAGGTTGATAATGTAAGAAATTGAGGAATAATACTATACACGGTTACTTGACCATATCAATATTTAGACTAAATATATACAAAAACTTTCACCTTTACCCAAAATAAATAATGTATTGATTGATAACTTAGCGCGTGGTATTTGCAGTTTATCTTTGTTATACTGTGGGAAGTATTAAAATTGAAAAGGGGGAGTGGCCCGCATGATAGACGAAAAAGGCCGAATCTTTGGTAAAGTAAGTATAGTTGACCTGGCAATTCTGCTGGTCATAGTGGCCCTGGTTTTTGCTTACTTGTACCGGGACCGGGCTGCCGATGTCAGTACCCAGGCCAGTA
>CAZXIR010000071.1:2885-5317 GCA_964640845.1 uncultured Syntrophomonas sp.
CTCACATTATATATTGATGGTTTAATCTGGAGGCGGATATATTTTGGATCGAGTAAAGGAAAATGGCCCGGGACTAGAACTTTACCTGGTAGTGCTGTATGTTATTCTGGACTGGTTTTTTCGGCAGGTAGCCTTTACCTCCTTACAGGGTATATGGGATGAGTTACTGTTCATTTTTGTAGTAGGTGTTTGGATATACCGGGCAGCTATGAATCGTCTGCGTCCGGAAGGAAGCAGTATGTTGCTGCCCATAATTCTATATGCGGCGGTTATGATATTCCTCTTGTTAATCAATTCTCCTAATAATACCGTGGCCATAGAGGGAGCCCGGGTAATGCTGCAGTATGTGTTCTGGTTTTTCCTGGGCTATAATCTCTTGTTCACCCGAGTTCAGGTCAAAGGCTTGATGGACGTTTTTTTGCTGGTCACTGCTCTGATAGCTTTGCATGGAGTTTATCAGTACCTGACCGGAGTAGAGATGCCAACGGGATGGGTTGATAGTACGGAAACTTCGATTACCACCAGGGTTTTCTCTATTATTGGCAGCCCGAACATTCTGGGGAGTCTTATGGTGCTGGGTTTACCTATCGCTTTTACTATGTATTTTACCAGCCACAGCTCATTTAAGAAGCTGGTTTACATTGGCCTGGCCTTAACCATGGCCGCCTGTCTGGTCTTTACATTTTCCCGGGGAGCCTGGTTGGCATTTATATTACAGGCTATACTGCTGGGTTTGTGGGTGGATCGGCGTATTATCTTCGCTATGATTATCCTGGCCATCTTGACTCCCACTCTCATGCCCACCGTTTATGACCGAATAACTTATATGGCCAGTCCTGAATATCTGGTTTCATCAGAACGAGGAGGCCGCCTTGGACGGTGGGATAAGGCTCTGGATTACTGGCAGACCTCACCCGCAGTCGGTGTGGGTCTGGGTGAATTTGGCGGGGCAGTAGCCGCCCGTTACTATCCCGATGATAGTTTCTATGCTGATAACTGGTATTTAAAAGTAGGAACTGAAACCGGTTGGGTTGGCCTTTTGGCAACCTTGCTGCTTTTAATAACTGCTCTTAGAAAAGCACGCCGTTCTGTGGATATCACCCAGGATTATTATTTGCAGTGCATGGGGTTGGGAATTCTAATTGGCATGATAGGAGTCCTGGCCCATAACTGCGTGGAAAATGTTTTTGAAGTGCCCATGATGGCTTCTTATTTCTGGTTTTTACTGGGTGTGGTAATGACTCTGCCACATTTGGCTGGCTCATTACCACCCTCTACAATAAACGGGCATGAGGGGGCTGCCCCTGACGGCTAATAGATATTTATATGCCAGCAGAAGAACAGTTGAGTTTGAAAAATTCCCAGATCACTAAGTCTCAACTCAAAAGTGGAGGAATTGACTTGGATATTGTATGTATTTCTTCGGTGGATTGGGAACCTTTGTGGACCCGAAAGCAGCAGATTATGTCCCGTCTGCCGAAATCGAATAGAATTTTGTATGTAGAACCGCCTATTTCTTTTTTATCTCCTTATAAGGACCCCGGGGTAGCTTTTAAGAAGGATATGGCTAAAAAAGGGATTAGGCGTTTAAATGAAAATATATGGCTCTTAAGCCCTCCTGTAGTTCTGCCTTTCGGCAGCCGTTTGCCGGGAGTCAACTTAATCAATCAAAGCCAAATAGCCCGCTCGATTAGAGCAGCCATGGTCCAACTGGGTTTTGAGCGTAGCATCTTATGGACTTACTTGCATACCAGTTGTCATCTAATGGGTTTGCTGGACGAGAGTTTTCTTATCTATGACTGTGTCGATGAGCATTCGGCTTATGACGGCTTTAATGCAAAGTTGGTCAAGGATATGGAAAGAAAACTGCTCCAGCACTGTGATATTGTTTTCTGTACTGCCCGGGGCTTATATGAAGATAAGCAAGCTTATTGTAAAGAAATATTCCTTTCGCCTAATGCGGCTGATATCGATCACTTCCGACAGGCTGATCGGGCTGAAACTCCTCTGGCAGAAGAACTACGGGATTTGCCCCATCCCATTCTGGGATTTGTCGGTGCTATTAAGGAGTGGATTGACCTGGACCTGATAAGCAAAGTTGCCCAGAGCTTTCCCCAGGGGTCAGTGGTTATGGTAGGACCGGTGGGTGCTAATATCGATGTATCCAGCTTGGCTAAAGTTGATAATATCCATTTCCTGGGCCACCGGGATCGTCAGCTTTTGCCCCAATATCTCAAGGGTTTTGACGTCTGTCTCAATCCTTTTCGTGAAAATGAGCTCACCGCTACGGTCAGCCCTTTGAAATTTTACGAATACCTGGCTTCGGGACGTCCCATTGCTTCGGTTCCCATGCCGGAGATTATGGGCTTTAGTGATTTGGTAGAGTTCGGAGGTGGCTCGGAAGGCTTTGTTCTGGCAGTAAGCCGGGCTCT
>CAZXIR010000071.1:5417-11041 GCA_964640845.1 uncultured Syntrophomonas sp.
GAAAGTCTGGTAGCCGATCTGAAGCAGGGATTAACCCATCATCTGGAAGCTTATGAAGGAAAAGGTATCCAAGAAATACTCCGGGATCAAATCGACCAAGGGCGTTTCCGGGCGGTTACCGATGGCCCAGGTGCCATGCAGGATTGTAATAATATAATAGTGACTATCGGTATTCCCGTTCAAGGCCAAAAACATGACCTCAATCCCCTCCTGGAAGTTTGCCATACCGTGGGTCAAGGTCTTAAAACCGGGGATCTGGTCCTAATCCGAAGTACGGTTATTCCCGGGACTACCCGGGATATAATCCTGCCTATCCTGGAAAAGGAAAGCGGACTTAAGGCCGGCATGGACTTTTTCCTGGCGTATTCTTCAGAACGAATTGCCGAAGGTCGGGCATTTCATGAATTTGAGCATATGCCTGCAGCTCTGGCCGGTATTAATCCAGCCAGCACTGAAAAAGCCTTTGAGCTAATGTCCATCGTAACCAGAGCACCCATTACTCAGGCCAGCTGTATGGAAGTAGTCGAAGCTTCCAAAGTGATCGAAAATATCTCCCGGGATGTAGATATAGCTATGGTTAATGAGTTTGCCCGTTTTTGCAAGGCTATGGGCATCGACATATTTGAAGTGGTGGCGGTGGCCAACACCCATCAAAGAGTAAACCTTTTGAATCCGGGACCGGGGGTGGGGGGATACTGCCTGCCCAATGCACTTTTTTATCTGCTGCCTAAAGCAGAGGAAATCGGTGTTAATCTTAAGCTGCTCACTACTGCTCGTCAGGTTAATGAAGAGATGCCTCGCTATGTAGCAGACCTGGTTTTACGCAATCTGAAGGTTGCTCCCAGTCAGGCTAAAATAGCGGTATTAGGTCTGGCTATGAAGGATTATTCCAATGATGACCGGATGAGTCCGGCTTTGTTTGTTGTTGAGGCTCTGCAGAAATCAGGTTGTACGGTAAATGCTTTTGACCCGGCGGTCCCTTCCCAATATGATTTTAAAGTCAATAGCTTGGAAGAAGCAGTGACCGGCGCTCATGGAATAGTTCTCCTGACTCTGCAAAACGATATCGCTTTGATGAATCTGGATCTGCTTAAAAACCTTATGGACCAGGACGGACAGCCTTTCATAGTTGATACTAAACATTTTTATGATCCGGCCTTGGTGTGGAACAAAGGCTTCCGGCTGGAAAGATTATAATCGAACACCACATTTTGTCTGCACTCGGACTAGACGGAACCGGGTATAAAAATATTGCTCCTCCAAGAGCATTTTAGTTAGGGTGAGTAGGATTTCCAAAAAAACTGTTGCCAGAGCCGCGGGGGTTATTCTGGCCATTAGTATTATCGGCAGGTTGCTGGGCTTTGTGCGGGAACAGGTTATAGCTGCTCGTTTCGGAACCAGCATGCTTACTGATTCATACCTCATGGCCTTTACCCTGCCCAATTTGATATATGTAATAATTGGTGGAGCTCTGGCTACAGCACTTATTCCTATTTTTACTGAACTTGTAGTTAAGTCTGGAAAGCAAACCGCATCCCGAATGGCCAGCACCATTATCAATGTTAGTATTCTAGGCATGCTCTTGCTCTGCGGGCTGGGTATCTGGGCCGCTCCCACATTGGTAGCCGGTATTGCTCCTGGTTTTTCCGGAGAAACCAGACAGCTTACCATCGAGCTGAGCAGAATCATGTTTCCCTGTATCCTCTTTATGGCTTTATCTCTGCTCCTGGGTGGTATTTTGAATTCCCTTAAAAATTTCGCTGTCCCGGCCTTTACCTCGGTGGCCTTTTCAGCCCTTATCATCGCCGCCGTATTTCTCCTGGTACCTTTTTGGGGCATCTACGGGCTGGCGGCAGGTACCCTGGCCGGCTGTCTGGCTCAGGTTTTGATTCAGATCCCGGCTTTGAGAAAACTAGAGGTTAGCTACCACCTGGAAGTAGATTTTTCTCACCCAGGGGTGCGCAAGGTTTGGGAACTTATGGCTCCAGCCATGATTGGTATATCTGTAAATCAGCTTTATGTTACCATAGACCGTATACTGGCCTCAGGTCTGGTGGAAGGCAGTATCTCGGCACTGAATTTTGCCAACCGCTTGATGTTCTTACCTTATAATCTTTTTGTGGCGGCCATTAATACGGCCGTATTTCCAACTCTTTCCGAACAAGCTGCCGAAAAGGACTATGCAGCCATGGGCCGGACTACCGTGTTTGGCCTAAATCTGATTGGGTTTTTCACCATACCGGCTGCGGTAGGCCTCTTTGTGCTGGCCGACCCTCTGGTTAAACTGCTCTTTGAGCATGGGGCCTTTGACAGCCGCTCAACGCAGATGACGGTTTTTGCCCTGAACTTTTATATAATAGGGCTTTATTCTCAGGGGGCCTATAGTATTATGAACCGTACCTTCTTTTCTCTTCAGGATACCATCACCCCGGTAAAAATAAGCCTTTTTACTGTTTTGCTCAACCTGGTTCTTAGTCTAATCTTAGTCAAGCCCCTGGCTCATGGTGGGCTGGCTCTGGCTACCTCTATTGCCGCCACCTGCAACATGATAATTGTATACTACTGCCTGCGCCGCAGGATTAACACTCTGCCTGAAAAACAGCTCTTTTCCACCTTGGGCAAGATAGTATTGTCCTCACTGCTTATGGGCATAGTGGTGTATATAACTAATCTATATCTAGGGCAAATGCTGGATTCAGTATTTATTCATAATCAGCTCCTGCTTGTGGGCATCTGCATCCTGGTGGGTATTGTTACCTACATCACGATGGTGTTGCAAATGCGCATTGAAGAAGTTGATTATTTAAAAAATAGGATTATGAAATACAGGCGCTCTAAAGTGGGCTAAGATTAATACAAGAATAGCTTGGTGGGGATGAATACTTAAGGTTAGCGCAGGGGGTAAGGCGATTCCAGCAGCAGGAAAGTAACGCTTTCTAACCAGTCAATCTCAAGTACTGCTCAGCTAACTTATACTTAAGAGTTAAGACCGGCCCCAAGCGTTCTTAAGCATTCAGCCCCACCCTCAGCCAGTTTTCGTGCCTGGTTGTGGCCTCTTTCCATGAGGGGTTAATATATAAATGAACTGACTACGATTGGGCTTAACTGGGAAAACAAATCGAATGCTATCAGATCAAACAAGTCAAATAGGAAAGGAGCTTGTTAATGAAAATCGCACTTTCGGGATATTATGGTTTCGACAATGCTGGTGATGAAGCATTGCTGGCAGCTATTTGCCACACCATAAAAAACATTGAACCCCGGACTGATTTCGTGGTTTTCTCTGGCTCCCCGGAAAAAACTGCCCATCTGCACCACCTGCGGGCAGTTAAGCGAATGAATCCGGTGGTGATTACTCGGGAGCTGTTGACTTGCGACTTGTTAATAAGCGGTGGAGGCAGCCTCTTGCAGGATGTTACCGGACCTCGCTCCCTGCCATATTATATAAGTATTGTGGCTCTGGCTAAAGTGCTAAAGAAACCGGTGATTTTTTATGCTCAGGGCATCGGACCCATTAACCGCTATTTCAGTAAACTCCTGATGTATCTGATTGCCAATAAGGTAGATTGTATAACTTTGCGGGATGAAGACTCTTTGAGGTTGCTTAAGCAATTGGGAGTAAATCGTCCTCCGATGAAGATTACAGCCGACCCGGTGTTCGCTCTGGAACCGACTGCACTCGATTTTGAACAAGTTACCGGGCTGCTACAGGAATTCGGAATTACATCGAATAAAATGGTGGGGGTAGCTCTTAGGTACTGGAAAGCGCTGGAAGGCTACCAGGGGGACCTAGCCCGGGTTTTGGATAATCTGGCTGAAAATGGCTACCAGATTGTATTTGTACCCATGGATTATCCTAATGATCTGAAGGAATCTAGACGAGTAGCTAGTTTAATGCAGCATGATTCCTGCATTATTGACAATAATTTAACTAGTCTGGAACATATTGCCCTGATTTCTAATTTTGATTTGCTGGTGGGCATGAGACTACATTCCCTGATATTTGCTGCTAATAGGGGTATTCCCTTTGCCGGTATTTCCTACGATCCTAAAATTGATGCTTTTCTTAAATCTTTTGATCTCCAGCCATTACCAACCGGTACAGATGCGATATTAGAGAATATTCAAAACCTGCTGCAAAACCATCAGATCAAAGAACAAATAGCCGCCCGGGCTCAGGAAATGCGCCGACAGGCAGAGGAAAATGCTTATCTGGCCCTGTCTCTAATCCCATACCAAGGGGAACCTTCTTCTGACACGAATTAAATTGTTTCTCTCCCATGGCTAGAGGGGCATAAGTATCTTTGAGGATTGGCCGGTAGTGGAGCTGAATGCTTAAGATCGCTTGGGGCCGGTCTTAACTCATTAATACCAGTTAGTTGGGTGGTGCTTGAGATTGGTTGATTTGAAACTGTTATTTTCTTGCTGCTCGAATCGCCTTTTACCCCTGCGCTAACCTTAAGCCTTCATCTCCATGAGGTTTTTTCTATTTAAGCTCTTTTATATGCAGGGTTATTACAAACGTTACCTGGTGTTGTATAGGTTTCTTCTATCTGACGGGCCATTTTCTCCTGGGAGAAATTCTTGATAGTTTGTTGTCCCTGTATTTGAAATTCCTTAACCATTTCTTTATCTGCCCATAGGGTTTCAATGGCACCAGCCAACCCATGGGAATCGCCAGGCTGAACCAGGAGTCCGTTTTTTCGATCTTCAATTATTTCCTGGATCCCTCCTACGTCACTGGCTACTACCGGCACCTGGAAGTACATGGCTTCCAGTACCACCATACCCAATCCTTCCATGAGGGAGGGAACGCAGAGCAGATCGCACACTGGGTATATGTTTTCTATGGGGCTGTAATAACCGGGCATTATAACTACTTTCTCCAAGTCCAGTTCTTTGATCCACTGCTGTATCTTTTCCCGGTATATTCCCTCGCCAATAATTAAAAACTGGGCCTTAATACCCCGATCGATTATCTCCCGGGCCGCCTGCAGAAAATACTGGTGTCCTTTTACCGGATGCAATCGGGCTATCATGGCTACAGTATACTTATCGGCGTTCAGACCCAGTTCTCTTCTTGTTTCCTGCGGATCACGGGGCTCAGCATATTTGGTGATATCCAGGCCATTATGGATAACCGTAATTCTATCATCTGAGACTCCCATTTCCTGTACCTCATTTCTAATGGCCCGGGATATGGCAATAAACTTATCGGTATGTCTATTGGTAGCCATAGTCAAATATTTAGCCATTAGGGCTTTGGAAGCCTTATCATAATCATAACGAAGCACACTATGAAAGGTGGTTACAACCGGCAGACCTTCTTTTTTGGCGGCGGTACGGGCAACCAGATTAGCTCTGACCCCATGGGTATGAACCAAATCAATCTTGTTTTCCCGCAAATACTGCCGTATAGGTTTAATGGTACTGAGATCAAATTTATGTCGCATGGGGATTACCGCGGCTTGGAACCCATACTGACGAGCAAGTTCAGCGAAAGGCCCCTGACATAGACATATGAGATGGGCTTCATATCGTTCTTTATCGAGAAGTTTCATAAGGGTTAAGAGTAATTCTTCCGCTCCTCCCATTTCCCCTCCACCTATAAAGTGCAGTATTTG
>CAZXIR010000072.1:0-4010 GCA_964640845.1 uncultured Syntrophomonas sp.
ATGTAACTGAACAGGCAAAAGCGGAGTTTGAACATTACGCCGTTAAAGATGAGGACTTGGCGAGATCTAAAACCTGTGCTTCCTAAAGTACCAGTTCCGGCAGTGTAAGCGGGATTAATCACTTCAATATCCAAGCCCAAATATACTGGGCGAATGTACTTATCATGAGGCCTGAATTTTATGTTGGATAATTCACCAATGTCCAATAGAAACTTAATGACCATCGATGACCAGAATTTGACAGGAACCGAAGAGGAGTTTATATACCATGAATTCGAATCAAAGGTATTCACAACTATAATAGTTACACTTAAATTATATGGATTAATAATAGAGATTACAATAATCTAAGAAAAGTGTAGCGTGCCAGGAACCTAAGAAACTAAGTTATTCGAGAATATTGTCGAAATAGAAATTGGTTTCGGGGATTAATGAGTGGGGACAGATGTCTGACTGCAGATTATAAAAAAACTATTTGATGAGGTTGATAGTAAATATTGTTATGGAATTGATACTTTAAAAATACTCCTGGAATGACGAGTGATCTGGACTCACCAAATCAACTTATGCGTAGAAATTATAGTTATATTTACCATTCATGCAATAGTTTACAAGGAATTGGTACAAAGTAGTGGTCTGGGTAATTCCACTTGCAGAAATCAGCGATGACATGTGGGCAGAACAAAAGTAGGGCCGTCAAATTTTAATGTGGATTTGGGCTAAGGGTACATGATAAACTGAGATTGGTAGATTTTATCTTTTTTACCGGTACCTGCCGGGTTTTTAGTGTGGCAAATGTTGGTAAGATTTCAACATGAAAGAGGTGTGTATTTATGAATTTCAAGCTTTCGGAAGAACAGGAACTGATCAGGTCAAATGCCCGCGAGTTCGCTTTGAAGCACATCGAACCGGTAGCCGCGGAAATCGATCGAAACAGTCGCCATCCTGCCGAAATATTTGAGAAACTTGCAGAACTTGATATGATGGGCATTTCTTATCCCACCGAATACGGCGGTGGTGGAGCGGAATTCCTTACTACCATGATCGTTACTGAAGAATTGGCCCGCGCCTGTGCTACTACCGGATTTCTCCATGGATACAGCTATGGTCTGATTGGACATCCCATACTTACCTTTGGCAATGAAGAACAGAAACAAAAGTGGATGCCCGGACTAGCGGCCGGTAATATTGTAGGGGCCTTTGCACTGACTGAACCCGGAGCGGGAACCGATGTCAGTTCAGCCACTACTACAGCGGTAAAAAACGGTAATGAATATGTTTTGAACGGAACCAAAACTTTCATCACCAATGCGATTATCGCTGATGTCTTCGTGGTTTTCACCTACACCGATCGTTCAGCCGGTGCCAAAGGAATGAGCGCTTTCCTGGTTCCCAAAGGAACCCCGGGTCTTATTCTGGGCCAGCATTTTGAAAAGATGGGGGTTCGGGGCTCCCAGACCTCTGAAGTAGTGTTCAAAGATTGTGCCGTATCGGCTGACTGCCTGTTGGGCAAAGAGGGAGACGGCTTCAAGATCGCCATGAGCGCGCTTGATGTTGGTCGTATAGGCATTGCTACCATGTCTACCGGCATCGCCCAGGGCTGCCTAGATGAATCAATCAAGTATTCTAAGGAACGGGTCCAGTTTAAAAAACCCATCGCCAGTCAACAAGCTATTCAGTGGTTTATCGCCAACATGGCCCTTGATGTTGACGCAGCCCGGTTCTTTTATATGAACGCCGCCTGGACAAAAGACCAGGGCAAACCATTCAGTCTGGCTGCCTCCAAGGCCAAACTGTTCTGCTCAGAATGCGCTGCCCGCCACGCTACCAAAGCAGTGCAGATTCAAGGCGGCTATGGTTTCATGAAGGGGGCTAAGGTTGAACGCTTCTATCGCGATGTCAAGTTAACTGAAATTGGTGAAGGCACGTCTGAAGCTCAACGAATGATTATTGCAGGTTCGGTTCTTCGATAAATCGGTAGCCAGGGCGCTGGTATAGTATCCTGGGTTAGTAAATAAGAATATAAAAAAACCGCAGGACATCCTGCGGTTCATTTTTTAAAGCTGGTAGGCCTTAAACCCGCATCAAGGTCGAAGATATTGTCAATAAAGTCGATAATGTCTTACCTACAGGTGGTGCAAGTCTCGTTGCCAAAAATGTTGTTGTTGCAATTATTTTCTATATTTCCCCTTTTATTATTTACATAATCGCATGGAATTATTAGGAAACAAAACTACTTTATGGGGCAATAGCTTTTAAGTATCTAGTTAGAAATGGTGGGAAGACAACTCGATTCAGGCGCAGAGAAGACTACCTAGATTGCATGGAGGGGGATAACAAATGAATTTTAATTATACCGAAGAACAACTAATGTTAAAGGACTCGGTGAGGAAGTTTTCAGAAAAAGAGATTGCTCCTCTGGTTAAACAGATGGAAACCGAAAAGAGGACACCCCGGGATTTGATCAAAAAAATTAAAGATTTGGGCTGGTGCGCCATCCAATACCCGGAGGAATACAGCGGTACGGGAAATAGCTATGTCGAGTATGCAATTATGCAGATTGAGATGGCAAGGGTATATTGTTCAACCGCCTGTACCATCTCGGTCAATGGTATGCTGGGGGCGAATATTTCCAAATTCGCAACCGAAGAGCAGAAACTGAAATTCCTTCCTGAGCTGCTTCATGGTGAGGGTATTGGCAGTTTCGCCTTTACCGAGGCGTCAACCGGATCCGACCCAAGTGCTCTTAGGACAACATGTGTCCGCGACGGGGATGAATGGATTATCAATGGGGAAAAGATTTTTATCACCAACGCAACCATGCCAGGGTTAATGGGTATATTCTGCAAGGATGTCGAAATGGGCGGCAAGTGTACCAACATCATCATACCCAAGGGCAGCAAGGGATATTCCACACCGAAGATTTATGAAAAGATGGGCATGCACGGACTGGAAGTATCCGATGTGGTATTGGAAGATGTAAGGGTACCCTATGAAAATACGACCGGCGGTGAGGCAATGCGGGGCAAGGGGTTCCAGGTACTGCTCGGTTCAACTCAGATTGGCAAACTGTCGGTCTGCGCCCAGGCTGTGGGTATGGCTCATGCGGCCCTAGAGGCGGCAGTTAAGTACTCCAAGGAGCGGGTGCAGCGCGGTAAGCCCATCTCAAATTTCCAGACCATCCAGTCCTTGATTGGCGATATGGCCACCGACGTAATGGTAGCGCACCAGATTGTTCTGGCTACCGCATTTAAGGCATCAGAAGCGAAAGAACTGGCCGCCGATGCTGCAAGAACCAGATTATTTACTTCCGAGGCTGTTCACCGCGTGGCAAGCAAAGCTATGCAGGTCATGGGAGCTTACAGCTATACCACCGAATTTCCCATTGAGCGCATCTTTCGCGATGCCAAGCTGACCGAGATCTATGAAGGCGTAAATGAGATTCAGCGCCTTATAGCTTCAACCGACCTACTAAAATAGCAAAACAGAGGTGGGGATTATAGGTATATGAATTTGCTTGTTCGGCAGGGGGGGGCAAACCCCTGTCGAACAAACTATTATTAACAGCAATGAGCCATATTCTGACTATTGCATCTGCAGCAAGAATGGCATCAGATATCATCCGGGCGTTCACCGTAAAGGGTATGTTGTGGATGGTCCTTCCGCGGTTGCTGCTACCGCTACCTGCATGAGCCTCTCCGGTTCAACATTAGCCAGACCTAGCTCCTTTAAAGCGGTTGGTAACCCGAAGGGTTTACAGAACTGCATAATCGTCATAATCTCCTCTGTATGGCGATCTTCCATGATCAGCTGCACCAGGGTGGAAAATCTTGATTTGATTAACTTTAGTAACGTCGATTGGATTTATCTATTCAGTCTGGCTAAGTCACGGCAGTCAATTTTAAGAGTGAGTTGATGACAAGGACGAAACCAAAAGGAAGGTAAAAAAAACACTTGCAAAATATAAATTAGTAACATAATATATGTTATATAACAAATGTTATATAACA
>CAZXIR010000072.1:4110-10536 GCA_964640845.1 uncultured Syntrophomonas sp.
ATGTTATATAACAAATGTTATATAACATATATTATGTTAGGGGGTGTTGCTATGGGACCTAATATTAGACGGGTAAAAGACCAAGTAATTGATACAGCCGGAAATGGTAAAACGTAAGAAATTCGCTGATATAACCATGTGAAAAAGCGCCGTTAAAATGGGCAGCTCGGTCGAAGAAAACCAGCGACCCATTCCTGGATGTGGGGAGGGGTGCACGGTGACTATCCACCGGCTAAGTAAAAGACAAGTAAAAAAATGGAAATGGAGTGATAAAATGTTGAAAAGGTTAAAATATCTTACATCCGTTAGTTTTTTGATGATCCTGGTTTTATCGTTATCGGCAACGGTTGTTTTTGCCTCAAGCACTCAAGATACCAGCTTGGAAGACCTTTTTGATAATATCATGAATTCCAAATTGGAAGAATACCATATCCCCAATGCAACTGTATCGGTTGTGAAGGATGGTGAAATTGTATATAAGAAAGGATTCGGTTTTGCGGATATTGAGAATAACATTCCGGTTGATGCCGACACTACCCTTTTTCGTATTGGTTCTACTTCAAAATTGATTACCTGGACTGCAGTAATGCAGCTTGTTGAAGCGGGCAAGCTGGATCTGAATACTGATATTAACCAATATATGGATTTTGAAATATCATCCCAGCTTGAAAAACCCCTCCAGAAAACTATAGCAGAACCGATAACCATGACCCATTTGATGACCCACACTCCAGGCTTTGAAGATCACCCTGACATGCTTTTCAGGCTTTCGGAAGATGAACTTTTACCTCTGCATGAATATATAAAGAACTACCAGCCGGCCAGGATATTTCCAGCTGGTGAAGTTGCTGCCTATTCAAATTATGGTACTGCTTTGGCAGGTTATATTGTAGAAAGATTATCTGGTCTGTCCTTTTCAGAATATGTTGAGAAAAATATTTTCACGCCGTTAGATATGAACAACAGCACCTATCGGCAACCTCCAACACTAGACTCGCCGGCCCGGATGGCCAAACCCTATAGATTTATTAATGGGTCATATACTGAAGCAGGCTTCGAATATATTATGCTCGAACCAGCCGGCAGTATGAGCAGTACTGCCTCGGATATGGCCAATTTTATGATAGCCCATTTATCTGGTGGTGCCTTAAGCATGGGAAGAAATTACGCAGCAGTTTCAACCCACCGCTATAACGAGGCGGGGGATATCTTTTCCACTAGTTATAACGGAGGACGAATCCTTAAGGAAGAAACATTAAAAGAGATGCATAAGGAGCACTTTACCTATGACCCTACGTTAGGAGGCATGACTCTTGGATTCATGGAGGGGGTCTTTAACGACCAAGATGTGCTTTTTCATGGTGGGAGTACTATGCTCTATAACACAGGTCTTTACTTGGTGCCTCAAGCGAATACAGGAATTTTTATTTCCTACAGTGGTGGTAATCATCTGCTTCATTCCGAGGTTTTTCAAGAGTTTATGGATATTTACTATCCAATTGAAGCTCAAATAATGGGAGTGCCTGGCGACGGAAGCCGGGAAAAAGCTGAAAAGTTTACCGGTGAATACCAGATGAACCGGAAAAGTGTTACTACTGATGAGAAAATAGCCGGCATATTAGCCGGGGGTATTATTAAAATTGATGTGGATGAAGACGGATATCTGCTGGTAACCAATGGCGGAGAAACCAATAAATTTGTTGAAATTGAGCCTGGCATGTATAAGAATATTAGAGAAGGAAGAACCCAGGATGCTTTTGGCCGGTTTCACAAAATTATATTTAAAACAGATCCCCTGGGCAAAATAATGCTGACCACTGATGGACCTATGACATATTCGAAAGCGCCATTTTATTCAACTCTGAGTTTTACAGCATTAGCTGCAATAATAATATTATTAATCTCTATCAGTTCGCTTATTTACTGGATAATCATAATGGTATCAGGTTGGTTCAAAAGAGGAAAACATAAAAGATCCGGATTGTCTGCCATTGCTTCCTGGGTTGGAATTTGTACCAGTATCACCATCCTGATTTTATTCGCCAACCTGTTTTCTTCAGGCATCGATCCAGTATACCAATTGCCAAAAGAAGCGTACATGATGGTAGAAAAGCCGCCCTTACTTGATGCTATACCAACTCTTATGTGGATTTTCAGTTGTTTACTGTTGTCCTTTACGGTGATTACCTGGTGGAAGGGACTTTGGGGGCGGATTGTCCGGATGCAATATAGTATATTTACCCTGGCAGTTATGGGATTGATGTGGATGATTAATTATTGGAATTTATTTAGTTAGCGGGATCGAGACAGGGGGCAGTCAGAGTAATTGTCTATTGAAGGAAGGAGACAAAGCATGCAAAAAAGGAGTAAGAAAAAAATGATTAGCGTAATTGGAATTTTGGTCAGTTTAATATTAATTGTGACTGTATTTTTCTTTGTGCCCTATTCAAAAACCAAAACGGAATTTAATCAAATGGCAAATAACTTAACAGTTAAAACAGGTCATCAAGAAGGTGTATTCCAGGAAAAAGATATTGACAGTTTACCCATGCCGGTTCAGAACTATTTTAGATATTGCGGCTATATCGGTTCACCGAAAATGTCCTATATAAAGATAGTCTACAAAGATGTTGACTTTTTATTCGGAGAGAATCAATCACCAATCAAGATTGATTATACTCAGTACAACTTTGCTAATAAGCCCGACAGAATTGCTTATATTGACAGTTCAATGTATTATATTCCCTTTGAAGGGCTGGATTCATATATCGATGGGGCCGGTTCAATGAAAGGTGTGATAGCCAAACTATTTACTTTATTTCATCAGACCGGAAATGCTATGGATAAGTCAAGTCTGGTCACTTTCTTATCAGAGAGTCTATTTATTCCCAGTGCAGCTTTAGAGGATTTTATTGTTTGGGAAGCAATCGACGATTTGCATGCTCAAGCAACAATAACTTATTACGGTATTTCCGCCAGCGGTATTTTTACATTCAATGAAAAAGGTGAAATGGTGTCCTTTGCAACTGAGGACCGGGAAGTTGCTTCAATGGATGGCACAAGCGAAAAAGTAAAATGGTCGGTAATATGCAATAAATACCAGGAAATAAACGGTATTAGAAAGCCTACGGTTTTTCAGGCTATTTGGCATTATGATGATGGCAACCTGGTTTATTTTGATGGAGTAGGGATCATTACAGAACATATTTGACCCCGGTCCGATGATAGTACTAAAGCTTTTAAGGGAAGTTGTGGGCAACTATTAACTAGGTATGAAACAGGTGTGTTATATAATATAAGTTATATAACATATATTATGTAGGGGGTGTTGTAGGTATGGGACCCAAGATTAGATTTACAAAAGACCAAATAATTGATGCAGCCTTCGAAATTGCTAAGACAGAAGGAATAGACAATATAACCATGCGAAAAATCGCCGATAAAATGGGCAGCTCGGTGGCTCCCATCTATGTGAATTTCAGGAACACCAATGAACTGATTGAAGCTCTAATAGAAAAGATTATGAGTATCAGTCAACAGCTTTTAAGCGAGGAAAGTACAGGAAACCCGTTTTATGATATGGGGAAAGCAAGTCTGAGATTTGCCATGGAATACAGCGTGCTTTTCAGAGATCTGGTTATGAAAAATTCGGACTACATGCAGGACTACGATGAAAAAATGGTAGCTGAATTAATTAAAGAGATGCAAAAAGACCCTGAACTGGAAGGGTTCACAGTGGATGAGTTAAAAACAATATTACTAAAAATGCGGGTATTCCAGTTAGGTATTTCGGTAATGGCTGCCAACGGTTTACTTCCCCAAGATTATGAAATGCAGGATTTAATGGATATATTATCAAGCGCAGCTGATGACGTGATACTATCAGCCAGGCTGAGCAAGAAGGGAATTTAGATGAATATTGACTCCCGCTTGGCTCCAGAAAGCCAAGTTCCGGGCAACTGTGAGACATGGTTCCGGTCGATTTTGAGCCACCTCTCCGGCAGATGAGACCAGTTAAGTTTATGGCACGAAGGGGCAGCGGGAGTATCGATACTCCCTATTTATCGTCTGCCAAACTATTTGTACCATTCAATACATCATTTATCATAATCGATAGCACTTTGTCTGGTTCTTCGAATATTGGACTATGTGCTGAGTTTTTAAAGAGATAAAATCCTTTAACCGGAGCACTTAACTGGACAAGATAATCCTTGGACATCTTATAATTTACTGTATAGTCATATATTCCTGAAAAGAAATATACCGGAGTATCAAGCTTTTGAATTATCTTTCGTAAATCTGTTTCAAACATTTCCTGGGATAACGCTGTATTATGCGAAAAGATCTTACCTTTCCATATATTAATTTTTTCGCTTAAAGTATATTCTTGATTTTTAAGCGAAGGAAAAAATACGCCGCTGACTACGGACTTCATATCATGGGTTGTTCCAATACCCGCCTTATGCATTATAGCGTCCCTCATCCTGGCATATTCCTCTGACTCATAGTCAACTTTTTTGATCTTTTCTACTGTTTTTTGATTCCCCAAATTTTCGTAATACTTAAGCATATATTCATATGCCAGTTTCTCTGATTCATTTTGATATGATACCTGTTCTATTCCTATATAAGCGCTATATAATTCCGGAGCTTTCTCAACGGCTTGAATAGCAAAAAAAGTTCCCCATGAATGGGCCATAAGATAGATTTTATCCTGCCCAAATCGTTCACGTAGATAATTTGTCACAGCAACCGTATCCTCAATAAACTGCTCTGTTGTCATTGTACTTTCATCCATATCACTATGGTATGATAAGCCGGCTCCTCTTTGGTCCCACCAAACCACCGTAAAATAATCTTCCAGTCCTGTTGGATAATCCTGCTCGAGAAAATACTCCGTCATTCCGGGTCCGCCATGTACAAATAAAAGTACAGGATTCGAAACATCTTTACCTTTGATGATCATTCCCATTTCAGTATTATTAACTTGCACAAATACTTTTTTGCAAATGCTGTTTTCTAACCCTTTACCGTTTTCATCTGTAAACTGCGTCAATTTGCCTGGGCTTAACGCCAGAAGTACTGCAAAACATGCTATAATACATACCAAAATTATACCAAGTAATACAAAAATTGCATTTCTCCCCTTCCTTCTTGCTGCAACTATCTTCTTCATTATAAATTTTACCTTTCAATCATTTATGCACGACGATAATATCCTCTATTTTTTGTTCCCAATCATAATCATAAGAGATCCCTTCCATCGTTGCTATTGCCGCCAGCCCATGGACTGTTGCCCATTCAGAAATAACGGTATCCTTGATTTTCTCTTTGGGCATCCCCATCTTCCCCAAGACTCTGAATGTTGTTTTTCTGAGCAATTCAAACGGCGGATAATTATTTGAACCATCATCATTCAGGTTAAGATTTACTCTTACAAAAGACTGTGAAAATAGAAACTCAAAATACTGCGGGTTTCTTATAAAAAACATAACATAGCTTTTTCCCAATTTTATTATTGCAGCCGGACTGTCCAAGTCTTCGCCCTTAATGGACTTTTTCAGCTCAGCTGTAAATTGATCTGTAACATAATTCTGCATGGTAATAAGTAATTCTTCTTTACTTTTAAAATGACTATAGGGTGCCGCATTGCTTACACCGCATAAAGCCGCAACTTTGCGCAAAGAGAAGTGCTTTTCGCCCTCTTTATTAATCAAATCGATTCCTGCTTCGATCAGGCACTCTTTCAAATTTCCGTGATGATATCTTTTTTTTTCCATAAATATTCCTCCTAATCTTAATGCTGTAAACATTATATTAGTAAATCTTTACACCGTCAAGATTGAGTTTGATTTTTAGGATGTAGAATTAAAGATGAGGGGGTATAAAAGAAGCTGCCAAAATAGTCAAATCCTATCAGTAGCACCAGAAGAGTACGGATAAGGCCTGGTAAAAATAAAAAGGCTATCCTTAGCCAGGGTATAGATGAATTCATTTATCTTTCTAAAACTATTGACAATCTTGGGGAGCAATATATAATTTATTTATACAATGTACAAAATTATACAATGTGCAACCATAGGTTTATTAAGAATTTTCAGGAGGTGCAGTTTGTGGAAATAGATAGTATATCTGGTGAAGGGCGGATGGAGAGAAAAAAAAGGGAACTGCGGCAGAAGATAATAAACATTGCTATGAAGCTGTTCGAGCAGCAAGGCTTTTCCAATACTACCATGGAGCAAATTGCAGAAGAAGCCGATGTGGCTCGGAAAACGCTGTACAACTATTTTCCGGTGAAAGAGGCTATCGCTGATGAATATGTTAAAGGCATTTCTAACCACCTGGCGCAGGAGGTATTAGTAAAACTTCAAAACCTGCCAGATACCCGGTCTCGCTTACTTAGTGCCTTAAACAACGCCTACGGTT
>CAZXIR010000073.1:0-10328 GCA_964640845.1 uncultured Syntrophomonas sp.
CCTGGATTGCATGGTTGAAGCTGACAGTATTAAGGCCAGAAAATGGGTGGAAGTAAGAATGATGTTCCTATAGCCTATCTGGAGAACTCATAGAAAACAGAATCTCGCCCCGGGGGTTAGTCAGGGTGGCCTCCTTTATGCCATTGGCAGATAAATGCTTGTACAGATTATCAAAATGCAGCTGGCGCAGGTCATCGTAATTAGAGTAATGATTGATTATGGTATCGGCTAGCCCTGGAATCTCCTGACCGGATACCGGCATCCGGCAATATTCCCGGACGGAAGGAGCCCAATGAGCGCCATCTTGGGACTGTTCATAGTCGAGCAGCAGGTAATTGCCGTTCACATCCTTTTTATAGGTGATAGCTGCGGGGACAACCCCTCCCCCCACCTGATCCAGCACCTTATCGTAAAGCCTGTATTTAGCGCTATAGGTGGTCACAAAGACTTTTAGCAACTGACCCTCTTCATAACTGCCAAATATTTTGGGGGCAACTATGGTGAATCCCTGGTGAGGAGCGGAGTAATATTCCATTTCAGTAGCGTAAACCAGCTTTTCCATCGGATCCTGTTCCTCATACTGAAAATCCGGCAGCCGGGTTTCTTCTCTGATATCCAGAGCCTGGTACCACTCCATGGGAGACAGTGAATCATCGGTCACATTGTTGCGTAGGCCCAGGAGTTCCTTACACAAATGCATCATAATAACCCCGCGCAGACCGTCTGCATTGCCCTTATCAAACTGGGCCAGCATATATTGCAGAGCGTCTTCTCCCCCCAATTTCTTAATGTTTTCATACTCATGCTCATGGGCTTGGATATAATCAAAGGGATTGGAAGCTTCTTTAGGGGAAGACATTATAATGGAAAGGTTTTCTTCCACCAGCTCTTCTATGTAAGCTCTCAGTGAGTCTTTTTCTGCCAATAAATCCTTAACTGCTGACTCTAATCCATCCTTACCTAAGCCTTCGCCCGTCCAGAGTATCCCTGCCAGTTCCCTTGCCTGGTCATTTCGGGATACCAGCAATAGTGGACTGCCCATGCTGCAAGTTTCCTTGAGCCAACCATGTTCATCTACCTGCATACCACCGGCCAGGACTACTTTGCTCAAATTCTCGGGAAGCAACCGATATTCCAGAGCATAAACATCGATAGGGGTATCTGCCAGATCTTCGAAACTCTTTAACAATTCCAGGCGGGTTATTTTATGATCAATAATTTTCACTTGTGGGTTTAATTCATAGTTGGCAATATCCCGTTCAATTACTTCCTCGGCTATACTGCGAATGGGATCTAATTCAGCCTGCTTCTCTGGATTTGCGGTGAAAGCCAGTACCGATAGGCTAACTGCCAGAGCAGCGATTATTATTACCCAAAACCTAGGCTTCTTGTAATTGAGAACATTTTTGATCCTGGCCTTTACGTTGCTTTCCCCAAAAGCCAATGGATGGGCCAGCAAGGGAGCGGATCTGCTTACTGAAAGTGACAGCAAGGAGCCGGAATAAGCAGCTTTGGTCCCTTTACCCAACCGGTTCAACACACTCTCGTCACAGGACATTTCCATATCTCGGCTCATAAGGGAAAAAGACCACCAAACCAGAGGATTAAACCAATGCAAGATGAGTACCAAAAACGCCAAGGGTTTGATGAGATAATCCTTACGTCGGATATGGGTTCGCTCATGTTCCAAAATGTAAGGTAAATCGGCCTCTCCAACCCCTGTCGGAAGATAGATTCTAGGTTGGATGAAACCACAGACAAAGGCGGTGCCGATCTGATCTGATTCGTAAATATTACCCTTAAGCAGGGTGGCGGGTAATAGTTTCTTTCTTACTTTTATATATGACACCACACTATAACCGAGTAGTAACACAATGCCCAGCAGCCAGATAATACTGAAAACTTCAATTGCCGTAGATACAGGGTTGGAGCTGGCTATGCTTGCAGTAGGCTGTAAAAAAGAGTTCATGGCTTGCTCCAAGTTGTCCAAATTGGCCGGCAAGGTTGATGCTGGCGCAGGTTTGGGCATGGATGTCATTATCCCTGCATCATTCGCCGGGTTAATATGAAAAAGCCCTAAAAAACTGAAAGCAGAAGTGAAGGATAGCGGGCATAGGAGCCTGAACAGAACCACCGCCCATAAGGCATAAGAGAAGACCTTGGGCACGTTTCTTAGGAACATGCGCACCAGAACCACTCCGATAATTACCAGCGACGCTGTGATACTCATATCCAATATCGTGGAAAACAGTTCCGGTAAGATGCTCATTCAACCGCCTCCTCAATAATCTTCTTCAATTCCTCGGCTTCCTGCTGGGTTAGCTTTTGGTCGTCAAGAAAGGCAGTAAGGAATTGGGGCAGCGATCCGCCAAAGGATCTTTTCAGCAGGGCTCTGCTTTCATACTTTTGTACATCTTCACGTTTGACCAAGCCAGTAACAGTTGCCTCCCGGTTCTGAAGAATGCCTCGCTCGCACAGTTTCTTAAGCATGGTGTAGGTGGTAGATTTCTTCCAACCCAGCTGGTCAGCACATAATCTCACCAGATCGGTGGAATTAATGGGCTCATTATCCCAAACCAGGACCGCTAATTTATACTCGGCATCAAACAGCTTATATTTTTCCATAAAAATTACCTCCAAAGGTTTATTGCTATAGACCTTGCAATAAGTCTACTGCAATAGACCATAATTGTCAAGTATGGGATTGGGTATTAAAAAACAAAAGGCAAAAATTACTGCTAGAAGGGGTGGTACACTATTACTACCATAGCTATTATATGTAGGTGCACGGATTCCTTGACGTCCACAATTTGGATTTTCATGAAACGTGTTTTGCTTATTCCTTTAGTGATTGTGCTGGCTGCCACTTTACTTGCAGGATGTTCAGGCTCAGAACAGGCCGATGACCAAGGAGAAAAACATCCAACTGTGCCGCCCTTGAGGATATTATCCCGGAACTGCTTGACTGGAGGTATAGATTGGCAACAATAGACGGCAGTAACAAACAGGCCTTTGTTTTTTATGTTGCTTCTCCATGGGAAGTCAAACCGGTCTAACCTTCCAGCAGGTTTCCTTCTTACGACTTACAATTGCAGCTGATAGAGTAAAGGGAATAAAGAATGTTTTAGGCCTAAACTTATGCTAGAGTTTAAGTAACCTATTATAGTGGGATTATAGAAATAGTTATAGAGGATTGAACACCAAATGGATTGGCAGCTAATGGTTTGGAAATAGTGGAAGTGTATTCTGATCTCAGAGGCATACCGTTCAGTATGGAATCTGATACCATGGCGGTAGTAGCAGGCAAGAAGTGGTAGAGTAAGGAGTTTTTATGAGTAAAATGAAAAGAAGATGGAAAGCACTCATTATTTTTGCTGTACTTTTGATGTTTGTATGGATAAACAATACAAGTGCTTTTTGTGACCAGTCCGGTACATATAAGCTACTAGCACATAGGGGATTGGCACAGACTTTTGACATATCGAAAGTGGAATGGGATACTAATACGGCACAAATAATTCACCAACCAGAACATGAGTATCTTGAAAACACATTGGCTTCAATGAAAATAGCTTTTGAATACGGTGCTGATGCCGTTGAATTGGATGTTCAGAGGACAAAAGATGGGAAGCTGGCAGTATTTCATGATTATGAATTATCTATGAGGACAGATGGTTCTGGATCTGTAAATGACAAAACAATGGATGAATTAAAGAACTTAGATATTGGTTATGGATATACGGCAGATGGCGGGAAAACCTATCCTTTTAGAGGAAAGGGGATTGGCTTAATGCCGGAATTGTCTGAAGTTTTGGCAGCTTTTCCGAATCATGAACTGCTAATACATATGAAAGATGATGGTTTGGCGACTGGAAAAATATTGTGGACATATCTTGATGACATGTCCTCTGAAAGAATCAAGCAGATAACCATATATGGCAACGAAGATGGAATAGCATATATACGGGAGCAAAACAGCAGTATACGTGTCCTCACCGCAAAACGTTTAAAATCAGCACTAGTAAAATATGAAATACTTGGTTGGACAGGGTATGTCCCGAAGGAACTTTATAATATGGAACTTCATGTACCTTTAAGATATGCAAAGTTTCTATGGGGGTGGCCCAATAAATTGGTTGGGAGAATGAACTCCGTAAATACCAGAGTTGTCATTGTTGAAGGGAATGGTAAATGGTCCGAAGGATTCGATACACTGGAAGCCATGCAAAAGATACCTAAAGGGTACACTGGATATGTATGGACAAACCGCATTGACAAAGTTTCAAAAATGTAAATGGCGGTTTTTAACGGGAGAATCATGGGACCCTGGTCTTCTTTGAGATAGGCGGTGAACTTCTTGAACTGGCAGGGCTCTCATTTCTACCAGGAAAATGACCGGCAGAGATTCCAACTGCTGCTGGACGATTGAAGAAGATATGGACTGAATGCTGCATCTGCCGAGTCCTGAGTATCAGTAAAACCCGGCAGCTAGTTATTCATTGGAAAGATCGTCAATCCCTTGAACAGCTAGTTCCAATGCCTAGGCTCTTAATGATAAAGATTTTCGGTAATAATATTTGTATGACGGTAAGGGAGATTTTTATATGATTGACGTTCGGAACATGACCAAAAAATATGGCAAACTGGTGGCCAATGACAACATCAACTTGTCAGTAGCCCGCGGCGAGTTGGCGGCACTGCTCGGTCCCAACGGCGCGGGCAAATCAACGCTGATCAAGTCTGTTTGCGGCCTCCTGCGTTTTCACGGTGCCATTACCATAAACGGGCATGAGAATCATACGGTGGAGGCGAAACAGCTATTAGGGTATGTGCCGGAGTTTCCTGTGCTGTACCCGATGCTGACGGTGGCGGAGCACCTGGAGTTCATTGCTAAAGCGTACCGGTTGGAGGCTTGGGAGGAAACAGCAGAGGCATTGCTTCGCCGCTTTGAGCTGGATGATAAAAAAATGAAACTGGGTAAAGAGCTTTCCAAAGGAATGCAGCAAAAGGTCAGTGTCTGCTGTGCGCTACTGCCCCAGCCTAAAGCTGTCATTATGGATGAACCGCTGGTCGGTCTTGACCCGCATGGAATCCGGGAACTGAAAGCGGTCATTGCTAAGCTCCGGGACAGCGGCTGCGCTCTGCTGGTCAGCACCCATATGATCGAAAGCATGGAGGAAGACTGGGATGTAACCTACATCATGGTCAAAGGCCGGATCGAACGCGTTTGCCGCCGTACGGACCTCGCGGCCGGCCAAAGCCTGGAAGACGTATATTTCACTATCACAGAAGGCACAAGCCAGGAGGACAGGCCATGAACAGTCTTGTTTTTTTGCTGCTAAGAAGCGCCAAGAACACTCTGTTAGAGCTGCGGCGGAAACCGGCCAAGCTGCTCTTATGGGTGCTTGTGATTGCAGGGATTGGCGGTATTTTTATTCTTTCACTATTTACCCGACAAAGCACGGTCGGTTCCCTTGATCTAGTGTGGCTTAAGGGCATCCTGTTCCTATTGATTCTGATTTTTGTAGTGACCGCCATCCAAAAAGGCCTGGCCAACGGAGACGTTATTTTCGACATGAATGATGTCAATTTACTGTTTGTCTCACCGGTTAGCTCCCGTAAGATCCTAATGTACGGCATCGTGCGCATGGCTAAAATGGCTTTCCTGGCGGGCTTTTTTATCCTGTTTCAAAGCAATTCTCTCAGCGTAGGCTTTGGGGTCGGTTTTGATGGGGTACTCCTGGTACTGCTCGGCTTTATGTTGGCCGTCGGTGTGCTCCAAATCCTGTCGCTTCTGATCTACAGCCTGACCAACGGAAAACCGAGGCGGAAACTGGTGGTTAGAATGCTTGCAATTGCGGCCTTTCTCCCGCTTATTGTTTTTACCGGTGTGCAGCTTGTTGTAACCGGTGATCTTCTTGCGGCGCTGGGAAATACGCTGGATTCGCCGCTGGCCGCTTGGACACCGGTGGCCGGCTGGGCATCGGCCGGCGTTATTTCCCTGATTTCCGGCGATATGGGCAATGGGTTCTTGTTTCTCGGGCTACTTGTGCTGTCCGGAGTGCTGCTGCTCCTCTATATTGCCTTGAGCAATCCCGATTATTATGAAGACGTGCTGGTTGCTACGGAAACCGCGTTTGAGAAAAAGCGTGTCCTGAAGGAAGGACAGATCAACCCGGAAGCTTCATCGGCGAAAAAAGTGAAAGTTGCCAAAACCGGTATCGGCGGTAGGGGAAGCAGCACCATTTTTTATAAGCACCTACGAGAATCCTTTCGTGCCAATTATCTCGGTCTTTGGGGAATGTGGTCCATAATCATGGTATTAGGCACAGCCCTGTTTTCTTTGTTCCTGCGTGGCGAGGACGGCGGGACCCTCATTCTGTTGCAAATCCTGATGTGGATGCAGATTTTCATGATCGGGACCGGGCGTGGCTTGAAAGAGCTTTACATGCATTATATCTACCTGATTCCGGAAAGCTCTTTTCAAAAAATCGTTTGGAGCAACCTGGAAATCGTGTTTAAAGTACTGGTGGAAAGCGTGTCTGTTTTCGGCATCGCAGGCCTGATCATGGGAGAGCCTGTTGGGCTGGTTGCTGCGGCTACCCTGGTTTACACTCTGTTTTCTTTTTTATTGCTGGGCATCAACTATCTTTCCCTGCGCTGGACGGGTACGGACATCAGTGCCGGAATCATGATTTTCATTTATACCATTGCGGTAATGGTTATTATGCTGCCCGGCCTGATTGCCGCCATTGTTCTTGGCAGTATGATCGAGGGGACCGGCGTGCTGATCGGACTTGGGGTACTAGCCTTATGGGAATTGCTGGCTGCACTTGGCTGTTTCGCACTGTCCAAGGGGGTTTTGCACCACTCGGATATGCCTGTACTGGGAACCGGAAAGTAACGGATAATATGGATATAGTTTTAGCTCTCACCCTGTAAGATAACAGACACCGAAACCGTAAGGAATAACTAGGAGGTGTTTCCATAGTGATACGCATAGTGTCAGCTTTATTCCTGGTAATAATTGTACTGGTCGGCTTACCCTTAATTACTTTGGCTCAGGGGAAGGACTCTGCTTCCTCTGCCGGGGTAGTTCCTCCGTTAACGGTGGAAATAAACGGTTTGAAGGTAAATGCACCGGCTGAAATGGATGTGGCAGAAGGACAGGTGATGGTTCCTTTGCGCTGGGCGGCAGAACAGTTAGGCGCCAGTTCCGTGGAATGGGATTCTGAGACTCGCACAGTTACTATCAGAACCAGGCAGGATTTTTACAATCTGGAAAAACTCAATTCCTATGTTAGAGCTCTCCAAGATAGCTCCAACGAACAGAATGACCAACTCTGGCCACTTCCCGCCAGAGTTAGAAACCTTCCATTATCCCATGCCGTTCCCAACCCGGAACAGGTCCTCGAACTCGATAAATATAGAGGGCATTCACCAGAACCAACTCTGCCCCATGACCCAATATACATAGGTATAATTAGTGAAGATGGCTCTTATGAACATGGTTCGTTTGTATACAGCGCCGAAAACCGCCAGGACCATTATTATCTGCCCATGGACTGGTTGGAGTACCTATTCCATGCCTCAGCAGATTACAATGAGGTTGCCAATGTACTCTCTATTCAACCCCCTGATGTGAATCAAGTTAAATCTCAAATCGCTTGGGCAGAAAATGCTCTTGTGCCAGTTAGTGCCGAGGAGGCCTTAAGATTATGGGGCCGAGGCCTGCAAACTCGCAATGGAGCTTTACAATATGCAGCCTTATCACCCCAGCTGCGCCATAAAGCAGATAATAGCTACAATGTTCTCCAAACCTACTGGGTTACCGGTTTTTCCAGCCCCTGGGCAGGACCGCTAACCATTACTAGTCAGGATAAAATAAGTGATACCAGGGTTGAATACACTATATCTTTTCCGGAAATAACTTCTGCTGCGCCTAACACCACCGCAACAGAAAAACTGGTGATAGAAAAGATTTCCTATGAGAGCGGGGAAGGCTGGTTTATAACCCAAATACTGCAGTCCAGTGGCTATGGAATAATTGGTGCGGATATTGATGCCAATGTGTCTAAAGAGCTGGAAAATGTCAAGGATAATTTTTATGAAACTATAAGCTATGATCCCGGCCAGGATTTACTAAGTTTCACCATACCCCAAACCATACCCTCCGGCTATAAGTTTTATCATCATGTTAGCGGTCGTATGTTCATGGGGGATAACTCCGATGGTATGAGCTTTCATGCCTTTGATAAGGAAAGCCAAGACTTCAGTTGGGAGAAGGGGAGAACCTATACGTATTCGCTGCCATCCGCAACCTTGGATGAGTGTATTATAGATTTTGGTTTAATTGACTGTAATAATCAGGAGTTTATAACAACTGTGCAAATCTCTGCTGATGGAAATAAAACCATAATTTTCAGTCAATCTGGTACTACAGATGATATTGACTGGCAGGCCCTGGCTGCTGATTATAACCCTCCGGCAATAGGTGGTTTGCTGGCAGCAATTAAGGATAGCCGTGTTGCCGATGGAGCAGATGTAGAGATCTCTGATGAGATAAAGCAGCAATTTAATAAGATGGGGGAGGACTATCTCTTTTTCTATATGCCTGAGGTAACCTGGTATGATTTTGAATCAACCGGTGCAGCCATCTCATATATGCTCTTTACCTGGACTGGAGAATTTGGCACTTTTCCTGAAGAGGTACTCCCAACTCAGGCAGAAGCACGGTTGCGCAAAATCTTTGCCGCACCTGATGATAAATACCCGCAGCTAACACATCAGACGTATCCAAAATCAGTACGGTTTAACGGCACAGCCTATTCACCATGGCCAGAAAGCTACAATGCCGATACCATGGTATATGATTTGGTCGAATTAAAAGAACGAAAGGACGGTACTTATACATATTACACCGCTACAGCCAATGAATATGGTTTTGATGTAAATGGATACTACCAGCCGGGGACAAATGAAATGTTCCTTGCCGAACAGTCAAAGGCTTTAGGACTGGATTATAATAGTACCCTAAACAAATTGCTGACCAATGGCCAAATTACCCAGGCCGAGAAGGGCGGAACCTATGTAATTGAATTCCGTATTGCGAAAAACGGTGTCGTTCCGACTATTGTTTGTGTTGATAAGTTCTAGACATGAATAAACCATGGTGTTCTTCAATCTCTTGTGCAAACGACAGATTTCTGCCCGCATTTGTCCGCGCAATTTTGCGTCCAAATTGGACAATGGCTCATCCATCAGGAATACAGCCCGAACCAGGAATTAGCAGATTGTAATAATTGCTCAGGCCATCAAAGCTGTACTGATCCAAATGGCGCAAATTAACCTCATAAAGACTGTTAACAATGGTAATGCCCCAGAAGCAAAACTACAAAAAACAGCAGAATCAGCCCAGGACATCCAACGCCGTCCAATCCCTAGCTCATTTTATTGTTTGCATAACAAGATTTTATATTATATGAACCAATATAGCCCTGGGAGAAATACTGGCTGAGTACAGTGTGACGGGGTGATAGAAGTGATTCTGCAAGCCTGCCATACTTTTGCCAGGGTTACACAGGGACGGCAGACTGTGTGAAAAGTATCCGCAGAAAAAGGATTTAAATAGCCGAAAGTCGAAATAATAGGGTAATAGTGAGGTGGAATAATGGCTTAAGGACCAATGCTTTACCAGTCAATCAAAATGGTATTCTGGGTCAAGGAAGCCAATTCACCGTGTTATTACTCTAAGGCTATTTACATACAAGTTAGTAGTCGTATACTGAAATACCTGTGGGATTGACAGGAGGTCTACTAAGTGAGAATTGTCCAAAGATTATCATTGCTTGTAATGATTTCTATAATCATTTTGTCAATAGTTTTTTGGAGCAAAATATTTGGACCCGGTTATACCTCTGCCATAACAGATAGCAATGGCAATATAATTCCTGGAAGTATAGCCTTATTGGAAAAAATCAACCTTGGAGGAATGGAACAAAGCATTCTTGTCAGAGGATATAATAAGGACAATCCAATTTTACTGTGGCTGCACGGCGGGCCTGGTTCCTCGCAAATGCCGATTGCACATCAATATGATAAAGAGTTAGAGAAAGAATTTGTTGTGGTTCATTGGGATCAACGCGGGGCTGGGAAATCCAATCCGGCCGGTTTTGATGAAAACTCCATGTCCTATGAACAATTTATTTCAGATGGACATCAGTTGACTAGATATCTGTTACAATGTGCAAACAGTAGTAGATGAAAAGCATAGATGATTGTAGATTATGATGTTATTAACAATGCAGCCGACCTTGGACAATTAAACC
>CAZXIR010000074.1:0-8400 GCA_964640845.1 uncultured Syntrophomonas sp.
CTGCCGGAACTGGTACTTTAGGAAGCACAGGTTTTAGATCTCGCCAAGTCCTCAGCAGAGATACAGGCCCTGAAACTACTAGAGACTGAATCTGGCATTTTACCAACCTAAATGATCTACACCATATGGTATGGTGCTTAGAAAATAAATTAAAGAAATGGAGGTTGTTCTTATGCAATTCAAACAGATCTACACCCCTGGACTTGCTCACCTATCCTATGTTATTGGAGGAAATAACGCCTGCGTTGTTATAGATCCAGCCAGGGAGGTGAAACAGTACATTGAAATTGCAGATTCCTGGGGACTCCCTATTAAAGGGATAATTGAGACCCATCTGCATGCCGATTTTGTGTCGGGGCATGTTGAATTAGGAGAACTTACCGGAGCAACCATATATGTAACTGAACAGGCAAAAGCGGAGTTTGAACATTACGCCGTTAAAGATGAGGAGGAAATACAATTAGACAGCCTGCTCATTAAGATGCTGGATACTCCGGGGCACACACCGGAATGTTCGGTATATATTGTGTCTGATCTTGAAAGGGGCCGGGAACCTGCTTTGGCTTTCACCGGAGATACTCTACTGGTGGGCGATGCGGGACGGCCCGACCTGTTCCCGGACATTAAAGAAGAACTGGCCTCAAAACTGTATGCAAGCCTTCGCCGGCTGGAAATACTGGGAGACAATATTGAAATGTATCCGGCCCATGGTGCTGGTTCTCTATGTGGCAAGGCTCTGTCTTCCAAGTTATCTTCCACCATAGGTACTGAAAAGCTGCATAATCCTGCCATATTGAAACACCCGGAGAAAGAATTCATAAAAAGCTTCTTGGAAGAAATGCCCGAAACGCCCGATCATTTTTCCCGCTGCTCGGAGATAAACAGAAATGGTGCGCCTGCTGTATCGAGGCTAAACAAACCGGTTGGATATACGCCGGAGGAATTCTTGAAACTCACCCGCAGAGGCTATGTGGTGGTAGATACCCGTGATCAGCTAGCGTTTGGAGCAGCACATGTTCCGGGTGCCTACGGTCTGAGCCTTAAGGGCAATTTTGCCACTTTTTCCGGCTGGGTTTTGCCACCTGATAAACCTCTGCTTCTAGTCCTGGAAGATATGAAAGATATGCCCGCAGCACTGAAAGCTCTATATAGCGTTGGCCTTGACCATGTGGCCGGCTATCTTGATGGCGGCATGCCCGCCTACGCCGCCAGCGGTTATGAAACAGCCCGGTTTGAGAGTATCTCAGTAACCGAAGCCAAGGAAAGATATGAAAAAGGAGAAATACTCCTTATCGACACCAGGCTCAAGAGCGAGTGGGAGCTTGGACATATTAAATGTACTCAACATATCCCCGCACCTGACGTACGAAAGAAATGGAAGGAACTGGCGGGAGGTAAACCTGTTTCCTTTATCTGCAACTCTGGTAATAGGTCCCTGCTTGCAACCAGCCTGATGCTGAATCTAAGCGGCATGAAAAATATAATTAATGTTATCGGAGGCACAACTGCCTGGGAAAACCTTGGACATCCAGTAGTTACGGCAGGCGATGAAAGCTGTGAACTCCCTGTTCGTTGAGCTCTGGCCTTGGTGGCTTGGTGAATCGTCGCATGGAGGGCGCCCCCAAGAGAGGCTGATGGTAGTAGAACAAAACTTCTTTTATTTCGTTGATGCGGTACCCGTCCTCGATTATTAAGTACTCAATAATCACACCGCATGGAGTTGTCAGGGGATGGGGTTGTTGAAACTAAAAAATTATACATAAACGCTAAAAAACGGCAGGATTTTTAATGCAGGCGATATAAAATATACCCATAAGCTTGGAGGCAAAGAAATTAACATAAAGATTAGTCTTGACTAATAAGGAAGGCTCCTGGTGGGTAGCAAGGTGGCCAAAAGCACGTTAAAGGCTTTGCAAGGAGAGGTAAGACGTTACCTTAGCTGATATTCCAATAAGAATGCTGTAGCATCAGTGACTCCCAAAACTATACTCTTACTAACACCAAACAATGCTCGCAAACGCATTTAAATCTGTTTGCAAAACTTATTATACGAGGAGGTTACAATGAGAATAATCTATCAAAAACATCATCGAATAAGCTGTTGGATAGCTGTTTTGGCCATGTTTTGCACCATATTTACCTGCGGTATTAGCGCTTCGGCCATCTCTTCCGGGGTTCCCAGCGACTGGGCCCAGGACGAAGTACACGAGGCGCGGACAAAGGGTCTGGTCATTGTGGAAGCCGACCAAAATTACCAATCAAACATCAGCCGCGAGCTTTTTTGTGGTTTGGTGGTCAATCTGGTGGAAACGATTTGGGGGCCAGTTACAGTAACAGTGGCCAATCCTTTTGAGGATGCAGATGAGCTTGCTATTATAAAAGCATATCAGCTGGGTATCGTAAATGGCGTTTCTGCCACACGTTTTGCACCAGACGAATTCATCACCAGAGAGCAGATCGCAGCGATGATGATGCGTGGGGCGCGAAAACTTGACCAGCTTGAAGCAGCAAGCTATGCCAATGTGCCTGACGCCACAACTGTCACTTTTACAGATCAAAGCGATATATCTAACTGGGCACTGGAGGATGTCCAAATCGCCAATATTCTTGGCATCATGAAGGGAGTAGGAGAAAACAGAATTAATCCCAAAGGCAATACCACTATTGAGCAAAGCATTCTGCTCGTCAACCGATTATATGACGGCTTTACCAGTTTCATCGAATATGCTGGCACTTCCCTGAATCAAGCACCTGAAGCAATTTTCAATCCTGCAGTTTTTTCTGTGCCTGAACAAATTCCACTGACTATAGAGGGGTCTCAGCTTGCTTTGGATCCGGATGGAGACGGGCTTGAAATCATTGAAGTAACAGGAAATTGCCTCTTTGGCACGGCACAACTTGCACCAAATGGAAGATGCCGCTATATTTCAAATGATGTCGCCTCAATTAGTACCGACCAGTTTTATGTTGTGGTATCCGACGGGCAGGATTCTGTCAGAATTGCGGTCCTAGTCAATATCGAGGCTACTTCTACTATCAATAACCAACCTGTGGCTATATCCAATCCCGTTGTTTTTTCAGTGCAGGAGCAAACACCCATTACTATAGAGGCATCTCAGCTTGCTTTGGATCCAGATTCAGACCGGCTGTCGATTATCCTTATTAACGGCCAGACGGAAAATTACCATACCCTTCACGGAACAGTATCTCTCACTGCTGACGGGAGATGCACCTATACATCCAATAATATGACGGCCAATGTAATTGATGATTTTCCCGTAAGCGCATCGGACGGAACCAACCAAACTCAAATCAATGTCCGCATCAATGTTACATCAACAACGGAACTGAATCTCGTTCTTAATCCTACGATTACCTCCGTTGCCCTAAACGGTACCGCAGCCTTAGGAGAAACTATAAGAGTGGGCATCATTGGGTACGCAGGCTTAGCACCCAGTACGGCTCCTGGGTTTAACTATCAATGGATGAAATCCTCAAGCCTTAACGGAACCTACAGCAACATACCGGGTGCAAGCAACCCGGCATATGTCCTTACCCCAAACGACATCGGCAAATACATCAAAGTGAAGGTAACGGCAAGCGGATCAGCCAACGGCAGCACCACCAGCGCTGCCAAGGGACCGGTCACTCAGTTTTCCGGAGGTAACGGGACGGCTTCCAATCCTTATCAAATAAGCAATGCAAAACAGTTTATGCTGCTTAATGATCTACCTACAGCAGAAAAGTATTTCCAGCTCACATCCCATATTGAATTGGGCGCCAATGAATACATTGAAACACCATTTTGGGGGACATTGGACGGAGATGAAAATAATATAACCCTTTCCATCAGATTTCCGGATGATGAAAAAATACCCGGAATCGGTTTATTCAAAACTGTGGCCTCTTCAGGCAGAATAAGTAATATTTCCATGGCGGGAAAGATTGTAGCGAAAAATGCTAGTCCTGCTGGAAGCATTTCCGGTTACAACTATGGCAGTATAATAAAATGCTCTTCAACCATATCTATTGTTACCGGATCTGTTAGTGGAGGAATTGCCGGGCAAAACGGAGGAACGATCATGCAGTGTGGTTTTGATAGTAATGGAGTAGGAAATGGTGAATCTTACACCAATATTACCGGTGGACTTGTAGGCTGGAATTTAGAAAACGGCAAAGTAGAAAACTGCTTCTCGAGGGCGCCTGTATATGGGGGCATTAACTCGGGAGGTTTAATCGGTTTAAATGTTGGCGATGTAAAGTTTTGCTACTCAACCGGCAAAGTGCACGCCAGTAGCCAAAGTGGCGGTTTTATCGGCCAAAATGCCGGCGGTACGGTATCCTATTGCTATTATGATAAAGAAACCTCCGGCCATAATGATTCTGACTGGGGATTTGTGCCAAGGACTACCGCTGAGATGAAAACAAAACAAAATTATGTGGAATGGGATTTTATCAACATGTGGACTATTGAAGCAGAGCAATATCCGGAGCTCAGATAGAATTAACTAAAAAGCAGGAACCGCAGAACACTTGTGACCACTGCAATTTTGTTTATCAATACTCCTGCTGAATAAATCAGGTGTTTGGCGCATCGGGAGAGCCATTTATGGCTAAGGCCTTCACCTGCATAAATATGACCGGAATGAAACAGAGTTGTCAGGGGGACGGGGTTGTTGACAACTTTTTAAACTAGTTGTCAACAACCCCGTCCCCCTGACACTCTAATCCTCCCATAATTCATCTGCTAATTGGTCTATTTCTTGTTTTAATTTATCGGTGGATTCCCAGTCTATAATCCATTTTTCATCCTTTTTAATCAGAACATCACCTTCTCTGGCTTCTTGCGGGATCTCGTCCTTTTTAATATTTTCTGTCTTTCCTTCAATATCCAATATCGCGTATTTGCCTTCGAAACGGTCAATTACAGCTTTCAAGTTAACTCCCCCTTATGGTTGGCAGATGCTGCAGGGGCTATATCCTGCCTCAACCGCTTCTTCTCGGGTTTTGAATTTTACCTGGTTATGCTCTGCCGGCAGGTATTTACATTCAACCCGGTGAAACTTGTTAGAATTGGTATTACCTATATAGTAGGTATCTTCATCAATATCCCGATCATTTAAACCGGCGTCTGGTGCCACATCTGGTGCTTCCTCAGCCGCCGGGACATCGCCAAAGGTTATTGTCTCAAAGGTATTACCGTCTGAGGTAATCACTATATTTCCGTTCTGATCAGTCCGGTATATTTTTACCCCTGCTTGATTTAACTTCTCGATGGTTTCTTTATGCGGGTGGCCGTAGTCATTATCAGTACCACACATTATAACTGCATATTGTGGTGCCACTACATTTAGAAATCTCTCACTGGTACTGGAGGAACTGCCATGGTGTCCGACCTTTAATACCTCCGCCTTCAACCCCCCCACTAATGAAGAATGAAGCATCTCCTGTTCGGATTCTTCTTCCGCATCACCGGTAAAGACAAAAGAATTATTTCCGTAAACCAATTTCACTACTGCACTGTAGTTATTTAAACTTTCATATGTATCCCCTGTCGGTGCAGCAAAATTGGCATCTAGACCCTCAAGAGGTATGGTTACTCCTGCTTTAGCGGTACTTACTTTAATTCCTTGCTTTTGTACCCCTGTTAGCAGATCTCTAAATGTTGATGTGGTATGAGTTACCTTGGGCAGATAAACTTTATCAACCTTAAATTTCTCAAGTACCTCAATAAGGCCCCCGATATGGTCCGAATGGGGATGAGTGCCTACCATTATATCCACCTTACTTATACCTTGTTTTCTCAGATACTCTACCACCTTTTCACCCTGGCCCCTTTCTCCCCCATCGATTAACATGCTCTGCCCGGCAGGAGTCTGGATAAGTATAGCATCCCCCTGACCCACATCTATGAAACTAACGGTTAATTTCCCAGTCTCATCCCTGTCATTCCCCTGACCAACTGGAACTGAAACTGCAGCATTATCTTGATTGTCTTCACCGGTCCCCATTGCGCAACCGCCCAAAACCAGGCAAGCCATCAATATAACTGAAATGATAAATAAAAGCCTCTTAGGCAAAATAAAATCCCTCCTAGTCTAAAAAACTACCGATTTTATATAAAAAGTAATCTGGTAAAAAGGAATAAGTAACATCCCTCAGCTTAATACACGTAACCTATTTTTTCAAGATGTGAGGGGGACGGGGTTGTTGACAACTTTCTGCGAAAAGTTGTCAACAACCTCGTCCCCCTGACAATCTAGATTAAGATAATATGGTAGATTCCACTTTCTCCGCTTTCTTCCTGGTCTTGTCAAATTAACTCACCTTTGATTTTCAAAACAAAAATCAAAAGCAACCAGAAGAACCGTCCCCTGATTTGATTTGGGGCTTAGAATTAACACTTTTGGTTCATACTACAATAAGGATAAGCTGAAGCCCATGAATTTGATGATTTATGGGTTGTATTTACAAACAGCCAGAGCAGTTGGTAATACAAATAAGTTATGGGGTATGATTATGAATTCCTTCTGGACCAATACTATATGGTATATTCTGTTGGCGGTTTTAACTCTAATTCAACTTATTATTGTAATGCTCAAAAATAAAAGCCGCAGCCTGAACATGGCCTTCTATGTTACTATCTTGGGCATCATCCTTACCTTTGAAATGATTATTCTGATTTATCTTGGTGCCTATACCTATTATCCAATGATACTGCAAAATCCCCCTCTTCCATTCGACGATGTGCTGGCCGGCAATCTTTTTTCCCAATTCACTGTATCGGCCACTGTGGTGCTGGTCAGCGTTTTAAATCTGAACTATTACTGGTTTTTGGTATTTCCAATCGGATATGGAATTATCGAAGAATCGTTTAAGGCTTTAGGTATATATAGCCAGAACTGGTATCAAACCTGGATGACGGTGACTTTACTGCCTGCAGGCTTCTGGATAGCCCGGAAGATGTATGAAGCCATAAAGTCCGACATTAAGCCGGTATTCTACTATATATATGTTTATTTTGGATTGTTTCCCTTGAACATCATCAGCCTGAACTGGGGGTTACAGCTGCTGAGAATCCAGGACTTCAGTCTAGCTTTGCTGCCGGACCCTATAATGAGCAGACATTTCCTGGTTCTGATGCAATTTTTCTTGTTGTCTGTGCCCATGATGATCATATACTTCAGGCAGCTTAAGGGAATCCGGGCCGCCCTATTGATTATAATCATTTACATCATATATTATGCCGGCTGGCAGATTGACCTGGTTATTATTAAGACCGGCTGGTTTTGGCCTACGGTTACTATCTCCATAGTCTGGATGTATCTATCCATATTAGTCTTGGACCGATTGTATGGCGGAATCGGAAAGAAAACCCGTTAAATAGAAAAAAGCCCCGCACGAGCGAGGCAATGGCTTTATGCTTCTATAACCCAAATCTATTATTTGCTAGCATCAACAAGACCTAAATCCTTCATCATGGAATCACGCTTTGTTTCAAATTCTATAAACCTGGTATCAGATTCGCCTAACTTATTAAGCGCTTCATCTATAGCCGATTCATCATCAAGTCTGGTAGTTAAAGCCTCCAGCATTTGTGCATAACCTTCTTCTCTTAATTCGACCGCCTCAATATAAATGTTATGTAATTCTTGAACTTCAGTAGTTTTTGGCGAGTAAGCTTTCATTTTTGTAAGTAATGCACTATTCATGCCAGGAAGTGTTTCTGATAACGCTTTTATCATAATATTTTCATCTTGAGTTTGTACTGCCTCTGTGTAAGATGCTACGATACTATTATTTTCGGGTATAAAAACGGTATTTGCATTATTGTTAACATATTCTTTAAAGTCATCTTTTACAGAAGGACCACTATCACCACCACATCCCATGAGTGATATAAACATAAATGATAGTATTAGTGCTAATCCTAAGTATTTATTTTTTTGCATAATTGTACTCCTTTAAACGAGGATAGCCTTGGGCTGCAGCAACTTAAATAGTTATACTGTCAATGCAAGCTTGCAGATTTTTGGCAAGTGAGCCATCTGTATTATCACTTCCATACCCGAAACTTACAATGTAATTATTTTGGCCATCAGTAACCATAACTAATACCATGGTAAAAGCATTGCCATTTGGAGTTGTCATAGTTAACTTAGACACGAGTGATTCTTTTTCATTAATCATTTTACCGTTTTCAAAGCTTTCAACTACAACATCTTCATATTTGCTTTGGTAGGTAGCCAAAACATTTTCCTCTGTCCAGCCAGAAATTTGAGTTTCACCCACCTCTGATACCCCAAACGATACAACATCACCGGTTTCCATATTCGCATAAGCAAGACTTTCTTGGAGTTCCATATCGCTGGGAAGCTTAAGACTAATGCCTTGTTCGGT
>CAZXIR010000074.1:8500-10003 GCA_964640845.1 uncultured Syntrophomonas sp.
GCCTCAACTGCATCTATCATCTCTGCCATTGCCATAAAAGCATCAGTATAGGCAGCCATGGCGAAGGAAATATTCGCATGGGTCTCAAGGTAATCGTACGGTACTACATCTGCTATCTCAATCATAAAATCAACACACTCATTTGATTGTTGATATACGGCTGCATAGGTGTCAATCCACTCTGGCGAACCATCATAAACGTCAAGCAACTCATTCATTGCGGTAATCATTTCTTCGTATGCAGTTACCACCGGTCCCATAACCTCCTGATATTGCTCATTTGTCAGTTTATCACTAGCTGGAGCAGGTGCCGAAGGTGCGGCATATGAAATGGAAGTATCTATACCAACTGTACTAGTTGCTGCATCCCATGTTACGCCGATATCAAAAAGCTGTGCCACATCACGCAGTTTGAAAAAATTGTTGTTATTGATTGTGTAAGCAGTTAGTTGAACTGCCCTTCCGTCCTGGTATATTTTAGAGGTGCTCAGGGTAGCGGATTTTGCTAGACCGTCGCCCTTATTAAGCTCACCGCCCACGACAGTATAAGCTGTACCGGATATAAGGTTGATAGCATTTTTAGATCCATCCCAGGTAACCTCAAACTGCTTTTGGCTGCCTGATACAACCTTGGCCAGGTCGCGAAGCTTAAAATAGTTGTTTCCCTCTATATTGTAAGCATCAAACGAAACAACATTGCTATTCACAATGACCTTTGAGGCAGTAGGGGTTGCAGATTTAGCAGTATTGTTAACTACTGCAAATGCTGGTGTTGTAAAAATACTAACCATTAATGTTATCATTATAAAAAATGAGAATACTTTGGTGATAATGCCCTTGTTATTAAGATTCATTTAAATTCCTCCTTAAAATTTCAATAGATTTACTAGGTTTTTCAGAATGCCTCCGATTATTGGGATAAGTATCACTAAGCTTTTACCGTATTCGTCCTCCTCTTTATTATTTTTTATTATCATCTTCTTATTGAAGAAAGCGACCTTATTTTTGTTTTTTGTGTTTTTTGATATATTTACATAAATTGGTTTCATAGCCATAGATTCCAATTAACTTTTAGGGACATTATATATAAAAATCTTCTTCAAAACTCATAATCTGCATGAGATGTCGTATTTACGTCATGAAATGCAATTTCCAGTATTATTCTGTAATGGCTCTGTTATAATTAATTAGGATGTAACTGGATAACATTGAGGTGATATGATGAAAATCGCTATTTGCGATGATGATATGCAGGAGCTTTTAAATATTAGTCTACTTGTAGATGAATATTTTAACTGCGGCTTTACGGAAGACAAAATCGATGTCAGCAGGTTTGAAAGCAGTTTGAACCTGCTTTCCCAGATAGAAAGCGGCGTACATTTTGATGTTTTTCTTTTGGACGTCATTATGCCCAACTTAAACGGCATCGAGCTTGCTGCCGAGATAAGAAAAATGGACCAGGTTGCCAAAATTATATTTTTGACTTCATCCTCGGAATTTGCG
>CAZXIR010000075.1:0-5662 GCA_964640845.1 uncultured Syntrophomonas sp.
AGCAGTTGAACTCTTTTATTACTGCTCAGGCTGCAAAAATAAGTCAAGAACATAGGCAACGTTATTACTAACGATGTTGTCTCCCAGAACATCTTAATCACCTCCACGTGAACCATAATTTCAAATTAAGTTCTATGCTGTTCGTAAGACAATTATATTAAATCTCAATCTGCTGCTCCGTGCCAACCCGATAACCGGTTATTATTGGCTCCATATTTAAAATATCCTCTTTGCTTAATTCCTCAGCATCAAAAATGAATTCTCCCTTTACCTCAATGAACCCCTGGGCGGGTATCTTTTTCTTGACTTCTATCCTGGTATCCCCGCTTATTATCCTTCCATTGATCCCGGCTGCCACTAAGGGCTCAACAAATGACAGGTAAGTATCTTGATCTGAATCATTGCAAATACTTATGGCAAAGGATATTCTCTGCTGATCAATTTTATCCTGGGCAACTGCTCCAATGGCTGAATTCATACTGCTGATCTGTAAACCTTTGTTGCTCTGTTGCGGCTGTGCACAGCCGGCGGTAAGAACTAATACCATGATTACGGTAAGATATGTAATAAATCCTCTGTGTTTATCCATAAGCTCTCCTTTTCTAAGCCTGCAGTAGTCGCTCTCCTTTCATATCTGGTTCCTGTTGTAGTTTTTTTAATATTTTTTGGCACTCAAATAAGGCGGTATAGGTGGAAAGAATATAATTCACTTCTCCCGGCCCGGCAGTTGCCAACCCGATTCCCTGGCTGAGATCGCTGCTGATGTTTATGATACTGGAATCTATCCCACTGTATTTGATCCTTACTGCCATGTCACCGCTTCTTTGTCCTGAACATACTACATAATCTATCCGGGCCTTTTCACCTGCCAGTACCTCCACATCTGCATCCCAAATCCAGGATATGTCCCGGCCATCTGCAGCATTGTCGTTTAGTGCTATGAAGAGGTTCTTGCTTTTGCTGTCGTAGAGCAGGGTTGATAAGGTTTGGTTGAGGCCGGTGGGGTTCTTGACCAATATCAGGACGGTTCGCTTACCATTAATAATAAAGTTTTCCATGCGTCCGGCCCGGGGAAGATACCCAGCGATGGCAGTTTGGATGATGTCGTCTTCTATCCCCACCAGTCGTGCGGCTGATACTGCAGCCAAAATATTATATGCATTGTAGAACCCTTGATAAGAGCTCTGAACCGGTAAATCATTGACCTTCATTTCGATAAAAGGGGTCATCCTAAGCTGGTTGCCGATAAAATTGAAATCAGGATTATGATTATCACACTCTGGGCACCTGAACTTTCCCAGTTGTGCATAATGATACCTTTGATAATCAAGCTCGTGGCCGCAAAAAACACAGAATCTGCCTTCTCGGCTTTCCAGGCTTTCCAGCACATCATAGATGGTGTCCTCGAAACCATAATACCAACAGTGAAGACCGGTATCATTGTGGAAATGACTGATCAGGGGATCATCTCCATTTAATACCAGTTCGATATCGGTATTCCTGACTCCGTCTTTTATAAGATTGATGGTATGATCCAGTTCGCCATACCGGTCCAGTTGATCCCGAAAGAAATTCGTAATTATTACTACCCGGGGCCGGGCTTCTTTAATAAGCAGAGGCACAAAGGCTTCATCAACTTCTAACAAAGCATAATCAAATTTTTTTCGGCCCCACAAATCTGATGCTGCTATGAAGGCGGTGGTAATGCCGGTTAACATATTGGCTCCTGCGGTATTGTGAACCAGGGTATAGCCTTTCTCCCTTAGAATAGATGCAATCATATTGGTAGTAGTAGTCTTGCCATTAGTACCGGTCACGATAAATATCTCTTCTTGGATGTTGGTGGCCAGGTTTTTTAAAACTCCAGGATATATTATCCTGGCAGCTCTCCCGGGGAAATCGGTACCCTGGTTTCCCAGCATACGGCTTAGGAATATAAGTATTTTGCCGGTAATTATTGCTAGAATTTTTCTCAATTCACACACTTCCATATTTGTATATTAGGCCAGCTTCGCTTTTTGGCTACTAACTAATTTACCACAGATACCCTGCTAATAAAACTCCAACACAGAAAAACGGCCTATTATAACAGGCCGCAACTGTTTTTGCAATTTTATGGAGCAATACGGGAGATAAACTCCTGCATTTTGGTTCGTCTGGGAGAACTGTTGCGCAACAGTTGTTCATAAACCCTTTCCAGCTTGATTGCCATATTGCTGGAGGAAAGACTGTTGGCTTTTTGAAGTGCATTCCCTTTATAGTATTGATATAATTTCTCATCAGACAAAATATCGATTATTGCTTGGGAGAATTCCCCCATATCACCATTGGTAAGGATACCGTCGATACCATTATCAACCATATCCTGCACCCCAGAAGCCCTCAGCGCTACTACCGGCAGACCGGCTGCCATAGCCTCGATAAGTACTAAACCCTGGGTCTCAGTCATGGATGAAAAAACGAACAGATCAGAAGAATAGTAGATATCTACCAGAGTATCAAAAGGCTGGGCACCGGTAAATATTACATCGATATCTAATTTCATCCCCAGGTCTTTGGTGAGCTGTTTCAGTTCATCTTCCAGAGGCCCCTGAGCGGTTAAAACCAATGTAGTATTAGCCATCTCCTTTTTAACCAGAGTGAAGGCTTTGATCAAATACTCCAGGTTCTTTTCCCGGGTTAATCGGCCCACAAAAAGCAGGATCTTGTTTTCCGGTGGTATATTATATTTGTTTCTTAACCAGTTTTCCCTCGGTCTCTGAAATTTTTGCAATGGTACCCCAGTGGGAATTACTGTAATGGGAGTGCTTATTTCATAACTAAGCAAGAGTCTCTGAATATCCTTACTGGGTACTACTATATGGTCACATTGGTTGCAAAAGTTGTTGCTGAAACGGAGTGCCATCTCCTTGACCAATTCCTGGGCTACTGGCACATAATGGGCATACTGGTCATATAGGGTGTGATAGGTGAATAACAATGGCACATGCTGACGGTTAGCCCAGTGCATACCGACTCTACCCATAGTAAATGGGGAATGAACATGAATGATATCCAGATCCAATTTATTCAACAACATATGCATACCGGGATAAAGCGGTATAGCCAAAGCAAAATCAGGATTAGTAGGAGAAGTCATGGAAAAATATCTGTATACTCCTGCCTCCTTATCATCATAGTCAGGATAACTGGGTGCAAATATATACACTTCATGCCCCAGTTTAATCAATTCTTCTTTAAAAGTAGCAATAGACGTAACTACACCGCTGGTATACGGCTTATAGCTGTCGGTAAATATTCCCACCTTCATTTAAACAGTCGCCTCCTTAGTAATAAATCATGTTTTCAAATATTGTGCCAGGAAATTAATTTAGTGCAAGGTTCCGTATATCCATCCAGGAAGCATGAAACAGATATTAAGGAACTATTATCCTCATCTCAATATATCTCATATATTATATACACTGATTCTATAAAAAGGTTGCACATTAATGCAACATCATCTTTTCAGCCTGATTACATTTGTGACACAGAGAGGTATCAACTCTGCTCTGTAGTCGTTCGTCTTCAATTTGGCCTCCACAGGATTGGCATTTACCATATTCTCCTGTATCGCATTTTTTCAGAGCTTCATTCACTTTTTGCAATTCGATGTCCAGCAGTTCTAATAGACCGGTATTCTTTTCCTTTTCATAAACATCAACCAGCATATCTTCATGATTATGACCAAAAATTGATAATTCTGTGCTGGCTTCCATCATCTGTTCCATTTGCTCAGCAATCATCTTTTCTATTTCTTGCTTACGTATGTGCAGGCTAGTTTTATAAACCATTTGTTAACACCTCTTCTATAAAGTATTAACAAACCCAGTCCCCCCTATTTTGCTTGCATCTGATTTTGTACAATCTTTACTATGTTAGCTATAAAATCTCCTATTACCGGGATATTAAGAGTTATTATTTCTTGCAGAACATAAATAACTAAACCGGCTAGAATGGTAAATCCTATAGCCATTCCAAATCCTCGATAAATGCCGGCCCAGAAGTTAGTAAAAAACAATCTTCGAGGATTATGCAGCATTTCCAGGTATTCACTTATTCCCAGCTTCTCCATATTATAGGATATCTCCTCTATTTTCAGCTGGATATAACTCAGGCTTTCGTTTATATGCTCTTGGCCATGATCCTGCCCTTCATTCATTGTTTCCTTCTGATTATCGTTCACATTCTCCCCACCTAATATTTATTATTCCATATATATGAAATTACATACCGTCTTAGGCCAGGTTCTAGTTTAATTATTTAATGCTTGAATGGGTGCCGGAATTCTCCCTTTGCGATTAATGAATAAAGTAGATAGATTCTTATTTAGCGGCATTACCGGCGCCCGGCCCAGCAGTCCGCCGAACTCAACGTAATCGCCCTCTTTCTTGCCCGGGGCGGGTATGATCCTTACTGCAGTAGTTTTCCGATTAATCATGCCGATAGCAGCTTCGTCTGCTATAATGGCGGATATTGTTTCAGCCGGGGTATCTCCAGGAACGGCAATCATATCTAATCCTACCGAACAAACACAGGTCATGGCTTCCAACTTATCTATGGTTAGAGCTCCACAGGCTGCTGCCTCAATCATACGCGCATCCTCGCTGACAGGTATAAACGCTCCTGACAGTCCACCCACATAGGAAGAAGCCATAGCTCCTCCTTTTTTGACTGCATCATTCAACATGGCCAAGGCTGCAGTGGTACCATGAGTTCCTACTCTTTCCAGCCCCATGCCTTCCAATATCTCACCCACACTGTCCCCTACTGCCGGAGTCGGCGCTAGAGACAGGTCAACTATACCGAAAGGCACTCCCAGTCGGCTGGACGCTACCCTTCCTACCAGTTCCCCACTGCGGGTGATCTTAAAGGCGGTATTTTTAATCCGGTTGGCCAGGTCGCCCAGATCACAATCGGGATTGTTTTTCACAACATTACTGACTACTCCCGGACCGCTGATTCCTATATTCAAGACCAGTTCCGGTTCGCCTGGCCCGTGAAATGCGCCGGCCATAAATGGATTGTCATCAACTGCATTACAAAATACTACCAATTTGGCGCACCCCAGACCGTCTTTATCAGCAGTTAGCTGGGCGGTAGCCTTAATTACCTTACCCATATCATAGACAGCATCCATATTTATACCGGCTTTGGTGGTTCCCACGTTTATGGAAGAACAAACCCGCTCCGTTGAAGCCAGGGTTTCAGGTATGGCTTGAATCAATTCCCGAGCTCCCCGGGTGTAACCTTTGTGAACCAGGGCCGAAAAGCCACCTAAGAAGTTTACTCCAACTTCGCCAGCGGCCTGATCCAGGTATTGACCGACTTGAATAATCTGAGCCACCGAAAAGCCATCCACCAACATGGCGATAGGGGTTACAGATATCCGCTTATTTATGATGGGGATGCCATAATCTTTTTCGATATCTTGCCCAACTTTGACTAAGTCCCGGGCCGACCGACAGATTTTATCGTAAATATTGCGGCCGGTTTTATCCGCATCTGCGTCCCGGCAGTCCAGTATGTTTATGCCCATAGTTATAGTACGAATGTCAAGTTTTTCAACTTCCACCATCCGCCAAGTCTCTAAAATCTCCTCATTACTAATATTAAACGGCAC
>CAZXIR010000075.1:5762-10002 GCA_964640845.1 uncultured Syntrophomonas sp.
ATATCCTCATGCTGCAAGTTCACCTGCAGCCCCAGCTCTTTGCCCTTTAGATCCAGTTGTTCTTTTAACTGGGCGAATTCAACCAGGCTTTCGGAAACATCCACTACCATTACCATGGTAAAAAATTCCTGCAATATAGTCTGACTGATATCCAGAATATTGACATTGTTGCTGGCCAGCACACCTGAGATTCCATATATTATACCTACTCGGTCATGGCCCAGCACGGTAATTATGGCTCTTTTGCCCTCTTCCACCAGCTTCCCTCCTATCCTTCCAGCTTGGATACAACATCACTGCATCTCTGACAAAGGGTGGGATGAACTGAATCGGTCCCTACTGAAGGTTCAGTAATCCAGCAGCGCTCACATTTTTCGCCTTCAGCCGCCTGCACCTTTACCCAGATACCTTTTACCTCTTCCAGAGCCAGAGAGTCTGATGGGCGTTCATCCTGTCCTTTTACATCGGCCCGCGAAACTATAAATATCTTCTCTAACCCCCGGGCTTCTGTAAGCAGCCTAACCCAATCCGAATCGGCATAGATTGTGACCCATGCTCCCAGGGAGTGCCCTATAACTTTCTTGATACGGGCTTCTTCCAAAGCTTTGGTAACTACTTCTCTCACTATCAGAACTTTATCCATTTTCTCTTCTATTGCTTCATCTGCATATTGGTCATTTGCTTGAGGCCATTCCAGCATCTGTACACTGATCGGATCTCCCGGTTTTTTAAGCTGGCTCCATATCTCCTCGCTGGTAAAGGCTAGAATCGGAGTTAGCATAACTACTAGCGAATTGATAAGCTCATACAGAACGGTTTGAGCAGCTTTCCTCTCCGGATCATTCGGATGCGAACAGTACAGTTTGTCCTTTAATACATCAAAATATATATTGCTCAGATCGACGGTACAGAAGTTATGAACTGAGTGGAAAACCACATGAAATTCATATTCATCGTAAGCAGTACTAACCCTACGTACCAGTTTATCAAGTTTATCCAGTGCCCATTTATCCAGTTCGGTCAGATTTTCATAATCAACCCTATCCTTTGCTGGATCAAAATCAAACAGGTTGCCCAGGATAAACCGACAGGTATTCCGTATTTTTCGGTATGCTTCGGCACTTTGTTTAATGATGTTCTGAGACACTGCCACATCAGTACGGTAGTCGGCTGATGAAACCCATAGCCTGAGTATGTCTGCTCCCATCTGTTGAATCATCTTTAATGGGTCAACAACATTCCCCATCGATTTTGACATTTTTCGGCCTTTTTCATCTACCACAAACCCATGGGTCAATACTTGCTTATAGGGAGGAATCCCTCGTACTGCTACTGAGGTGGAAAGGGATGAGTTGAACCACCCCCGGTGCTGATCACTGCCTTCCAGATACATATCAGCCGGCCAGCGTTGGTCATCCCTGGTTTCCAGAACAGCCATGTGGCTGGAACCGGAATCAAACCACACATCCATGATATCTGTCTCTTTGCGGAATCTATCCCCCTGACAAATCGGGCACCGATAATTATCCGGCAGCAGGTACTTAGCTTCTTCTTTAAACCACACATCGGCACCATGTTCCGCGAATAATTGGCTTACCCGGTCAATCGTATCATCATTTATAACTGCTTCCCCGCAGGATTCACAGTAGAAAATGGGAATGGGAACTCCCCAAGTTCTCTGGCGGGAAATACACCAGTCACCGCGATCTCTTACCATATTATAGATTCGCTCCCGCCCCCAGGCTGGAATCCACTTAACTTCATCTATGCCTTTCAAAGCGGCTTCTCTAAAACCGTCGATGGAAGCAAACCACTGTTCAGTAGCCCGGTAGATAATAGGCTTTTTACAGCGCCAACAGTAGGGATATTGGTGATTAACGCTGGAGGAATGAATCAGCAGTCCTAACTGTTCCAATTCCACCACGATATTTTTATTTGCATCATGTACGAAAAGACCCTCGAAAATACCCGCTTCAGCCGTAAAATTACCACTGTCATCCACCGGGGATATTACTTCCAAGCCATATTCTTTTCCTACATAGAAGTCATCCTCACCATGTCCAGGTGCTGTATGTACACATCCGGTTCCTGCTTCCAGAGTAACATGTTCACCTAAAATGACTAGTGAGTCTCTATCAAAGAAGGGATGCTGGCAAACTGCCCTTTCCAGAGCTGATCCCTTAAATTCATTGAGAATACAATAACTGCCCCATCCAGCTTCGGCGGCCACAGTTTCCAGCAATCCTCTGGCAATAACGTATTTTTCATTATTTACCTGCACCAATACATAATCAAAATCCGGATGCAAGGATATACCAGTATTAGCTGGGAGAGTCCAGGGGGTAGTAGTCCAGATGACAACGAAAGCATCTTCAGGAATTACTCCTTTGCCATCTTTGACTGGAAATTTAACATAGATAGACGGAGAAGTCTTATCACCATATTCAACTTCTGCTTCAGCCAGTGCGGTTTCACAATCTGCACACCAGTATACAGGCTTTAATCCTTTATAGATATAGCCCTTTTTGGCCATTTCTCCAAATACTTTGACCTGTGCAGACTCAAAAGAAGGATGCAGGGTCAGATAGGGTTTTCCCCAGTTTCCCCGTACTCCCAGGCGTTTAAATTCCTCCCTTTGAATATCAACAAATTTAAGAGCATATTGTTTACAGTGATTCCTGAATTCAACTACATCTGTTTTATGCCGGTCAATACCCAGAGCCTTAATAGCCTGCTGTTCGATAGGCAGACCATGAGTATCCCACCCCGGAACATAAGGGGCATCGAAACCAATCATAGAGCGATGTTTTACTATAATGTCTTTCAAAACCTTGTTTAATGTATGCCCAAGATGAATATCACCATTTGCATAGGGAGGTCCATCATGTAGAATGAACATATCCCGACCGGCATTTTTCTTCTGCACCTCTTCATATATCAGGTTGTCTTCCCAGAACTTTAATATTTCAGGTTCCTTGGTTGGAAGATTCGCTCTCATAGGAAACTCTGTTTTCGGCAAATTCAGCGTAGCATCATACTTACCCTTAGCCATTTATTAACCACCTCACCAGTTTATTTCTTCATAAAATTCAGAAGTAAAATTAACATCATAATACATTTTATCATTAATAAGTTCAGATGGAGACTCTAAAACACCATATTCTGTTTTAATTAAATTGATGATCTCAATATCGCTTTTATCTGGAAGAGCAATAGAAAGATATCCACATTTATTCATAATTTCTCGTAATTTGTTTTCAAATATAACTGTTTTTGCATCAAGTAGTGCTTTTTGAGGGGTGTTTGGTAAAACTTCTGGATAAAAATATAACATTACTTTAATGTCTGAGTTACAGTTTTCTATTATTTTATTATATTGCAACCATAATTTTATATTTGTAATAACTAATTGATATTTAACTACGTTATCTGTATCTACTATTGCATTTTCATTATATTGTTTGAGTTTATTGAATAATCTTTCATTTGTTCTTAATTGTGAATTTAGTTGATTATTAAGTATTTCGCATTTAAGTTCTGGTTTTTCTTCAAGATATACATCATATATCTCATCTAATCCTATCTGTTGATTAAGTATTGTGAATTCGTCCATTAAGTTTGTTCTTTTTGTGTTATCATATATTGTTATTGTAAAATAACCAACAATAAATACAATTATAACAATCATAATTGCTGCAAGAAATATATTTCTATTAAATGCTTCTATTAACTTTTTTCCCATTTGAAATCACCTATTAAATTTTGTATTAATGCTAAAATATAAATTACTCCTAAATAAAGATTATAAAAAAATATAAAAATAAAAAATGCAAAATAATATCTTGGAGATAGTTTAAATTTGCTGTGCGTAAAACCAACAAACATCAATAATAATGTAAATATAAAAATAATCATCCAAAAGAAAGTAGTTGATGGAAGATAAATTGGAGGGGCAAAATTAAATCTTATGTAGTACGATTGTTTAATCATTTCTATTGCTAAATAATAATTAGAAATAATATATTTGTGATAGATAAAATCAGCTAATCTAAACAATACAGAAATTGATAATAGTTGTAAAAATAAAGTATAAGGTAATGTAAAAATTCCAAAGACACTATGATTTTTATTAAAGTAAAATTTACGATGTTTTGTAGTTGTGTCTATTTCTCCATAGAACCACCTTTGTCTTTGTTTATATAGTTTCTTTAGAGTTTCTGGAACTTCTGTATATCCTCTG
>CAZXIR010000076.1:0-7228 GCA_964640845.1 uncultured Syntrophomonas sp.
TAATAAAAATATAAATGCGAGCATATAGATTTGGAAGGGAAAGTCACAGGTGAACAATAAAGTTAATTGTTAAATTGATTGTGAACTTATAAATGTTGGTTTGAAATTTAGCACCTGACAAATGTTTATCAGGTTATAAATTTGAATCTACCGGGTTTCTAACTTTATTGATGTACCTGATAACAATTTATGAAATGAAAGAGAGAAAGGTTACAGGTGAAAGAAATATTTTATAAGATAGGTGAGGTATCTGAAATGCTGGAAATTGAACAGCATACCCTCAGGTATCTGGAAAACACCCTCAGGTTAAAAATTAGACGGGATGAACGCGGTGATCGGCTTTATAGTGAAAGAGATATCGATACCCTACGTCTGGTTTTACAGCTTAAAGACAAGGGCTTGAATACCACTGCTATCAAAATGGCCCTGGAGAATACGGAAGAAAAAGGAGTCTCTGGGGAGACGGCTATGCAAGCTACCCGACCTCAATCAAATCTGGAATTAACAGAAATACTATCTATAGCCTCCAAAATAATTGACCAAAATGAGGCCCTTTTGGAACAGAATAAGAAAATGGAACAAAGAATGGAGCGGATGGAAAAAAAACTGGATCAGCGCAATGAAGAACGGGAAAAAACCATTACCGAGTTCTTAAACTTGTGGAAAGCGGAACAGGAAGGAAGACCGAAATCCTGGTTTTCCCGCTTCAGAGGTAAATAAGCAGTTGTTAACAGGTTGATAAGTGGGGTTGGTTAGTTACCAATCAATCTAAAGCATTGCTCACCTAACTTACACTTAAAAGCTAAGACCGGCCCCAAGCGTTCTTAAGCATACGTCCCCACCCTCAGTCAATTTCGTAGGTGCTTGAGGCCTGGATCATAGTGGCCCAAATCCTCCCCGGCCTGACTAGGACTTATTAATAAAATCACATGGATCGTCACAGGTACTGCATTTCTGTTTGTTAATCTTTAGGCTAGGGATGCGGTTGGCCTCTTTAATCAACTGTAAGAGTTTAAAGGTGGTTTCATCGTTCTTATATTGGGCTGCCAAGACCACTGAACCTTCCATTCCGCCAACTCCTCCAGCAGCTACTTGAATGGCATCAACATCCAGCAGTATTTTGAGGCTCTCTATCTCGGTGATTATGGTGGCACCCGATAGACATAGATATCCGGTTCTCATACCGATTAAGTGAGAGGTTTTCTCAATGCCCATTACCTTTTCCGCTGCCTGACAGGAAGGAATTATTTTTTCCAAACCAACTGGAATAATAATCTGTATACCTCTGGCCTTCAAGATACCGATAGATTTTCCGATAGTCCCCCCCTGTGGGCTACCCAATAAAATTCCCGCATTACCCTGAGGGTCGATGGCATTAGCACCCTTAATAAATATATCGCCGCCTTGAAAAGAGTTCACAAATTCCAGCCAATCCACCTCTAATATACGACCTTTCTCGATACACCAAGGGGTACAACGGGTTTGACTATCGGTGGCACAAGAAGCCTGCTGGGTAATCACTCCCGATACGTAGGAACTTGGATGGTCGATTTTAATGTTTAATAGGTGCTGGGCTACAGCTAAATTGGTAGTTCCATGACCGATAAAGATACGTCCGTTTTTAAAAGCTGATTTGACCTCGGGTAATGCACATACAGCCTGGGCGATCAGTGATTTCGATGCGGCTGGGTGAACAGCAAAAGTGTTAATCATTCCAAAACTCCACTCCTTCGGTATTAATTTCATTTATTTACTATCAAGAATCTGCAAGAGGCATAAAAGCTTATAACGAACCGTTTGAGCATGATCTTCATAAGGGGATCGGTTATTGTGCTTCTGCTCCTGCAGATGAACGGAAAAATCATGAACCAGTTCAGGATTAATATATTTATACTTTTCTATCAGTTTAAGGGACTCCAACTGCCCCGATAAAAAATCACGAAGAACGGGTGTATTTACATGAGATGAGGTTGAAAAACCTGGTTGAAGGTCAGCTTCCACCTGACTAAGGTGCAAATTTAGATATACACTGATTTGGGCAGGAATTTCGTCTTCAAGCCATTTAAGATCCAGAACTGGTTCCATCCCCAGGAAGCGTTCCTGAGTAGTGATAGCTTCCCCCTGTGCCACTTCATATATTTTTAGGGATATGCCACTTGCTGAATTTTCATGGGATGGAGGTGAAAAGGACATTATTTTGTATTTACCCAATATGTCCAGTTCCAGATTAGCTGTGTCAAACGGAATTCTTTCCAGCTTCATTTGATTTTCACTACTATCGAATATTTCCCAATAGAAATCAAAGGGATATATAGCCTTAAGGCTATCAGGTTGGTCAGAATAACGATCGATCCAGCAACATAATCCTTTGGCTACCATATTCGGGGAATCGGATAAGATTACCGGCAAACCGGGAAAACACTCGGAAATGATTTGCTTAACGCCAGGAGCCAGTGCACCTCCACCTTGTAGCAGAATGTGGTCAATATGCCAGGAGTCACCATCAGCCAAACCCAGTAAGGCGGCTCGATTTCTTAGCAGACTATGGCAGTATAACTGGAGTTTCCTGTATACTGGCTCCAGGTAGCTGAGAAACATACTCTCATCAATATGGGATGAGATTGACCGCCCTTTATAAAAACCGTCAAAATACAAGGCTGCGGAACCGTTTCTGCTAACCTCTAGTTTAAACTTCTCGGCTTGAACCAGCCAGGAGTTATAAAGCTGACCATCCTGTGGTGAAAGCCACTTACCAGCCATATATTGATCCGGTATGCGGTGCCCGGTCTGTATCCCATACAGGGGTATAAAGATATTTCTAACAATGCCATGGTCAATTTCGGAGCCGGAAAAAGCATCATAGCCAATCTGGAATTGTGCCTCCAAAAGAAACTGCTGCCTATCACCGACGGCATCTAAAAAACTGAAATCGGTAGTTCCCCCTCCTACATCTATGCTCAGCACCGTGCCTTCCAAGGGTTGTCTTTCATTAAGGGTATTATAAGCGATCAGAGCAGCTAAAGGTTCAGGAACTAAATAAATGTGGCTTAGGTTAAAAATCTGCCTGGCCGCATCATGCAGTATTTTTCTGGATCTAAGGCCAAAGTAATTGGGTATCGATAGGGCCAGAGTTTTGACCGGAGGAGTTTTGGATTCTATAAATTCGGTAAATAAAAATGATAAGAATCCTTTGAGCACTTCCCCCAGATTATGTGGTCCTAATTGGAAATGGGTATTTCGCTTTAAATCCAGTTTAAAAAAGAAAGCCTTTTCTATTCCGGGCTCATCCAGGCGGAGGGCCAAATTCCCAAAATACATTTGGCCGGTTGATGGCAAATAGGCGGCTACGGTAGGAATAATAAGTCGGCCCGGGTTGATATCCACCCATTTGCCTTCCAACAGACCGGCAATCTTGGTATATGATGTTCCTATATCTATGCCCAGGTACATCTAATCTAACCTTTCTTTCCTATTATCAGGTAAGGTATTTCTTCAGTTTTCTCATCTTCTACCCGGATAATAAAAATATCGCCTTCTTCATGGAGTACAGTATGGTCTACCTGTTCGCTTATGCGAGTATTGATGTGGTATTTATCCAGGAGGTAGAGGTATTCATCGGGCAAAGGTTGTCCCTTGGTCAAGTAAACATGGGTTACTCTAATATCCATATCCTTCCATACCCGAGCTATATTGCGGGGGGCTAGGAGTCTTTCCAAATCACTCTGGATATTACTGAGTAGATCTATTTCTGAATCCAGCCAATTGAGCAGATCGTCACTTTGACTTATAACACCTGCTATATGCAAATTTTCTTCTGCTAAAATCCTTATTCTGCTGTCCAGTATAGAAAAAGCCAAGCTAATCTGCTGGATGCGAGCAGTTAAAAGGGGTGTTTGGACAATTGGATTCTCATTAGCCATAGTATTATATAGGGGAGCAGAGAACTCTAAAATGCTTTGCACCTTATTGCAGAAATAGATAAAATCAATATCATGAGTATCATCCATATCTATTCCTACTTCCTCAATATTCTTACGGGTGGATGAGACATCGTGATACAATTCTTTTAGATAACCTGGATGATTAAGGTTCAACTGATACAACTCCGGTATCAATTTAAATCCAGGTTTGGAAATGCAAGAAATAATAAACTTCAGTAATTCCAGCCAACTAGCGAAGAATTCCAGGAAGTCCAGTACTATTTCTCTTAACCGTTGGTGATTCTGAACTTGTAAGTTAAGCAGGATAAGTTCAGTAAAAAGCAGAGAAGTCGATTGAATCTGGAACTTATAGAAATGACAAAATTCTGGAGATAAATCTCTAATGCTGCCCTTCAAAAGTTGGTGAATTTTAGAAATACGTTCAGGTATAATGCTGCTATCTGAGACGCATTTTTGGATTAGATCGAAGATATAGGCCTGCCCTTTAAGCAGTTGATAATAAGTATCTATTATTTTGGAGTCTTTTAAATCAGCATAACATAATGATTGGGCACCCATAATCATCATTTGTGAACGGGCCGGCCCATTAAGAGCCATCAATCCCGATGAGATTTCATCGAGAGAGCTAATAAATTCTTCCAGTGTTCCGATTTTGGCTCTTATTTCCTGAAAGGCATAAACCAGTTCCAAGACCTGACGATCTCTTTCATCAAAAAAAGACGATCTTTGCTTTAAAATGTACAGTTTTAACTGCTGCAGGTGCGTAGAAGTGGTTTTTATCTGGTTGAATAAATTAGCATGGCGTTTTATTATAGCCGCAATATGTTTTTTTAACAGGTCTTCCTGAACTTTGAGGTCCAGCAACCGGTTAATATCTTCTATAATATCTTTTTTATAAGCAGGCCAGAAGGTTTCATGAAAGCTTTGATAATAAAAGGTATTTACTGCCAAGAGGTAGCGGTCTAAATTCTCCCAGCTGCTATTGCTGTCGAATTGCTGACTTAGTTCTTCTACCTCACTGCGCAAGCGGAGGAGAAATTCTTCTATATTTTTACCGTAGGTCTCCAGGTTTAAATCACTGCTGTTCATTTCCACACCCCCAGAAAATGGGCAGTAAATAGCTGCCTTTTTAACCACGCATCTTTCATTCTAAATAAATCAGGTCGGGATGAAATTTGGTCTGTCAGTTTGTCGCGGTTATTTTCCGCCAGCACATCACAAATGGCACGTGCCTGGTAGCGGTATCCTTCTCCGACCAGAGAAGCCAACTGTGAGTAAATATTTTCATTCATAAACAGGCTACAGGGCATCCAGTGCCAAAGATTGATATAATGATCCAGCAACTGGCCGGCAATGTGGTCATTTAAGTCAATGATTTTCATCCTGCCCAGCATACCCAAATATTCTAAAAGTATGAAAGATTCATGGGGCACAGAAGAGATTCTTTGATTAATACCCTCCATAAACTGTTTCAAGCGCCATCCAGAAATTCCCTGGTTGATTTCATCCAATTCAAGCAGGCGACTGTCAAAAGGTCGGTACTTATTAAGAATACCGCTTTTCATATAGATTTCATACAAAACACCGGGATTTTGCTTATTCAAAGCGGTAACAATACTCTCATATACCGCTAGATACTGCAGACTGGCCGGGTCGGGATTGATAAGGGCAAAATATTGGGTGTAAATACCATGGGCCAATTCATGTGGGGTTAAAGGCTGGTTTAACAAGGCGTAAACTGGAATTACCTGGCGCAGCAGCCGATAGAAGGTGCGATAGATTTTCTCATCATCCAGCAGGCTTACAAGTCGGTTTTTACTTTGATAATCCTGATAAAGGTCAATCAGCACCGCCAGGCAATCCTCAATCATACCACTGCGAAAAATCCCTTCTACTGCTGATAATAACCTGGTAAAACGTTGGGCACAATAGGGATCCTGGTAATTGTGAACACTGCTTTCTTCCAATAAACTTAGGGTCTGGAGGATACTATCAACTTTGTCGCCGTAGAGGCCGGGAAATTCATTTTTTTGCGACTTAATGAAGCCATAGAGTTTTTCTTTCCTATTTTTCAACAGGTCAGTTTCCCGTCCTTTAAGAAGTTTACGTAGTTCTGGATTGGCTGTTCTGGATAGGAGATACTGGCAGGATTCAATATTTAGCGAATTAACCACCGGCATCATCGCTGTATGATATTCTGAGTCATAAAGATTAACTATAAATTGAAGCTTTTCTGGCTGAGGATGCTTGATGGTAATATGCCAGGAAAGAAAAGCCCAGAAGTCCTGCAGCAAAAAAACCGGCCCATCCCCTAGCCATTTAAGTACTTGTATATTATGAAGATTGTTTAGCAGCAGGTTAAAAAAATTCAATTTACGGTCTGAGAAATACCAGCAGCGATACCAGAACTCTAACTCTTGGGTTCCAGATATAGGTATAGTACTAGCATCATGGGTATCGGCTCGGGCAGATGTTCTCAAATTCAATTCATTCTGCCACATCATAAACAGATCATTATTATTAAGTTCGTTATCCAATTCGAGTGTCGTATTTGGCATGGTATGCTCCTCAAGTGGATTTTCCATACAGTGCTGTATTTAGAACAGAACAGGCATTTTCTGCTTTAATAATATCGCTTTCACTTAAAAACAGATAATAATAAATAGATTTCTCTTTATTGGTATAAATACCTCCCAGTTTATCCTCTGCCAGAACATCTATTCTATCCTGACGAGACTTGCCTCGGGTTAGGTAGCGGTATGACTGGATACGAGTAATAAACTGATATTTGGTTAATCTATCAAAATGTAATTTCAAACCGATTTCCTTATAAGGATTGCCATCTTCATATTTAACTACTACCTCCCCCGGTCTGGCTGATGGTAATTCCCGCAGGGTTAAAGCCGATTCGACGGTCAGAGAGCGGGTTAGCCGGGTAAGGAGATGATGGTGATTATCTCGTTTAAAGTGGTAAGTTAAATAGGGATGTAATTCCACCGGGAATAGCTCTAACAGATCCTGGGTGTTATCGATTTTGCCCAACAGCTCCTGGTGGTAGACCAAGTGATTAATCAGGTCATCTATATCATATTTGAAATGGGGGATGTATACTGAATAATCCTGCCATAAGACAGCAGAATATCTAGCATAAAATAAATCATAAGACTCCCATGAATTATTGAAAAGAGCATCAATATAATGTAAGAGCTCTTTATATTCCAGCTCAGACAAGGTTTTCCTTTTGTCTAATTTTCTAAGTATACTTCTCATTTAGAATACCATACCAG
>CAZXIR010000076.1:7238-9647 GCA_964640845.1 uncultured Syntrophomonas sp.
TATATTTTAACCCAACATCAACCCAGTAGAAAGGTTTGTCTTTTAGAAAAAGTGGTAATATAGTTTAAATACCAACTCAGCTGAGGGGAGTTATAGTTATCATATGAAAGCAAGCTCAAAAAATTGGTGGAATACATTTAGTCTTATAATATTCCCATTGCTGGTGCTACTCAATTCAACTCTGCTAGTTAGTGATAACCGCCAGATTTTTGCGAATAAAGAAGCCGTTATGTATGCCTATTTAGATAGTGTCTCCCAGGGTAAATATGGCTATGGGATTAATGTTAAATATTATAACGATATTTCTTTAGCCGGACTTGAGGTGGGTGACATCATACTGGGGGGGTATCCCGATTGTGCTTATGGGCGATTTTCTCATGTAGGTATATATAATGGCAATGGGCAGGTTTTAGAAGCTTTTGTAGATTATGGGGTGCACACCCGCTCTATTGACCATTTCCGGGACTATACTGAGGTCTGTTTACTCAGGGTGGAGGCAGATCCAGAGGTTAAAAAGAGGGCAGTTGAATATGCCAGTGAATATCAAGGTAATATGTTTTATGCTCTGGCATTTAAACCTGGAGATAGGATATGGAATTGCAGTAAGATTATATGGAAAGCGTATAAGGAACAGGGAATTGAATTGGATGAGAGTGGGGATTTATGGATTACCCCGGATGCATTCTACTATAGTCCTCATGTTAGTATTATTCGAGAGAAAGGGAATTAGATGCTGGCAAATATCTTAAGATTATATTTTATTCACATCAGTGCGTTTGGAGCCGGCATTTTAAGTATTTATTTTCCCGGCTTGGATATTATGGTTGCCGTTATCTATCTGCTGGTAATTGCACTGGAATCTCGTCGGGCTACTAGGCTTCCATTTATCAAAAAGATAATGACTGCACTTGTTTGGCAGGCACCAGGCATTTTTTTTGCCGCTGTCTTGTTAAGTTCTTTTAATTTTATGGGATTGTACGAATATGCTATTTTTATGTTACATTTCTGGTTTACTCCTCTATTGGGACTATTGTCTTTGGCTGGAATAAGTTTCTATTTTGATAAACCTTTATACTACTATATTTTAGTCTATTTACCATTTATAACTTGTGTGTATTATATCGGTATAGCTTCCATTGGTTGTCGCAACTCAAAACGCCAGTAGTATAACTTGGCTAGAACTTACCTATTCATTTTTCCGGTCCAGTAAACAAGTGGGAAGATTTTTTAATAAAATGTGGTCAATAACCCCACTCCCCTAACTCATAATAGAAGAGAAGTTTTTATGTTGTCAACAACCCGTGAGACAACAAAAAGCCAGTGATACCGTTCATGTGCTGAGTTAACAGCGCCTGTGTTTCTGAAAGAAGTTAGATTACCTTAATTAAAAGGAACCTGATCTTTAGAACTCGGTATCACCGACTGTAGCTTTATTATGTGCAGATAACCAAACTTTATTCTGGTAAATAATGGTGATACTAGAATATGGATTTTGTTTATCTTGGTAATGAATGATGTTACAATCTAGCTTGGAATGTAAACTTAAAAGAATGGGGGTTTTGATATGATTAAGATATCGATTCCGGGTCGGGAAATAACTTTAGTTTTAGAGAATCTATTACTTGATTTGAATGGTACCTTGGCGGTAGATGGAATACTGTTGGACGGGGTTAAAGATAGGATCGAAGTACTCAAGGATAAGCTTAAGATATACATCCTTACTGCCGATACTTATGGAGCTGGCAGGGATATTGCAAGACAACTGGATTTGGAGATGTTAAAGGTGAGCCCGGAAGATGGAGGACAGGATAAACTTGACATTCTTAATACATTACAGGCCGAAAATAGTGTCGCCGTAGGTAATGGCTATAATGATCGTCTTATGCTGGCTAATGCCGGATTAAGTGTGATAGTAATGCAGTCTGAAGGTTGTTCGATAGAGGCTCTACGGGCAGCAGATATAGCAGTTAAGAGTATAAATGACGCATTGGATCTGCTTATTAATCCATTGCGTATAATAGCTACGCTCAGAGCTTAATGGCTGTAAACAGCAGTATTTAATAGTAGAGGGACCATATACCACCATAACAAGATAAGGTATACATAATTGTATATAATGTTGTTACAATAGTGTATACTTTTTGGGTAAAAAGTAGAAATATTAACAAAATTTTAACATTAATATGAGTCACATTTGTATTATAATGTAATAACGTGGCATGATTTGTAGGTAGTCTTATTCAAATATGAATCATTTTACTGTAACTTATGGTCAAATTTGTTTATGCAGGCGTCAGGGCAGTAATTTAAGGCGAGCACTATAAGATGGTGCCGTTTTATATATATAAGATACAAAGGAAAGGAGAGAACAGAGCATGAAACAAAGCCTCAACCTGGCACCCCCCAGTG
>CAZXIR010000077.1:0-9643 GCA_964640845.1 uncultured Syntrophomonas sp.
CGCGGACAATATATGAACTACAGAAAGCGTATGCTATAGCCCAAAATCATCAGCAGCCTTAATAGAAATAAATTATCTTGATTATGAACATGATCAGCTATGAACGGTCTGCCATACCATTCTGTTGTCCATTATTAGGCAGTCCAGCTTGCCCTCATCATGCAAGTAGGATAAGTAAGAGCGCACGGTACTCCCCACCAGTACATACTGGTTGAAATCCATGGTCAAATCATAGGAATTAAAAATAGCCTGCAGAATATCTTCAAAACCAGTTGCATCAGTACAGAATGAAAGTATCCGGTCAATGATTTCATAAACTTTATCCCGGTTGGCCTTTGCCAGTGGATGGATGTCTTCGCAGGCATCGGCATGGGCAGGAATAAATAGCCTGGCCTGCATCTGCTCCACCGCATCCAATGTGTTCAGGAATGCTCTTACATCATAAACAAATGACAAATGGTATTTATTAATTATGTTTTCGCTGAAAACACAGTCGGCCAGGAAGTAAATATCATCTGGAGTCTTTAATCCTATCATATCAAAGTAATGGCCGCCCAACTTTACATACTCCAGGCCGTCCGGCAAATATTCATCTATATTATGGGTGGGATAACTGGCATTGGCCATTAAAAACTTATTGCGCAGTTCCTTAAACGGGTAGCCCCCATATAAAAATGAGGGTTCCAGTATGGGGAACCGGGCGATAGTGTTTTCAATTGGGGTGGAAATGATCTGGCAGCCGGTTCTGTGCTGTAAAAACTTGTTCCCGCCTATATGGTCGGCATTGGAATGAGTATTGATTATCCCTTTCAGGTTCCAATCATTGTTTTTGAGAACTCGCAAAATCTTCCGACCCGCTTCCTTATCATTGCCGCTGTCCACCAGATAGACGTCGTTATCGCTTACTTTATATACTCCCACCTTGGCCGGGCATTCAATATAATAGGTTCGTTCTCCCACCTGGATCAATTCGTACATGGCATTCTCCCATCCTTACTATAATAAACTCTCTATCTTATATGGTAGCATAGCACTTTATGGGAAAAAAATGAATAACACCGGCGAGCTTCCAAAACTAGCCTTGATAAATGCTCATTATTTAGATAAAATATTGCTATAAATATTGAGCAGAGGGGTGGCGTTATGCCTAGAATCAGGCCTATATCTGACTTGCGAAACAATGCCAACGACATTTCGGAAATTTGTCATCAGACCAGAGAACCTATATTTATCACTAAAAATGGTGTAGGTGATATGGTGGTAATGAGTATGGAAACTTATGAACGCCAGCAGGCGCTTATTAATCTGTACGTTAAACTAGCAGAAGCTGAGGAAGAAATCCTGAATGGTGCAGAAGGTGAGGATTTCTTTGAAGTGGCCAAGCGCTTGAGGAACACGGTTCATGGACAACTATAATTTTAATATAAGGATTTATCCTGCTGCCAAGCGGGATTTAGAAGAAATTGTTGCTTATCTTAACACACTTTATCCAGATGCAGCCCTACGGTACTATGACCTCCTCACCAATAAAATCGGCAGCCTGTCTCAGATGCCGGAACGCTGCTCCTTCGTGCGCAACGCCGCTTTGAAGGCCAAAGGGTATCGCTTTATGGTGGCAGAAAGCTACCTTATTTTTTTTGTTATTAAGCGTGACACGGTGCAGATACGCCGCATTCTTTATGGAAAACGCAATTACGAATGGCTCCTTTAACGCTTCCTGCCAATTCATTATTTCTATACTGCTTTCTTGAGACTGAGCAATGCATTGATTGGCTTTCAGTAATAACTACAAATTTATGTTTGGATTATGATTAAGGAATTAAGGGTAAAATTATGGTTGTTATACGTTTGAAAAAGCTTTAGGATGTATAATTAGGTTGAATTTATATTGACTGTATGTTGTGAGAGTAAGTTTTAAAAGGTGTTAATATCTATTAGGGAATGATCAAACATAAGGAGTAAAAAATGCTAAGCGAGTCAATGATTAAGAATGAAGCCAGCAGCAGTGCGGTCTATCACCGGGGAATACGGTATTATAATGAAGCTCGGGTGACAAAACTTAGTTTCGATAAATCCCACCGATGCTTTAATGCCATTGTAATAGGTGAAGTGCACTATGATGTAGCAGTACATTTTAATGAGGACCTTATGGTTGATGATTATGATTGTGATTGCCCGGCTTATTATGAATATGAAGGTGCCTGCAAACATATTGTCGCACTAATGAAGGTAATACAGAAGCAGTGGGATATTTATTTTGCTCTTCCCAATAATATCGTGGTCTTTTCTTCCCCTAGGAGATCCCAGTTGGATTCCCGAACCTTACAGAGTGACCACCTTTCTACTACGCTGATGAATTTGTTTGAGCAGGATCTGGCTGCTGCGCCTGACTTAAGGGAGAAAAAAACGGAAGCAAACACCATACTCATTCCTACCTTTTGCCTCTCTGCGCTAGGAGGAAGAAAACAGCACAGTCTGGAATTTCATATTGGCAACATCCGGCCCTATGTGGTTAAGGATATTCCTGCTTTCTTGACCGCCTATCTGAATAAACAGGATCTTTACTTTGGGAAAAACTATACCTTCCGTCCCCGGGAGGCTGTTTTTGATAAAACTTCGGCTGCGCTGCTGCAAATAATTATTGATGCCTATCGCGATGAAAAGTATTTACAGGGATGGTCTTCTTATGGTTTTACACTAGGATTGACCTTTTCCAACAAGAAATCCATGCGTTTGACCAACTCCTTGCTGCTCAGATTTCTGGAGCTAATGGAGGATAAAACCTTCGATGCTTACATAAATAATCAGAAGATAAGCGGGATGAGCATCCATGAAGGTAGGCCGCCTTTCCCGCTAAATCTGCAGGGTATAACCGGTGGCATCAAGTTAACGCTGGATTCGCAGAACCACGTATATCACGGGCTTGATGCAGATAACCGGTATATTTATCATCAGGGTCTGATATATCATGTTGATAGTCTGTTTGCCCAGACCATAACCCCTTTAATCTCTGCTTTTGCCCAGAAGCCTCGGCCTGAGCTGGCGATTGCCGATAACGATGTGGCCCGCTTTTTTTCAACGGTCCGCCCCGCTCTGGAAAATGTTACTGATATTGAGGTGGAACCGGCTCTGTCGGCGAAGTATTTTTTTGAAGAACCCGAAAAAAGAGTATATTTCGATCGTTTTCAGAACGGCATTGCGGCCCGGATCGAATTTCAATACAAGACCCATAGCTTGAATCCTGCCCTGCAGCAGACCGGTGAAGCAATTAGAAGCCTGGATGGTAAAGTGCTCTTACGGTCGGTCAAAAAAGAAAAACAACTTATAAATATTTTCCAGCAATATCAATTCCAATTGCTGAAAGGTTCCTTCGTGCAGGAAGAGGAAGCACTGGTCTTCAAATTTCTCCAGGACGCCTTACCTGAACTGGAAGCTATGGCAGAGCTTTATTATTCCGATGATTTCAAAGCCAGAATCAACCATAATGCTGCAGTTTTCCCCGGCGTAAGGATGAATACCGGAAACGGCCTGCTGGAATTATCTCTTGAATACCAGGATATTTCTCCCCGGGAATTTATAGAATTGTTAAAATCCTATAAGCTGAAAAAAAACTATCACCGCTTAAAGAACGGAAATTTTCTTGCTTTGGATAACAGCGAACTCAAAGGGATCGCTGAACTTATGGCGGAACTGGATGTCAGCAGTCATGCCATAGCTGCGGGTAAGATCCAACTCCCTTCCTATCGAGCACCCTACCTTGATCAAGCAGCCCGGGAAAGGGGACTTAATGTCCAAGGCAATAGGGCCTTCAAGACCCTGGTGCGGGAAATCCGAGAACCTCAGGAATCAGATTATGAACTTCCTGCTCGCATTCAGACTAAGCTTCGGCATTATCAGGAGAACGGCTTCAAGTGGTTAAAATCCCTGGCTGCCTATGGATTTGGGGGTATTTTAGCCGATGATATGGGTCTGGGTAAAACTCTGCAGGTACTCACCCTGTTGCTTTCCGACCAGGGCAAAGGCGGTCAGACGTCACTGGCTATCGTTCCCACTTCGTTGATGTACCACTGGCAGGATGAAGCCCGGCGTTTCACCCCTGATCTAGAGGTTGTGGTTGTATCGGGAAGTCAACCAGAACGCCGGGAAATTCTGGGTTCTCTGGACAGGCCGGATCTTATCGTAACTTCTTACGCCCTTATCAAACGAGACCTGGCCCTATACCAGGACATGCAGTTCAGATATTGTATTCTGGATGAGGCGCAAAATATAAAAAACCCCAATACTCAGGCAGCCAAAGCGGTCAAAAAAATGCAGGCCTTAGCCCGCTTCGCCCTTACCGGAACACCGATAGAGAACTCCCTGAGCGAGCTGTGGTCCATATTTGATTTTTTGATGCCCGGATATCTCTTGAGTCATAATAAATTCCAGAGCCGCTATGAAGTGCCCATTGTAAAAAACAATCAGCCCGAAGCAATACAGGAATTGAAAAAGCATATCCAGCCCTTTGTTATGAGAAGAATGAAAAGGGAAGTCCTTAAAGAATTACCGCCAAAAACAGAAAACAAGATGTCCAATCCCATGACTGCAGAACAGCGCAAACTCTATCTAGCCTATTTGATGCAAGCCCAACAGGAATTTCGGGAGGAAGTTCAGAAGCATGGCTTTGATAGAAGTCAGATCAAGATCCTATCTATTTTAACCAGACTGAGGCAGATTTGCTGCCACCCTTCACTATTTATAGAAAACTACACCGGAGGAAGCGGCAAACTGGAACTGCTAATGGAAGTCCTGACTGATGCTATTGACAGTGGCCATCGCATCCTGGTATTTTCTCAGTTTACCAGTATGCTCAGCCTGATAAAGGCACAACTCGACCGCTCCCTGATTTCTTATTATTATCTGGACGGTTCAACTCCTGCTGAGCAGCGAATGAAGTTAGTCCATTCATTTAACGCCGGCCAGCAGAAAGTATTTCTGATTTCACTCAAGGCCGGAGGAACAGGATTGAATCTGACCGGTGCCGATGTAGTCATTCACTACGATCCCTGGTGGAATCCAGCGGTAGAAGATCAGGCCACTGACAGAGCCTACCGCATCGGCCAGAAGAACGCTGTCCAGGTCATAAAACTTATCAGCAAAGACAGCATAGAAGAGAAGATCTTCGAACTGCAGGAAAAAAAGAAAGCCTTGATAGATGCCGTGATTCAACCCGGCGAAAACTTCCTGAGTAAAATGAGTGAAGAAGATATCCGCACGCTCTTTGAAGTCTAAAACCAAGGGGACGGTGATAACCAGTTTCAAACCGCAAGAACCGTCCCCTGGTTCTTGTGATGTACGTGCCTTTAATATGATATCATTATGGTGGTTCACTTGGTCGAAATATGATAAGGAAGTGATAATTTGGGTAATAGCAATATCCATCGTATCGAAATGGATGGCAGGCAGATAATTTTAATTGGGACAGCCCATGTTTCCCCCCGCAGTGCAGAAGAAGTTAAAGAGGTAATTGAACAAGAAAAGCCGGACACAGTATGTATAGAACTATGCCAGTCCCGCTATCAAAATATTTCTGATACTGAACGCTGGAAAAATACTAATATAACTAAGATTATAAAAGATGGTAAGGCCTTGCTCCTATTAGTGAATTTTATATTGTCTTCTTATCAAAAAAAGCTGGCTCAGCAGTTTAATATCAAACCTGGACAGGAGATGCTGCAGGGGATAGCCTCGGCCCAGGAGGTAGGGGCTGAACTTTGTCTGGCTGACCGGGATATCCAAACTACCATGATGCGGTTATGGAGGAAGATTAATTTATGGGGTAAAATGAAGCTATTTTTCCAACTTATCTTAAGTATTTTTCTCGATGAGGAGATAAGTGAGGAAGAAATGGAGAAGATGAAGAGCAGTGACATGCTTAGTTCTGCTCTGGAAGAATTATCCCGGTCTTTCCCCCATGTAAAATCCATTCTAATCGATGAGCGGGATCAATATCTGGCTCAAAAAATAAAGGAAGCCCCGGGAAATAAAGTGGTTGCAGTGTTAGGGGCCGGTCATATTCCGGGGATCAAAAAAGAACTCTTGCATGATCACGATCTGGAAAAGCTATCCCAGATTTTACCTGCATCTAAAATTACTAAAGTAATAGCTTGGGCCATACCAGTGCTGATATTGGCTTTGATCGTGTCTACTTTCTCGGTGGATAAAGCGGCCGGGATAGATCAGATGGCAGCCTGGATTATCTGGAACGGTTGTCTTGCCGCCTTGGGAGCTTTGCTGGCCCTGGCTCATCCTTTGTCCATACTTACAGCATTTGTCATATCGCCGATTAGTTCGTTGAATCCCCTTTTAGCTGCAGGATGGTTTGTTGGTATTGTGGAGGCCATAATTAGAAAACCCAAAGTACAGGATTTTGAGAACATAGCTGACGATATAATCTCGGTAAGGGGTTTTTGGAATAATAAGGTTACTCACATTTTGCTGGTAGTAGCCCTGGCCAATCTGGGCAGCAGTTTGGGAGCCATGGTTGGGGGATTAGAGGTGGTTAGACACTTCATTAATACTTTTGTCTAATGGTTAGCAGTTAAGTTATCCCAACCTTAACTGTATAATCCTAACCCGGCATCTCATATAACCAGCATAAGATATGGTTGTCGGTTTTGATATATCCCAAGAGGCAGGGGTGCACCCGCTGCCTGTTGGGATAGGGCAGTTACATTGCATGGCCTATGATCTTAATTCTCACCATATCCAGCACCATTTCACTCCCAAGGTGGGTCTATTTTTACTAGACTTTTCATGAAGCTCCGGGACCACTATCCTGAATTAGAGGGCAAGCTGATAACCATCAGTATTTCCAGGGCAATGAACACATTGCAATTAAAATGTAAAAATAATACAATAATGTAAGAAAATAATATAACAAGGAGGTTATCGGATGGCGGATATCAAGTTCGAAATCACCAAATCAATGGGGGTACTATCTGAGGGGTCTAAAGGCTGGCAAAAAGAAATTAATCTGGTGAGTTGGAATGAACGGGCACCAAAGGTTGATATCCGGGATTGGGGACCAGAGCATGGAAAAATGGGAAAAGGGATAACCCTTAATAAAAATGAGCTTATCAAACTAAAGGAACTGCTGCAGGATATAGATCTGGATAATTTATGATTTTATACCATCGCGGGAGCTTATTGTTTAAGGATGGCCACCAGCCCAAACTCAAAATGAATTGACAAAGATATAAAAATCCATGTATAATACATAAACAAACATCATAAATTTCAATAATAGCATATATTTATATTTTTGTCAAGGAAATATTTAGTGTTACTCGATAAAAACCAGTAAAGCAAAAGGGGTGACAAAAGCTATGAACTGGCCGGACATATATCGCTCTTTGGGAAAGCCAGGTGGTGTACTTGAGATACTGGAAACTAACCAGGAGTCGCAAAAATATGACCTGGTACTAACAACCGGTGAAGCACTGGAGATAATCGAGGCCAGAAATAAGGCGATTAAGAGACACGGAAGAATTGAACTCGGAATGGAAGTGATAACAAAGATCATTACTGCATTCTGCCGTTCACCTTATATAAGCCGTGAAGATTATGCATTGACTATAAATGAGCTCATAGACTTGTTCTATTATACTAAAAATGAAACCGAAGACTTGATCGGTGATGATGAACTAGTAACGGTAATGAAGGAATTTTTTGATGGTTCCTGTAAGGGTTCTTTGGAGCTTCTAAGGAACAGGGAATTGGTACTGTTTGCCAGAGATTTCAGGAACGGTCTGCTGAAAAGTGTTATTCATTGGGAAGAGGAGTAGCATTGATGACATCGAGTAACATTGAACAATATATACCTCTTAATAAAAAATATTTAAGTCACAATTATTACACCCTCTCTCTTCTTGGTCAGGCAGAAGATCTAGGCTTGATTGATCAACAGAGTATGGAGAATATTCATAAGCAATTCATGGTCTTACTAGGGGAATCGATCCTCAAATACACCCAGGGGGAAAGCTCATCTGTTAAGGTGGAAACTGGAGAGAGGATAATGCTGTCCATTCTATATTGTATGGATGCCTGTACCCGCAGTTTTTCTAACCCCAAAGATGCCATAAATCTTTTGATATCAAGCACCATTAAGGAAACATATGAGGCAGGGCTGGAAATGGTGGAGTCATGCCTGAGAGATACCCAACTGCTATATCAAGAAATTAAAAACAACAAGCTCAATGTTCCCAACGAAGCATATCAAGATACCATAAACCAAGCGTTACCGCAATTCTTTAAGGATTACGATGTTCTTTTCTGCGCCCAGGATACCATGGCCAGTATCGACTATCCGTTGCTGTTTGATAATATGCAGATTCAAGGTATTTATTATATCAGGCAATATTTGGCCACCCTAGTCCAAGAGAATCAGTTTTGCCGTTTTTTTGATGGGGAGGACACCAAAAAGCTTTTAGACCAATACGGTCAAGTTTATGGTATTGATTATAAAGAGGCATTAATAAACATATTTGAAATAGTACTTACCAATGCTATTTTTTCGGTATTATCAGGGAATAGAGCCGGCGAGATACTTATTACTAAAGCCAAGTATGCTTATCTGCAACAAAAATTCAAAGGATTAAACCCTGCCCAATGTACATCTAGGGTGAGCCAGGCAGTGGAAATTTTGATAGCACAGTTAGGCATAGATAATCCTGGATTGAGGGATTACATTCGTAATTTTAAAGGAGTATTGATGCCCAGGTTTTTATGTGCCCTGGAACATGATACTCTGTCTAATGTTATTATTCTTGAAGGTGAAGGTATTTATCAGGCAGATATTATTTTTGACAAAGGATATAGGCTAGATAACGACAGTTTCTGCGAACTGGTAGGGAAAATAATGGAGTGTGCTGAGGCGGCAGAAAAAGCTGAAATTATAGGCAACAGTATCAAATCTTTAGGCGATTTTATTGATGTATTGGAAGCTGACTGCTTATTTGGTGACGATTATCAGGCCATATTTGCCGCCCTGGGAGATCTGGAATTATCCATATTGGCTAAAATGGTGTTTATTGAGGAACTAAGGTCCGATCCCAGCCAGTTTTCTCTATTATCTGCTGAACAGACAGCCGATATCCAGTGGCAAATAGAATACCACAGGTTTGTGCACAGCTTGAGTCCCATCCGATTGGAATCTATTGAGAAATATCTTCATTCATCATTTCAAGTAGGCAATTTCTAGAGGTTGTATTTAAGGGCACCTTAATATGAGGTTTTCTAAGATCCTATCAGCTTGGGGTTTTTCTGTCAGGGACTGACTTATACAGACCCAGCACCAGCCAGGATAAACAGATATAAAAGCACTTCGCCGACTTGCCCTGCAGGTCGGTTTCATTATGGGTACCTCTAATAAGGGAGTCTGTAACCGCCAATTCTTTGGAGGATGTTTAAAAATTTGTATACAATCCTGACAGCAGTTTTGTTTATGACGAAAAATGTTATAATTTACTGCAAGTGATTAAGTGTTGCAGGTAATCGCTTAGGTAAACAATAAAAAACAAACAGAAAAATGGAGGGCAATTATGAAGGAACCATTTGTTAACCTGGATCAATTAAAAGAGATTACAGAAAAATACCCCACCCC
>CAZXIR010000078.1:0-9587 GCA_964640845.1 uncultured Syntrophomonas sp.
GCTAGTGGGCACCAGGTAGGAAAGGATATAATGCTGCATCAAACATTTCCCGATTATAGAACCAGTGTGACATTATAATCACTGTTGGGGAACATAGGCATTTTCAGGTGGCTTGATGGGGAGCTAATCCGGTTAAAACGGGGCAAAAGCAAACAGAAGAACCGTCGAACCGGCCCCTTGTTTGCTTTTTGGAAGTGACTTAAGATTTTATTACCTCGGGATAATCAACGCCGAAGGTGTCAACTGTTACTTTTTGCATCTTCTGATCTTCCAGAGGTCTATCCATACGGTTCCTTTTAACGTTTACTATGTCATCTACCTGGTCTAGACCTTCTATGACTTTACCAAAGGAGGCGTATTGGCCATCTAGATGAGGGGAAGGAGCGACCATTATAAAAAACTGCGATCCGGCCGAATTAGGTGCTGCGGTTCTGGCCATAGATAGAACTCCACGGTCATGTTTAAGTTCATTTTTAAAACCGTTGCCGGAGAATTCACCTTTGATAGAATAACCGGGTCCACCTGTGCCTGAACCTTGTGGGCAGCCACCCTGGATCATAAAACCAGGTATTACCCGGTGAAAAATAATCCCATCATAATAACCTTTTTTAACCAGAGAGATGAAATTATTTACGGTATTGGGGGCAATCTCTGGATACAATTCGGCTTTAATCATACCTCCATTTTCCAATTCAATAGTCACCAATGGATTCTTCATCTAATCTTCCTTTCTAGAACTTAATTTTTAGATACATTATACCAGAAGTGGAAGGATTTTATGCTAAACAATCCAAAGATGATATATAGCAGGCAATAAAAGGGCGGTAATAGTATTGATATTACTGTTGTTTGGGCTAATCCTGGTTGTGGTAAGAATGGTAGTGGTAAACTCCTGGAAAAAAATCAGACCGGTAGGAAATTGGCTGTGAATAGCGAATGGTTAATGAAAGAAGATAGATGGCGAGTGAAGATGATGGATACCAAACATATACTCTTGATAGGGTTAATATTAACGTCTCTGCTTACTGCCTTAGTATTGGTGGAAGTTTTACCCGGTCTGGCAATTGCTATGATTGCTCTGTTGTCAGGTTTGGGTTTTACCTATTATGCCGGACTTAGTCGGAATCGGCTGGAATACATTGCCCAACAGCGGATGATGATGAAATTTGATAAGAATTTATTGAACTGCAGGGAGCTTTTGGAAGTGGAAAGGGTAATTAAAAAATATGCTCTTCAAATAGTATCCTGCCAAAAAGCAATAGTATTAAGGGACGGTAATATCATTACTGCAGAAGATGGGCTGGGGATGGATTGTATAGAGGAATTAATGAGATGGGTGGACGAGAATCAGACTGTGCTGGTGATTGATAATCATAATCCCCGGCCGGCTGATTTAAGAAATACAGACCATTTTCACTCGCTTTTGGTTCTTCCCATACTTAGCAGGCAGAATAATTATGGCTCGGTAATTATGCTTAATAAGGAAGATCAGACTCCTTTTAGTGCCCGACAAATAGAGATGCTGGAATATGTGGTTTTGCAGGCCGCACAGATAATCTCCCTGCTGCTTGACCATGGAAACCAGCAAGTCTACCAAATGGAGCTACTGAAGGCTCTGGTAAAGGCCATTGACGCACAGGAAACAGGTTTTGCCGGACATAGTGAGAGGGTGGCTGATATTACTGGCCTGCTAGGTGGCAAACTGGGTTTGGATGAAGATGAAAAGCGGGATTTATATTATAGCGCTCTGCTGCACGATATTGGCAAGATTGGGCACCAGAGACCAAATGATTGCGAGCCGGATGGTATGGATGCTCAAGATCACTCCAGCCGGGGAGCCTTGATACTTAAGGACATACCAGGTTTGGAAACAGTCCGGGAGGGAATACTTTATCATCATGAGCGCTACGATGGAAGTGGCGGACCCCAGGGCCTATCGGCTACCAAGATCCCCTTTAATGCCCGGATTATTGCGGTAGCTGATTTGTATGATGCCTTGACTAGATTATGTGCCCTAGAGGATCGTCTATCCCATAAACAGGCGATTCAGGCGGTAAAACGGGCCTCCGGGTCAATACTCGATCCCTTGGTAGTTGTAGCTCTGGAAGAAGTTGAAGCTAGTATGAAGGCCCAAGACCCGTCGGGTTAATATTGGCAATATGACCAGCAGTAATCAATGACTGGTGTTTTACTGTTGGTGCTGAATCAAGCTTCAACTTCCGCTCTGGTTTCGTCTGATACATCAAAGAGGTTTTAATCCGGTTTACCGGTAGCCCGACCGGTGTTGGTGAAGGATACAACAATCTGCCTTAAACTAGAGCCCCATGCTCTTTGAGAATTTGCCGAGAGATGTCAAATTTATCCTCAGTGGTTACCAGGGTAAGCAGATAGGAATAACCCGGTGCTGGTTCCGAGGGGGAAGACATACCGCTGACGGATGGATCTGCTGCCATAAGCGGACCATGGCCCAGGCTGTATTCCTGACTGCCATATTCTCGACTGCCCAGTACCATGCTGGATAAATTTACTGGATGGGATTCATAAACCGGACGACTGGGATAGCGGGAAATGCTATCGATTTGCAGATCCAGATACCCCACTTCTTTCAGCGCCAGGGCAGCTTTCTGAGCCTGCTGTTGCTCTGAGAAATAAGCCAGTATAGATTTCTCGTTTGTTTTAAGTTGCATTTTGATATACCTCCAAATATTGAGTGAAAAAATAATTAGGAAATCCAGTTCTTTTTTTAAGTTTTTCCCACAATGGGATAAAATATAAATGATAGGTCTTTAGAGCAAATTCAAGGAGGAAAGAAATGAATCCCATTCAGCAGTTAAAAGATTTAATTAGCAGCAGTATAACCGAAGCGCTAATAATGGCCCGGACAGAAGGATTGATAAATTTTCAGGCAGTACCGGATTTTGTGATTGAAGTACCCCGGGAAAAGGGCCACGGGGATTTTGCCTGTAACGCTGCCATGATAATGGCCCGGGAGGCGAAAATGGCACCAGGCCAGATCGCCGAGATAATAACAAAAGGGATAGATTTAAATAAATTGGAGCAGTTGGAAAAGGTGGAAATTGCAGGACCAGGCTTTATTAATATCTTCCTTAGTGACAGGTGGCTTTATGAAATACCTTTTATCATTGACCAGATGGGAGATAGCTTTGGTTATAATGATCCCCGCAACTGTAAAGTGCAGGTAGAGTTTGTCAGCGCTAATCCCACCGGCAACTTGCATATGGGCAATGCCAGAGGCGGAGCTATAGGCGACACCCTAGCCAATATATTGCAATATGCCGGTTATGAAGTAGAAAGAGAGTTTTATATTAATGATGCCGGCAACCAGATTGAAATATTCGGAGATTCTCTGGAAGCGCGATATATGCAGTTGACCGGACATGATGTTGAATTTCCCGAAAACGGATATGCAGGACAGGATTTAATCCAAACCGTAAGAAATATAATCAATAAATTTGGAGATAATTTGTCCGAATTACCAAAAGAGAAGAGAAGACAAGTTATTATTGAATATGCTCTGCAGGAAAAGGTCACCTATATTAAAAAAACCCTGATGGATTTTGGCATCCAATACGATGTCTGGTATAGTGAGAAAAAGCTTCATGAGTCAGGAGCTGTGCAGCAAGTAATCGATAACCTGAAGGAGAAGGGCTACATATATGAGCACGATGATGCTTTGTGGTTCAAAACCAGCAGTTCAGAAGAAGATAAAGACAACGTAGTAATGCGGGCTAATGGTCTGCCTACTTATTTTGCAGCCGATATCGCTTATCATCGGGATAAATACCAGCGTGGGTTTAATTGGGTAATTAATGTATGGGGAGCAGACCATCATGGACATGTAGAACGGATGAAAGATGCTATCGAAGCTCTGGGATATAAGCGTGGTATGTTGGATGTTTTACTGATGCAACTGGTCAGGTTGTATAGGGGAAAAGACTTGGTGCGAATGTCTAAACGTACTGGCACCACTATTGCTCTGGACGAATTGATAGAAGAACTGGGCAAGGATGCTGCTCGTTTCTTTTTTGTTATGCGCAGCCCGGACAGTCAGCTGGATTTTGATCTTCGCCTGGCCGCCGAACAAAGCCAGGATAATCCAGTTTATTATGTGCAATATGCCCATGCCCGTATCTGCAGCATTTTTAGGCAGGCCCAGGCAGCCGGTATCGAGATGGCTGCAATTAGCAACATCGATACCAGTTTGTTAAAGGAGCCTGAGGAACTGGTGTTATTGAGAAAAATTGCTGACTTCCCGGAAGAAATACGGGTGGCGGCTCAAACTCTTGCTCCTCACCGGATAGCACGCTATGTGCTGGATCTGGCCGGATTGTTCCACAGTTTTTATAATCGCCATCGGGTTATAAACGAAGAGGCCGGGTTGCAGGACGCCAGGCTATTGCTGATGCAGGTTACACGTGTTACGATAAAAAATGCACTTTCAATATTAGGTGTCAGTGCACCTGAATATATGTAGGAGGTAAACCATGGTAAACAAAAAGAAGACCGAAGCAGATTTAGCTGTTGAGATACTATTAGAAGGGTACGAGCCCATTTATTATGAGGTTCTATTGAAAGAAATTGCTGCTCGGATGGGCAGGGATGATCAGATATCAACTCTGGTGGCCATATTCTCCCGTTTAAATATGGATCATCGGCTGGTTTACCAGGGAGAGGGGTTCTGGTACTTTGATACTAAAAGGATAAAAGGAAAGGATTAAGCAAATCATGAGAATCAGCTGGTTAGGACATGCCTCCTTCTTAATTGAGAGTGGCGGGAAAAAACTAGTTACCGATCCCTTTGATGAAAAGTTAGGATATCCAGTATATATAGAAGAGGTGGATATCGCTACCGTAAGTCATGAGCACTGGGATCACAACGCTGCCGGAAGATTAAAGGGAAACCCGGTTCAGGTCAGAGGTGTCGGCGAATTTGCTATTGATAGGTTTAAAATCAAGGGCTTTCCTACTTATCATGATAAATCAGGAGGGAAACAGAGAGGGGCTAATACTGTCTATAAAATCTGTATCGAAGGAATAAATCTGCTGCATATGGGAGATCTGGGCCATGTACCAAGTCCGGAACAGTATTTGCAGTTGGGGCAGGTTGATTTGTTATTGCTTCCCGTGGGAGGTGTATATACTGTAGATGCGCAGGAAGCGTATCAAATTGTACAGGATATTAATCCTAAGGTGATTATTCCCATGCATTTTAATACCTCTGACTTGTCTTTTGAATTGGATCCACTAGAGCAGTTTACCTGCAAATTTAATCAAGTGATAAAACAACCGTATCTGGAAATAACCGCTGACAATCTGCCTGAACAAACAGAAATAGTTGTTTTGGATTATACCAGTCGGTTGACCGGGTAGGAATAAGAGTAGTAAAATTCTAGAGGATTTTGTTTACGTTTTTACAAGGGAAAGAGAGGGTCTTAGGGTGACAAAGTATATATTCATAACTGGTGGAGTCGTTTCCTCACTGGGCAAAGGAATTACAGCTGCATCTTTAGGCAGGTTATTGAAGAGCCGGGGCTTAAAGGTAGCCTTGCAAAAATTCGATCCATATATAAATGTTGATCCAGGTACAATGAGCCCTTACCAGCATGGTGAAGTTTACGTAACGGAAGATGGTGCTGAGACTGATTTGGATGTAGGTCATTATGAAAGGTTTGTAGATGTCAATTTGACCCAGTATGCCAACTGTACTACCGGCAGAATATATCAGGCCGTTCTGGATAAGGAGCGCCGAGGAGATTATCTGGGGCAAACGGTTCAGGTAATACCCCATATTACTAACGAGATTAAGGCACGGGTTACTCTAATCGAAAATGAACTCAGCCCGGATGTAGTAATAACCGAAATAGGTGGAACAGTAGGAGATATAGAGTCGCTTCCCTTTTTAGAGGCTATCAGACAGTTGAAATATGATCTAGGCAAAGACCGGGTTTTATATATACATGTTACTCTGGTTCCCTACATAAGAGTGGCTGGAGAACTAAAGACCAAACCTACCCAGCACAGTGTAAAAGAATTGAGAAGTATAGGTATACAACCCGATATCCTCGTTTGTCGGACTGAGAAGGATTTGTCTGAAGAATTAAAAGGCAAACTGGCATTGTTTTGTGATGTCAATAAAGAAGCGGTAATACAGTTGAAAGATGCCGGTTCGATCTATGAAGTCCCCCTGATGTTGGCCCGGGAGGGTCTGGACAGAGAAGTCATTAAAAGGATTGGACTCCAATGTCAGGAAGCCAACCTGGAAGAATGGGAAAAACTAGTGGAGAAAATTGGCTGTCAGGACAAGCAAATCACAGTGGGGCTAGTTGGCAAGTATGTTGAACTACAAGATGCCTATCTAAGTATAGCGGAATCGCTGAAACACGCGGGATTTCAGTATAATTGCGATGTTAAGATTGAATGGATATATGCGGAACAGATTGAGAAGGATGGGACAGAAAAGCTATTGCAAAATGTTGATGCAATATTGGTTCCAGGTGGTTTTGGAGAAAGAGGCATCGAAGGCAAAATAAGTACCGCTCAGTATGCCCGGGAGAAATCTATACCATTTCTAGGAATATGTCTGGGTATGCAGTGTGCGGTGATTGAATTTGCCAGAAATGTATGTGGCTTGGCAGGTGCTAATAGTGCAGAATTCGACCTGGATACCCCTTATCCGGTAGTTCATTTGATGCCTGACCAGGAAGGTATTGAAAATAAAGGAGGAACTATGCGGCTGGGGACCTATCCCTGCCATTTGCTGGAGGGAACCATAGCCCGTGAATATTATGGCGAAGAGCTAATTAATGAAAGGCACCGACACCGTTATGAGATTAACAATGATTATCGGGAGATACTGCAGAATAATGGCCTTACCATTAGCGGCTTATCACCGGATGAAAGGCTGGTAGAGGTTATTGAATTATCTAATCACCCCTGGTATGTTGCCTGTCAGTTTCATCCCGAGTTTAGATCGCGCCCCAACCGGCCCCATCCACTTTTTACTGGTTTAGTTAAAAACGCTTTATTATACGGTAATAAAAAATAGGATATTATAAGGGCGAGCTGGTCTCTCGCCCTTGAATCTCATTGTGTTTATCATACTGACCAACTCAATAACCATACCGCAGCGGCCTGCAAATAACACATGGTTTAACAGCTATTGCCAGCTGGATTAATTAATGGTATAAATGTGGGGATATCGGTGGGTTATTATGGTAACAATAAGCGTTAATAAAAACAAAGGGAGCGACACAATGTTTACCACTAGGGTTATCGATGAGAAGGAGAAAGACCGATTTAATGATTTTGTAGCCGGGCACCCCCGGGGACATTTTTTGCAACTGTGGGAATGGGGGCAGGTAAAAGAAGGTATGGGTTGGCATAAACTGCCTCTGGTATTGGAAGAAGATGGAGAAATACGAGGAGCCCTACTGATACTTAAAAGGAATCTACCCCTGCCCGGACTAAAAAGAAGCATATTTTACGCACCCCGAGGGCCGATAGTGGATGTAAACAGCATTGAATTGAACAGCCAACTATTTGACGGGGCCAAAAAAGCAGCCCGGGAGCATGGAGCCATTTTTTTAAAGATAGACCCAGCTATTATAGATGATGATATTGAATATAAAGATATTCTGAAAAATTGTGGTTTTATAGAGAATAAAACCGGCGTCAATTTTGAAGGAGTCCAACCCCGCTTTGTGTTCCAACTGGATATCACACCTTCCGAGATTAAACTGCTGGAAAATATGCATTCCAAATGGAGATATAATATACGTCTGGCCTCCAAAAAAGGAGTTATAATACGTCCCGCCAAAGATAAAGCCGACTTAGCGGCTTTTTATGACATTCTGCGTGAAACTGCCCAGCGGGATAAATTTCTGATCCGGGGTTATGAATATTTTGAGTGGATCTGGGATTATATGGTGAATAATGATTACGCGCGTATTTTTATTGCCGAGCATGAAGGCGAGATTATTTCAGCTACCCTGGCCATGATTACAGGTAATAAGGTCTGGTATCTTTATGGGGCCTCCAGCAATCACAAAAGGAATACCATGCCCAATTATCTTATTCAATGGGCTATGATCCAATGGGCTAGAGATATGGGGTGTACTTTATACGATTTTAGAGGAGTATCCGGAGACTTGGACGAAAGCAATCCGTTGTATGGGTTATACCGCTTTAAAAAGGGCTTCGGAGGCCAATTGACTGAGTTTATAGGAGAATGGGATCAGATTTATTCGCCCTTTTTTTATTGGCTCTGGAATAACATCCTGCCTCTTTATCAGACCCTAAGCAGGTCGGGTAAGGAAACCGGTCAGGGCCAGGGGGAATAAAGGGTGGATTATACTGAAACAGATCAATGGGTAGAAATAGATGTCGAAGCGATAATTGGAAACCTGAGCCAGGTAAAATCTATTTTAAAGGAGCAAGTACGACTTATTGCGGTGGTCAAGGCTAATGCATACGGACACGGTGCAGCTGGGACTGCCAGTATTCTGGAAAGCCAAGGGGTGGACTTTTTTGCCGTTACTTATCTCTTGGAAGCTCTAAAATTGAGAGAAACCGGCATTAGGTCCCAGATCATGCTCTTCAGTCCATTAACCCAGGAGGACCAGGTTGTTGAAGCAATTAAGCATGATATAACCCTTACCCTGTCATCTAAATATGATGCCCAGTTAGTAAACCGGGTAGCTTCTGGATGTGGGCAAAGAGTTAAGGTCCACCTTAAGATTGAAACGGGTCTGGGGCGTTTTGGCATGGGTGTGCAGGAGGCCTTGGAGACATGTCAGATTTTAGACCCAAACCCCTTGGTAATATTGGAGGGAATATATACCCATATGGCCGAAGCAGGCTCTGCACGTTGCAGCCAGGAGCAGTTCGAGTTATTTTCTACCACCATAGATCAATTGGCAACCAGCGGTTATAACTTCCCCCTGCAGCATTGTGCTAATAGTTCGGTAGCGGTCCTTTATCCTCACATGCAGATGAATGCGGTGCGATTAGGTACCCTATTGACCGGACAGTACCCGGCTGGGGTCAATGGAGAAATGAAGTTAAGAGATTCATTTAAATTTAAGTGCCGGGTAGTCTCGTTGAAAAACCTCACCCAGGGGAGTACTCTTGGTTATTACCAAACCTATCGTACAAAAAAAGATGCTACGATAGCAGTAATTCCAGTCGGTTATATAGATGGCTTAGCACTGGAGGTTAACAACCAGCCAGCGGGGTTCATAGATTTGTTCAAAATAGTATTGAAGATTATACTAGCTTATATAGGTGTTAATAGATTCAGCAAAAATGTGTTCATAGGAGGAAAAAATTATCCCGTCCGGGGCAAGGTCTTTATGCAAATGGCTCTGGTAGAGATCCCCATGGGTGATTCCATAGCCATTGGCGATCAGGTGGAAATCCCGGTTCGCAAGACTCTAGTGGCTGAGTCAGTCCCGCGTTTTTATAATTATCATGAGCAGATAATAAGTGAGGAACAATTAAATCCAGCTAAGGCGGCACTTATTATCGGGGGGAGAGAGTATGCATAAAATACTGTTGTAGTATTTTGT
>CAZXIR010000079.1:0-1719 GCA_964640845.1 uncultured Syntrophomonas sp.
GCAAAGCCCTTATACTTGAGCATACCTACATAAATAAGAAATACCATACTCAGACTCCAAGTTATAAGTGATTTTAAATTGGCCTGCAGTTCGGTTTTCACAATATTCAATAACACCACTTCCTATCTATATCGAGGGCATATCTTTTCTCTGATACAACACATAGGTTAACCCGGTGAGAACGATAATTATAATTAAATTGATGACAAAAAAAGACCTATCATAACTTACATCCTGGATAATTTTATTCACATCGAAGTAGGCGAAGGGGGTAATATATGATAGTTTGGGATCATCTATAGTCTGGTTAATCATTTGGATAACAAAGAATGCAAATACTACTCCTAATGCCATAGGCAACACGGTTTTAATCCGTTTCAACGCTGTGGCAATAAAAATACCTACGGCCAGGAAGAAGAGTTGAACCTGAATCAGACTCAGGTTTATTAAAATCAAGGCGGTGGCATCAAATTGGCCCGGTCCATAGGCCTGCATGATGATATAAGATACGGCTATGAAGATCAGATTTTGGATAAGCAAATGAGTGAGTACCGCTAATATTCTGGCGCTAACGATAGTGCTGCGTTTGACCGGCTTGGCTAACAGAAAGTCGGCAGTTTTGGAGCGTATATCCTCGGAAAGTATAGACATAGCTGATTTTAGGGCGTAGATCGAACCGACAAGTAAAACATAAACAAAAGCGAACCCATAATAGCCCAGAATTTGAGTAAAATTTAAGTTGGCCATTCCCAGCGCTTGTCTTAGCTCCAGAGGAAAATTTTCCAGTAGGCTTTCGAAAGCGGAAATATCCTGGGAAAATGCGGGATACATCACCATGTAAAGTAACAGCAGTAAAATGATAGAGATGGTCCAATAAATCATAGAGGGCAGCCCTGTTTTGAGTTCGTAAGTAAAAATATTCATGAACTATGCATCCCTTTCGTAATAGTGCATGAAGATTTCCTCCAAGGCAGGTTCTTCAACAATCAAATTACTAATGCTCTGCTCATGGATTTTGGCGATCATTTGATTGATATCACCTTTAAAAAGGAAAGTATGGCTGTTTTCGTCTACGTTGAGGTCGGCCACTCCATCCATATTAAAATAATCATTGCTGACCGGTTCAGCTAGGTGAATTTTGAACTTCTTGTAGTTATTCTTTTGCAGAGCTTTAATATCTTCCACGCCTATGATGCGTCCTTCTTTGATGATGGCCACCTGGGAACAGAGTTTTTGTACCTCGCTCAATACATGAGATGAAAATAAGACTGTAGCACCGTTCTGGTTTTCTTCCCGTATCAGATTAAAGAATTCTTGCTGCATAAGTGGATCTAACCCGCCGGTGGGTTCATCCAGTATAATTAATCGAGGTCGGTGAAGTAAACCTTGTACAATACCAACCTTCTTTTTATTACCATAGGAAAGATCATCAATCTTTCTGTTTAGATCCAGATCCATGATCTCTGCTAATTTGTAAATACGATTGTTATCCACGTTCTTGTAAAAACTGGCCGAGTATTTTAGTAAATCAATAACCCGCATGTGATCATAATAATAGACTTCTGCTGGGAGGTAACCGATATGGCTACGGATTTCCGGGCCCTGTTTGATACAATCCTGGCCGAATATCCTGGCACTGCCACTGCTCGGGTAAATCAAGGCCAGTAAAATACGAATGGTGGTTGATTTTCCCGCCCCATTAGGACCAATAAACCCAAA
>CAZXIR010000079.1:1819-9558 GCA_964640845.1 uncultured Syntrophomonas sp.
GTGCGGGGGAAGGGTATTACGTCGCGGATGTTGCTTACTCCGGTTATATACATGATAAGCCTTTCGAAACCCAGGCCAAATCCGGCGTGTTTTACCCCTCCGTATTTCCTCAGCTCCAGGTACCACCATAAGTCTTCTTGAGCCATCCCCATTTCGGTCATCCTTTTTTCTAATAGCTCCCTTCTTTCTTCTCTCTGACTGCCACCGATTATCTCCCCGATGCCAGGAACTAATAAGTCCATGGCGGCTACGGTTTTTCCATCATCATTTTGTCTCATATAAAAGGCTTTTATGTCTTTGGGATAATCGGTTACGAATACCGGTTTCTTAAAGATTTTTTCGGTTAAACATCTTTCGTGTTCCGTTTGCAGGTCACAACCCCAATGCACCGGATATTCGAATTCTTCCCCGGAGTCATTAAGAAAATCGATGGCCTGGGTATAAGTAACATGGGCAAAATTAGCATCCAGCACATTTTTGAGCCTATCCATCAGCCCTTTGTCTACAAATTCATTGAAGAATACCATTTCTTCTGCTGCATTTGTCAATATATAATCTATTACAAATTTCACCATATCCTCAGCCAACTTCATATCATCCTGTAGGTCGGCAAAAGCTATTTCCGGTTCTATCATCCAAAATTCTGCGGCGTGTCGGGCAGTGTTAGAATTCTCAGCTCTAAAGGTGGGGCCAAAAGTATATACATCTCTAAAGGCCAGTGCAAAGGCTTCTGCTTCTAATTGCCCGCTGACCGTTAAGTTGGTCCGGCGGCCAAAGAAATCCTGCCCATAATCAACCCTCCCCTGTTCGTTCAGGGGTGGTTTTTGAGGGTCAATAGTAGTAATTCGAAACATTTCCCCGGCTCCTTCTGCATCGCTAGCAGTGATGATAGGGGCATGAACATAGACGAAGCCTCGTTGCTGGAAAAACATATGGATGGCATAGGCTAGCAAAGACCGGACCCTGAAAACGGCCGTAAACAGATTAGTCCGGGGACGCAGGTGGGCTACCTGTCGCAAAAACTCTCGGGTATGTCTTTTGGGTTGGATGGGGTAGTCTTCCGGGGCATCACCTTCCAGATCAACTTTTAGAGCTTTAATTTCAAATGGCTGTTTACTCTTGGGAGTCATAACCACTACCCCTAAAATCCTCACCGCCGCCCCGACCCGAAACTTAGCCACTTCCAAAAAATTTGACAGTGAGTCCTTTTCATAAACCACTTGTATACTGTTAAAATGGGTACCATCATTTACATTTAAGAACCCAAAAGATTTTTGATCCCGGTTACTTCTAATCCAGCCACTGATTTCAATCTCCTGGTTTTCATATCTACTGCTGTCCCTGACCAGTTGCCTGATAAATGCTTTTTCCATATCCAGTCCTCCTTTGTTGGTAAGGTCTAGTTTTTAATGAACCTTGAACCTGGTCCTTTGATTGACTATCCAGCCCTTGCTAAATCTATATCTTTTTATAAAGATTAATACCGCTTCATTGATTAAGTTTTTCCTTATTTATCTAATCCTATCACAAGAAAATCCCTTCTTCCATGGAAGCAGATTAACTTGAGACGTTCCTGTTGCCTGACATATTATAAGTGGAACAAATATGCGTTTGAGGTACTATTTGCCAACCTGCTATTCCCTCTTATGTCAACGATGGATATGTTTTTGCACAATTAACTTGGCGAAAAAACTATAAACTAAAACATTTTGTGTTCTGCACCTCATTTGGAAAACAGCAATTTTATGATACAATAAGAAGCTGATGTATTTTTCGATAGAGAGGATAAATAATCATGACAATGTTATATAAAGATATACAATCTCAGATAGAAAAGAGGCGAACTTTCGCCATCATATCTCACCCTGATGCTGGCAAAACCACCTTAACTGAAAAACTGCTGCTTTTTGGCGGGGCTATTCGCATGGCCGGCGAAGTAAAGGGCCGCAAAGCAAAAAAATTCGCCACCTCTGACTGGATGCAGATTGAAAAGGAACGCGGTATATCTGTTACCTCAAGTGCCATGCATTTTAGCTATAACGGGCATCATATAAATATCCTGGATACTCCTGGACATCAGGACTTCAGTGAAGACACTTACCGCACTTTGACTGCAGCAGACAGCGCGGTAATGCTGATCGATGCTGCCAAAGGAGTTGAAACCCAGACTATCAAGTTGTTCAAAGTATGCCGACAGCGCGGCATTCCTATTTTTACCTTCATAAATAAAATGGACCGCTACGGGAAGGACCCCCTGGAGTTGTTGGAAGAACTTGAGCAAGTACTGGGTATTCGTTCCTGTCCCATAAACTGGCCAATAGGTATGGGTGATGATTTCTGCGGTATCTATGATCGGCATAACCAAAAGATCGAACTATACCATAAAGAAGAGCAGAATAAGTTTATATCCCTTGCCGACCAAGGCTTGGCAGATCCTGCTATTCGTGAGCAATTAGATCCTTTCCTGTATGATAAACTGTGTGAGGAAATTGATCTGCTGGATATTGCTGGAGATCAATTTGACCAGGAAAAAATTAGCCAGGGACAACTGACCCCGGTCTTCTTTGGTAGTGCTATCAGTAAGTTTGGGGTACAGACCTTTCTGGATAATTTCTTGGAGCTGGCTCCGGCTCCCCATGCTCATAACAGCAGTATAGGTCTGGTAGATACTATCAACACCGGTTTTTCGGGATTCGTTTTCAAGATCCAGGCCAATATGAACCCGGCTCATCGGGATCGCATTGCCTTTCTGCGAGTCTGTTCGGGCAAATTTGAGCGAGGCATGACCGTCAACCATGTGCGCACGGGCAAAAAAATAAAACTGGCTCAGCCCCAGCAGTTCCTGGCCCAAGACCGGGACATAATTGAAGTTGCCTATCCAGGTGACATCATCGGTCTTCATGACACTGGAACCTTTAGGATCGGAGATACTTTATGTGAGCAGAACAGCTTTGAGTTCGAAGCCCTGCCCCAATTTCCACCTGAACATTTCGCTCGGGTGTTGAATATGAATGCTATGAAATATAAACAGTTCCAGAAGGGTGTAGCCCAGTTAGTAGAAGAAGGAACGGTCCAGACCTTTCGCACTGTGAATCGAACTGAAGACCTAATCCTGGGGGTAGTAGGAGAATTGCAATTTGAAGTATTCAGTTACCGCCTCAAAAGCGAATATGGGGCCGATATTAAACTGGAACGCCTTCCCTATCAACTGGCCCGTTGGGTTAAGTCTGATTCACCTATCAATGCTGGCCGACTCAGCACTCTCAGCAGTCTGGGGGTTACTGATCAGAACCAGCAGATAGTAGTCTTGTGCGAATATGAATCTACCTTAAACCTGCTGCAGAGACAGAATCCCACTTTTACTTTCCATGCCAGTTCCTTTGAGGCTGAACTAGAGAGGCCAATGGCAATCTAGATCAACAAAGCGCCTTGCAGCAATTCAATTAATTCAGCTATGGCTGACTCAGCCTCTCTTTCCTGGTTAATGTACCTCATAGCTATACATTTAACCGGATAGAAAAGCATGGAATAAATTATGACATTATCTACTGGTACCACCAGGTTTTTCTGTTTATAACTGTCAAACAATGAAAATATCTGAAGACAACCTTCAGTTTCCCTGCAATTATCTACCAATGAGGGACAGCTGGAAAACTGCTCCACAAAGTAAAATGCCTTTTGGTGCTCCTTAATGTAGGCGTAATAAGCTTTGATCAGAGTTTCAATAAGCTGTTTTCCCTCCATATCTTCATCGATGTCCTTTAGCAAGTTGGAGTATACTCGCTCTTCATATTCTTGATAAATATCGCGTAGCATTTCATCCTTGTTTTCATAATAAATATATATGGTTGCCGGGGACACACCAGCCTCCTTGGCAATTTTGGAGATAGATGCACCATGAAAACCCTGTTCCATAATCAGCTCAATTACCGCTTGCTTAATACTATATTTTTTATCGTCATTTTTTCTCCGCATTTATTCCACCTCAAGTCTATAATAAATAAGCATTCACTTATAGTCAAGGATTTGAAACTTAATAACAAATATTTAGCCCCAAGATAAGATTTACTCCAACCATGTTCATTCCATTTTAAACTTTTTTATATCATTAGATTGGCAACAGTTTCATGTTAATCTTGACAATAAACGATCGTTCATTTAATATACACTTATCATATCATTGTATAAGGAGGATTCATATATGTCCATCTCCAGAAGAACCTTTATCAAACGAGCTGCCTATTCTGGAATTGCTGCTACCACGATGCTGAGCGGTGTTGATAAGGCTGCTGCGGCTCTAAATACCAGCCAGGAATATGCTACTATAATCGATTTAACCAAGTGTAATGGGTGTGTGGATTTAGACGCCCCTGGATGCGTAACTGCTTGCCGAAGCAAAAATCAAGCTAATTTCCCTCAACCGGAAAAACCCATCCAGGACTATTGGCCACAGCCCAAACATGAAGACTGGTCAGATAAGCAAGACTTGATTAATCGGCTAACTCCATATAATTGGACTTATGTTCAGCATCTGAAGGTGGAACACCAAGGCAGAATAGAGCAGGTGCATGTGCCGCGGAGATGTTTGCATTGTAACCATCCCCCCTGTTCATCACTATGTCCTTTTGGGGTAAATGAGAAAATGCCCGCAGGTCCGGTGGTAATCAACCCCAATGGATGTTTTGGCGGGGCCAAGTGTAGAGATGTATGTCCCTGGGAGATACCACAACGACAGGCCGGCATTGGATTGTACCAAGATGTCGCACCTAAGTATGCCGGTGGTGGGGTTATGTATAAATGTGACCTGTGTTACGATCTAATTCAAAAAGGCCAGGAACCAGCCTGTGTTTCAGCCTGCCCCAATAATGCCATCAGCTTCGGACCGAAAAAGGAGCTGCAGGCCTACGCCAAAAATTGGGTCCAGGAAAATGGTGGATACCTTTATGGAGACATTGAAAATGGAGGTACCTCCACTTACTATTTATCCCTGCTGCCCTTTGAAGCCATTCATAATGCTATTCTGGAACAGGAAGTGGACGGAAAGCCAGGAAAACCTGCGATGCCGGTAGGCATCACTAATATTATGGAGGAACCGGCTGGCCTGGCCAAAGGCTTTTTGATTGCTCCCGTGGCCGGTTTATTAGCCGCAGGACTGAGCGTATATAAGACTATGACAGGAGTTGATAATAATGAAAATTCCCAGGCATAGTATACAGGTTCGTTTTACTCACTGGATCACTGCCCTTGCCATTTTGGTACTGTTTTTTTCTGGATTTGGTCAAATGCCGGTTTACAAACGGTATTTTGTTGATCAAATATCAGGATTGGAGTGGTCCAGCAATTACTTGATAACCCTTAATATGCACTATTATGCAGCAATATTATTGATGTTTATCAGTTTCTTTTATGGATGTTACCTGCTGTTGAGCAAAGAGACCGATGTTTTTCCGCGAAAAGGAGATTTCAAGGAATCATTAATAATATTTGCCTCATTATTAGGATTGGCAAAAGAGCCCGAGAACGATAAGTATCTGGCCGAGCAAAGAATGGCCTTTGCAGTAACTGCGCTGTCTATTGTCGGACTGATTGTTACCGGACTAATAAAGGTCTTCAAGAACCTGCCCGATACTAATATCCCCTTGGCGGTAAGCTTTTGGGCCACTCAGGTTCATAACCTGCTAACCGTAATTTTGCTAATTTCCATAGTAGTACATTTGCTGGCTTTTTTAATCAAGGATAATCGTCCTCTGTTTTTAACCATGTTCAACGGAAAAATTTCCTTGGATTATGCCAGACACCGGCATTCGATATGGGTTAGGAGAATGGAACAGGAAAAGTAGCTGTTACTGCTCCCGCAAAATTTTTTTAAACCAACCAAGGTGGCGGTGCAGGCAAAAAAGTCGTCCCATGCCTTTACCGCCACCTGCCCGATAATTTATTTACCTGTTTTTTGCATTTTTTAGTATTATTGATATAGGCTTTGATATCAATCTATCAGTCAATTTACATGAAATAGTATGACTACAAGAATATTAATGTATTATCAGCCTTTGACACAACACCGTATACATATTATAATACTAATACGTATGTAATTTAATAAAGAAATTATTTTTCAATTTATGCCGAATTGCTGCATCGCCCGATCAGCAAACGGGGGAACCAAATTATGGGGTGAATCCAGATATTCTGGTAGGGCATCCTGGTCCGAATCCGTCAGCTAACCTCGTAGGCACTACAGGAAAAGTTGGATGAGTAGTTAAACTTTATTCCCAAACCATCATCTCAAGCTTTTCTATAATTTCCATAAATAGGCGATCTTCTCTACTGAACATAAGTATTGAGGCTAATACTTCTACTTTACCTTGCAGGAGAATACACGGTTGCTTTGAAGCGCATAAAATCTCATGGCGGTTGCTCTGTCCGTTAAAATATTTTGGTAAAGATGTTTTTCAGGTAAAGATAATAATATTAGGGTAACCGAGCAACAGAATAATGTTCCGCCACTAATAAGCCTTCTGGTGGCAAAGGTAAGAAAGGAGGACTTTACTATGGCACAAAACTGTAGTTTTGATCATGCAGTCGGCTTGGAAAGAGCTGGCGAATTAAAATCCCGTATCCAGGATTATTTGGACATAGAAAAACACATTGAAACTGGGTTTAGGATGAAAGAACGAAGTCAAAAGAACAAGGAAAGACTAATACAGTATTTTAATGCCAAAGAGGCTGATTGGAATAACTGGGGCTGGCAGATGAAACACCGCATCAGTGATGTTAAAACTCTTAAGGAGCTTATTCCTCTAAAAGACTTTGAGATTAAAGAACTAGATGAGATATCTACACAGTTCCGCTGGGCGATTTCACCCTATTACTTGAGTTTAATTGACACAACCAATTACCGCAATTCACCCATTTATAAACAGGCGGTACCAGATATACGGGAACTACTGGACGACAGCGGTTATGAAGACCCCATGGGCGAAGCCGAAACATGTCCGGCACCTACCATAACCAGAAGATATCCAGATCGATTGATTATTAACGTAACCAATCAATGCGGCATGTACTGCCGGCACTGCCAGAGGCGCAGGAATTTCGAGCAAAAGGATACCCATGCTTCTATGGCTAATCTGGTTCTGGCATTGGATTATATAAGAAATAACCCGGAAATCCGGGATGTGCTTATAACCGGTGGAGACGCCTTGATGTTAAGCAACTCGGTCTTGGATTGGCTGCTCAGTGAACTGGATAACATGGAACATGTAGAGATTAAGAGATTAGGTACTAGAACCCCGGTTACACTGCCGCAGAGAATTACCCCTGAATTATGTGCCATATTAGCCAGGCATGATCCCCTGTATATCAATACCCAGTTTAATTCTCCCATGGAAGTAACTCCAGAAGCAAAAAAGGCATGTGATCGGTTGGTTAAAGCAGGGGTAGTTTTAGGTAACCAGGCGGTGTTATTAAGAGGAATCAATGACCATGCCCATATTATGAAAAAGATGAATCAAGAACTGCTAAAGATAAGAGTGCGTCCTTATTATATATTCCACGCCAAACAGGTTAAGGGAACTTCTCACTTTATGACTAATATTGAAACCGGACTGGGTATCATGGAAAATTTGAGAGGTTATACTTCCGGTCTGGCCATCCCCACTTATATAATAAATGCGCCCCATGGGTATGGAAAAACACCTCTACTGCCGGATTATATGCTGTCTCTGGATGATGAGGAA
>CAZXIR010000080.1:0-9450 GCA_964640845.1 uncultured Syntrophomonas sp.
AGGAGATATTCTTACCCGGGGGGATGATTTTGAAGAAGTTTATTGAAAAGGTTGAAAAATATCTGATTCGTTCTATAGCATTGGTGTTTATAGCCTTGATCATCGTTCAAGGGTTAATGACCCATGATAACATGCGTCTGTATTTGAGTTGGGGAGACAGATTGGATGGTCAGGCTATTAATTATCCTGTAAGTTCAACCGAAGAGGATGTTGGAGAAGAGTGCATTGAAAACATTAACTCACCTTATGCCATGCTGGTTTTGTCATTAGAAAGATTTTCTTCTTTACCCAAGGTATTAGTTTTGGTTAATGGAAAAGAACATACTTCTTTTGAAAATCAGGAGGTGCAACTTAAGCTCATGGCGGGTGACGTAGTAGAAATTGATGCTTGTGCTTATAGTTTCCCGGTAGTATTTAAAGTGCAGCAGGTATCCGAAAATCTAGCCTTTCCGGTTAAAGGTGAAAGCTATGTATGCAATCACGATATAGTAATGGTAGGTAAAATTGTAGTAAAATAGAATCATACATGTAAGCAGGCAGGACTTATAAACTGGGAGGCTAGAAATGATAATAGGTAGTAAGGTAGTGGCAGCTGCAGCCATCAAAATGGCAGTTACTCTTTCCCGTGATGAAGAAAACATGCTGAAAAGACACTTGATGAAAGAATGTGAAGTCAAATCAGTAGCAGTTGATTATGGAGGGGAGTTTATTAGCTCGGTAGGAAAAATAGTTGAACGCGCTGTAGTTGCTGCCAAAAGAGAAGGGGTTATAAGAGACACCCATGCCGAAGAAGGGGCAGTAGCTGGAGCTACCCGGGAAGCCATCAGTCAGATCATGCCCAAAGCATTGGGGTTAAATGTGGGCGGAAAAATTGGTATTGCTCGCCATCAGGATCATGTGAGTGTAGCCATTTTTTTGGGCATAGGGTTGCTGCATCTAGATGAAGTCAGCATTGGATTAGGACATAGAGCGGTATCGTAATCTTTAAATGGAAGAGGTAGAAATAAACCATGCTAGTAAGGGGAATAAGGGGTGCAACAACGGTTGAAGAAGATCAGGCAGAACAAATCCTGTCAGCAACCAGTGAATTGCTGCAGATGATAAAAGAGGAAAATGGGATAGATATTGAAGATATAGCCAGTATTTTATTCACTACCACTTCTGATATCAGGTCAGGTTTTCCTGCCTTGGCGGCTCGTAATATGGGTTGGGACCAGGTGCCTTTGATGTGCTTCCAGGAAATTGAGGTATTTGGTGCTCTGCCCAGATGTATAAGGGTATTAATGCACATTAATACCGATAAAAGGCAGGACCAGATAAGTCATATATACCTTAAGGAAGCACGGCAGTTAAGAAAGGATATAACCGGGTAATGAGTGGTTAGATTATTCACCCATTACCTTTATCAATACTCTCTTTCTTCGTTGGCCATCGAATTCTGCATAAAAAATCTGCTGCCAGGGGCCCAGATCCAGTTTGCCATCAGTAACCGGTACTACTACTTGATGATGAACCAGTATACTCTTTAGGTGTGCATCACCATTGTCTTCACCAGTACGATGATGATTGTAATCAGGACCATAAGGGGCAATAGATTCCAGCATATTATCAATATCCTGAATAATACCGGATTCATTATCATTTATATAAATACCGGCACTGATGTGCATAGCACTTACTAATATCATCCCTTCTTTTATACCGCTTTTTACTAATGCATTGGTAACTTCACCAGTAATTCTTATATATTCTTTGCGGGTAGTGGTATTAAACCACAAATACTCGGTATGAAATTTCACTCATTCATCCTCCTGATTCATGTATTCTTCTATACTACTAAGGGATACGTTTTTAATTTCATATAAATCTGTGCGCCGGTGATCCATTAGAGGCATTTCCCGGCCCAGCTGATCCTTTACGGAAAAATCAAGTTCTGCAAAAATTACCTGTTCCCGGTCATCAGCCTGGGCAATTATCCTGCCCCAGGGATCAACTATTAGTGAATTACCCCAAGCCTGGTAATTAGCTTCTTTATTAGTGGCCGGTGATACTGCTGCTACGTAAACCTGCTGATCTACCGCCCGACTGCGCATCACCAGTTCCCAAAACAAAGGGCCGGAAGTGTGGTTAAACGCCGCCGGTACAATCAATAGCTTAGCACCGGCCAAGGCCAATATCCTGGCGACTTCCGGAAAGCGAATATCGTAACAGATCAACAGACCAAAAGTAGCATTTTTGTAATTCACCAGAGTGATATTATGGCCTGGGCTTAAGGTGTCGGATTCTTTGAAAGTTATTCGTCCCGGCATATTTACATCAAAGAGGTGTACTTTGCGATGCCTTCCTATGAGGGTTCCATGGTCATCAAATACAAAAGAGGTGTTATATAATCTGCCTGAGGACGATTGCTCTATAATTGAACCGCCAACAACAGCAACTCCTTGTTGGCGTGCTATCCTGGATAAAAATTCAGTAGTTGGACCGGGATAAGTTTCGGCGTATAAAGGAAATAGATCAGCTTGATAGGGAGAGTTAAAAACCTCGGGAAGCACCACCAGGTCAACATTTTTTTGGCAGGCCTGGTTTATCATTTCTTCTGCTCGGGCCAGATTATCGTCCTTACTGGGAACAGTCATCATCTGGCATAAAGCGATGGACAGCTTATTATTCACAGTAGAACCTCCTTAATGTTGACATCCACTTATTGGACTTTCCAGTTGCAGGCTCCAGTCTACATACGAAAGTTGACATAATTATATAATATTCTGGCCTAATGTTGAAATCCAATTAGTCCTTGAATAATATTACACACATAAAGATTTCTCTGGGTAAATGTTGCTAACAGAGCCGTGGGTTGGCTTAAGGCGGAAATTTGTCAACCAGGCGCACCCTTGCCCATATGCCTAATAGGTATCAATAACGCTGTAACTTTGACACTATGTCTAAAAAGTTGTATCATCTCCGTTCCCTTGACACTAAAAATTGTAGAAATATTGTCTCTGCTTAGTGTTATACTGATTATAAGTGCCTGGCCAGCTCTATTTAGTATGTGCCATAAAATGGTTATTAGCAAAAATGGAGAAGAAATAATAAAGCTGGTCGATATCTTAGTGAATTTAAATACAGCGGGGGAATGATGTGGAATGAAATCGTTTGCGCTTGCTTCCCGCGAAAATCAGGCGCAGGATACAATAATCGAAATTAATACTTCCCGTAAAAAAGTTTTGATTGGTGAAGGATACTGTACTATTATTGCTGGACCTTGTGCAGTGGAAGGAAAAGATGATTATCTGACTATTGCTCGCATTCTGGAAATTTCAGGAGCACACATCCTTAGGGGAGGGGTATTTAAACCGCGTACTTCTCCTTACTCTTTTAAGGGGTTAGGCCGGGAAGGTATTAAAATAATATCAGAGGCCCGAGAGATTACTGGATTGCCTGTGATTACTGAGATTATGGATATCCGAGAACTGGACTTGCTATATAAAAATGTGGATATTTTTCAGATCGGCAGCAGGAATATGCAGAATTATACCTTGTTAGAGGAAATGGGGAAACTAGACAAACCGGTTATGCTTAAACGCGGCCTTTCCGCTACGATTGAGGAATGGTTGCTGGCCGCCGAGTACATTTTGAGTGGCGGCAACCGACAGGTAATCCTATGTGAAAGAGGGATACGGACCTTTGAGCATTATACCCGTAATACCGTTGATATAGGTGCGGTTGCTCTTGTCAAACATTTATCCCATCTCCCCATTATCGTGGACCCCAGTCATGCTACTGGAAGATGGGAAATGGTTATTCCAGTAGCAAAAGCAGCTGTAGCTGCAGGAGCAGATGGTATCATGGTTGAAGTACATCAGAACCCGGATAAAGCGTTATCTGATGGAAAACAGTCCTTAACTCCGGGTAACTTTAATACCATGTTAAAACAAATCCGGCAACTGGCTGCACTGGATGGTAAAACCATATTGTAGTCAACCAAGTATTTTAAGAGCTTTTACAAGGGTAGTGTTTTTTGCAGCAGCCATAGACAGGAAGATATTAATAGCACAAAACACTCAATTATGTTGGCTGGGGCATTCCAAGCTTTTTCTTACCTAGGCATATATATGACATGTGAAGGGGGGAAAAGATAGTTGAATCTCTATAAAATTTTTCAGTCTCCAGGTCAGAAGCTAATTAATAACAGGAGGTGTGTATATGAAGTCAGTCAAGATTATGGATGGTGTATACTGGGTGGGAGTGCAGGACCCGAATCTGAAAGTGTTTGATATAATTATGACCACTGAATATGGGACTAGTTATGGTTCCTATCTGATACGGGGAAGCGAGAAAACAGTTTTAATCGAAGCAGTCAAAGCCAATTTCTTTGATGAATTTATTGAAGATCTGCAAAAGATATGTCCTCTTTCAGAAATCGATTACCTGGTACTGAACCATACCGAACCTGACCATTCCGGTTCAGTTGAGATGCTGCTGCAAAAGATCCCCAACTTGGTAATCATGGGTAGCGCTACAGCCTTGACATTTCTAAGAGAAATTAGTAACTCGCGTTTCAGTTCCAAGGAATTAACAGATGGAGAGGAACTGGATCTGGGCGGCAAAACCCTGCAATTTATAAGTGCTCCTTTTTTACACTGGCCAGATACCATATATTCTTATCTCAAGGAAGACAAAATTCTGTTTAGCTGTGACTCCTTCGGTAGTCATTATTCCGATGAGCGCATATTCAACGATTTAATTGAGCATGATTTTACCGATGCTTATAAATATTATTTCGATGAAATAATAGGACCCTTTAAACCCTATGTTATTGAGGCATTGGATAAAATCAAGGACTTAGAAATAGAGATTATTTGTCCAGGCCATGGACCGGTGTTGAGAACCAACCTGGACTATTATATAAATCTGTATCGACAGTGGGCGGCACCAACTCCCCGGAATACAGATTTGCCAGTGATTGTAATGGCTTATGTTACGGCTTATGGCTATACTGAGATGATGGCCCAAAGTATTGAAGAAGGTCTATCTATGGTAGGAGAATTCGATTTTAAAAAATTTGATCTGATCTATACCCCGGTTCAGACCGTTCTAAAGGAATTGGAGGATGCTGATGGGCTGTTGATAGGTTCTCCAACCATAAATGGCGATACCCTTCCTCCTGTCTGGCAGCTCTTGACCAGTCTTTCACCTATAACCCATGGCCATATGGTAGCAGGAGCATTCGGCGCCTACGGCTGGAGTGGAGAAGCGGTTCCCAATATTGAAAATCGCTTTCATATGCTGCGTATGCAGGTACAGCCGGGATTGAGAATAAACTTTAAACCTACCCCCAGAGGTCTGGAAGATGCTTTTAGTTTTGGTATGGAGTTTGCCAGACAGGTTGTAGCCAAGAAGCAGGATGTTTCCGAAACCGAATGGCGTTGTCTGGTATGCGGCCATATACATCGAGGTGAACAACCGCCTGAAATATGTCCGGCCTGTGGAGTAGGTCGGGAAAATTTTGTTAAGCAGTCGAAAGAAGATATTTATGTCAATGATACTGAAGAAAGCTTTGTGATCATCGGAGGAGGAATAGCTGCCCTTTCAGCTGCAGAAGCTATTCGAAAAAGAAATACTACCGCCTCCATCACTTTACTGACTGAGGAAGATGAAAAGCCTTACTACCGACCAATGCTATCTGATTATTTAAGTGAGGAGCTTTCCCAGGAAAGGTTGTATATCAAATCCCCGGCCTGGTATAAAGAAAGCCAAGTAGAAGTGAGAACCGGCAGCAGAGTTGTTTCCATTGATGGAAACAATCGCCAGCTGGCCTTGGAAAACGGTACTGGGTTAACTTATGACAAGCTGATAATAGCTACCGGAGCTCGCAGCAATATTCCACCTATACCCGGGACTGACAAAAATGGGGTTTTCGCTCTGAGAAACATAGCTGATGCCAGAAAGATCAAGGCCAATCTACAGAAAGATAAAAAGGCCGTAGTAATTGGCGGTGGCGTACTAGGCCTGGAGGCGGTATCAGAGATGGTAAGCCTAGGTATGCAGGTGTCGGTGGTAGAATATTTTGGGCGGATAATGCCCAGGCAGCTTGATGAGAGTGCTTCTTTAAGGCTGCAAAAACTCATGCAGGACCATGGAGTGCAGCTTTATCTCGGGCTAGGTACCGAAGAAATACTGGGAGACGAAAATGTAAAAGCGGTGAAATTAAATAATGGTCAGATAATAGAAACTGATTTCGTACTATTGTCTACAGGAGTAAAGCCTAATATGGAACTGGCCCAGGAAGCAGGTATCCAGATAGACCGGGGCATAGTTGTAGATGCTGGAATGCGTACCGGGAGGTCAGGAGTCTTTGCGGCTGGAGATGTAGCCCAGTTTGAAGATAAGTTGATTGGGTTGTGGCCCGTTGCCCTGGAGATGGGAAGGATTGCTGGCGCTAATGCAGCCGGAGATTGGTTGGAATATAAACAGCCAACTATTTCCACTATGCTGGCCGCTTTTGGTATGGAGTTGTTTTCTATTGGCGAAGTGAACCTTGCGATAGAAGAGGTGCGCATTACTGAAACATATGATCCGGTAGAAAATTACTACAAGAAGAGCTTTTTAAAGGATGGAGTACTGGTAGGGGAAATTGTTATAGCCCCGGAGGTAAAGACAGAATCATCTATGTCGTCTTTAGGTAAGGATGCCAGCGGTAAGCTCAAGGTTGATAGATGGAAATGCAGGGTGTGTGGTTACATCCACGAGGGGTCTGAACCGCCTGAAATATGTCCGGTTTGCGGGGCCGCCAAAGAAATGTTTGATCCGTTGTTATGACCAAATAAGATTAATTTATGTCTGAGGTCCCCGGCATTGTTTGGAGACCTCAGACCACATATAGTTGGCAAGATCTACGGAATCCACTACGGCGGACCAAAGGGCGAGTTATTACCCAGCTTTTTACTTAAGGTTATTCAACGGCCGAGGGCTCCTGCCAAAGAACATTTATAGTTATCATAATAAATATTATCTAATCTAGTTCGAATCAGGTTTCAACCATCTTTAAAGATATGATAGAATTATATGTGGAAAGTTACAGGTGAGTTGACAGATGAAGATTGCCATTGATGGACCAGCAGGAGCTGGAAAGAGTACGGTGGCCAAGCAGTTAGCTGCTGACCTTGGGTTTGTATATATTGATACGGGTGCGATGTACAGGGCTTTGACATGGAAAGCTATTCAGAAGTCCCTGAATCTTGATGATGAAGATTCGCTTTATGAATTAGCTAAAAATACTCAAATCCACTTCGAATACAATTCCCACGGACAAAAAATAATATGTGATGATCAAGATGTCAGTGACTATATTCGTTCACCAGAGATTAATGCTCAAGTATCAAAAGTGGCGTCTAAATCACTGTTGCGTAAGGTTATGGTAGCCCAGCAGAGAAAACTGGGGGAAGCCATATCTGTGGTTATGGATGGGCGGGATATAGGAGAATATGTACTTCCCGATGCTGATTACAAATTTTTCCTGACTGCCAGTATTGAAAAAAGAGTTATTAGAAGAGCACAAGAATTGAAAGCCAGCGGATATGATATAGATAATGATGTCATTGCCAGAGATATAATAGAAAGGGACCGGAGTGATTCCTGCAGGGAAATGGGAGCGCTTAAAGTGTTGAAGGATTCTATAGTTATCGATACTAGTGATTTTAATGTACATGAAGTCATAGCTATAATGAAATCCTACCTGAAGGAGGATTAAGATGTTCTATTATTTTATAAGGTCTCTGGTCAAATTTTTCTTTTTATTTCTTGGTTTGAAATATGAAGGAATACATAACCTACCCAAAAAGGGGCCGGCAATTATTGCCGCCAACCATGTTAGTTCATGGGATCCATTTATAGTTGCAGTTGCCTCGCCTAGACCAGTTTGTTTTATGGCCAAGGCCGAACTCTATAACAATTGGATCCTAGCAATTCTCTTGGGAGGCCTGCATGCATTTCCAGTTAAAAGAGGCAGTGCTGACCGAGGAGCGATACGCAAGGCTCTGGATATATTAAATAAAGAACAACTGCTGGGTATTTTCCCGGAGGGTACCAGAAGCAAGGATAGCTCAGTTCAGACAGCTCAGGCTGGTACTGCTATGCTAGCCATTAAATCAGGTGCACCGGTGATACCAGTAGCTTGTATAGGAACTGCTGGTAAATTTCCCCTCGGATGGGGCAGGAATAGGTTTATAGTGCGAGTAGGCAAACCGATAGATATGGCTAGATACCGGGAGAAAAAGGCTAACTCAGCCGCCCTGGAAAAACTGAGTCTTGAAATTATGCAGGAAATAAATCTGCTTTTGCATGAATAAAAGCAGGAATTAAGGGTTTTTATACGAAAATATATAAATACTTGTGAGGTTAGCTTATTTATGCATACACTAATTGCCAGCCATGCAGGTTTTTGTGCTGGAGTTAAGAGGGCCTTTAAAATAGCCGAAGATACTGCCAATAATTCGGGTAGATGGTACACACTAGGGCCACTGGTGCATAACAAACATGTAGTCGACTATTTTAGACAAAAAGGAATAAACCCGGTGGAAAACCTAAATGAAATTGCCCAACCAGCCGGTATTATTATTAGGTCACATGGCGTTGCACCACAGACCATACACGAAGCTGAAAGCAAGGGTTTGGATATAAAGGATGCAACTTGTCCGCGGGTTAGCCGGGTACATGAAATTGTTCAGGAATTAGAAACCCAGGGATATAATATAGTCATTTTTGGTGACCCCCAGCACCCAGAAGTTAAGGGTATATTAGGTTGGTGTGGTGGGAAGGCATTAGTTGTATCTAATATAAAGGACATAAGGCAATTAAAGACCTGTGATAGGCTGGGTATTGTTTCCCAAACTACTAAAGATGAAAAGGAATTTTTCCAGGTAGTAAACGGCTTATCAGAGATAGCAGGAGAAATTAAGGTTTTTAATACCATATGTTCAGCTTCTCATAAAAGACAGAATTCTGCACTGGAATTATGTCGTGAAGTAGATTTAATGATTGTGGTAGGGGGGGAATATAGTTCCAATACTACTACTCTTTTTAAAGAGTGTTTAAATACCGGGGTTCGAACTTACCTGGTTCAAGATGCGGCAGAGATTAACCCTCATTGGTTTGAGGGAGTATCAACAGCGGGTATTACTGCTGGTGCTTCAACTCCGGATTGGATTATTAAGGAGGTATTGTGTAGGATGACAGAGTATGAGGAAAAAGATATCCAGGATCAACCCCAAGAGCAAGAGGTTGAAGTTATTGCGCAACAGACTGAAGCTGTAGAGCTAGAGGATGAAGCTCTCGAGGCTAGTGAGCAAGAGGTTGAGGCTACGGAGCAAGAAAATAACGATAATGAACAGTCCAATGAAGAAGCCAATAATGAATTATTTGCCCGCATGGAGGCAGAAATGGCTGAATATG
>CAZXIR010000081.1:0-9439 GCA_964640845.1 uncultured Syntrophomonas sp.
TCACAGTCCTGTTATTTGCAGATGACGGTCATCAACGCCCCTCGCTTTCCTCTAAGATTGATAGGAACATAGCACGTAGATATATTTATGTCAATCAGAAGAGGCGCTATTTGGTATTACTTTTGTTATTACTGGGTTACTATTCACCCCTGTCTTTAAAAACGGACAAAATGAAAGGTAGCACGCGACATACGCATTGTCGAGGTCAGCGGTTCGAAACCGCTATGCTCCACCACACGGAATCTCTTGAGAAATAAAGGGGTTTTAGTTCTAGATAAATATGAAGAGCTGCGCTTAGATAACTCTTATTTGATGTTCTTTATTTTTTCCAGCATATATTCTGCATATTCAGTGATCAGTTTCCTTCTCAGTTGAAATATGTTCTTCGCAATTCAAAGCCTTCAGGGGCTATCAGTCCTTTCTCGTAGTACTTGAAACTCTCTCTGGTTATGTAGATTATGTGGTTATCCTCATCCACTGAGACCGATACTAGTTTTTCTTTCCCTGACCGTATTTGCAGGATAAACATACCAACCACGGGCTTTATTGTGAAGGTTTTCAGTTTCCCTTTATACGGGACAAGATAATACCGCCCCGCGCGGTTGCCGGATACAGTCACTTCCATTGCGGTCCTCTGAAGTACTTTAGGAACTGGGTTCTCAATCTCTTCGTTATTTTCTCCGTTATCAGGTGGAGACAACACCAAGGAACTAGTAGGTTTGAATCTCTCTTCATCGGCGACTATTTGTCCAGGTGTGCTTGTGATAATAATTCTTGATGTGCCTCTGTGAATTTGAACGTCAACAGCATTATCTTCGGTGCGAACCTCATAGCATTTCTCAGGGAGTCCGTACACATTAACACTCTGGTGGCTTGTAGAAAAAGCGTTACTTTCAAGATATTTCGAATCACCAAACATTAAATCCTCAAGATCAGGTGAAAGGAATTCATTCCATACATCTGTCGCTTGGATCAGGCTCTCGACTCGTTTGACGAGACGAAGATTTGAAACACCTTCTGTATTATCATCAGGCATCACAAGAAAAAGATAGTCCCTTGCGCGGCTTATTGAGACATTGATGATGTTGCGTTTATTCAAGAACATATCCTTCGAACCAGATATTGTAGGAGGTGTATTGAATACCGCAAATATGATGTCACACTCATCGCCCTGAAAACCGTGAATTGTTCCCACTTGAACGTCAATTTCAGCTGGCATTTTTTCTGATGCGAAGAGTTTGTCAATCATATCAGCTTGGGCACGATATGGTGAAATAATTCCAATCTTAAATAAACTTTTTGGGTTGTTCGAGGAAATTGCCCGAGCCAAGAAGCAAACATATTCAAACGTGAATAACGCAGAGTATATTTGATATGAACTGCTATGTTGTAAATATCTTGCACGGTAAATGCTCTCATATTTGCTAACTGGAAACTTTATTATATTCAATGTTTCAACTCTAATGTCATTACCAACATTCAGTTGTCGTTGACTTTCTGCAGATCGATAGTCTTTCAAGATTCCACCATATGCGAAATTGCTGAAGATATTGCCAATAGCTGGTACACTTCGGTACTGTGTCGTAAGCAGTTCAACCTTATATTGATGCGGCTTGGTCTTAGGATTAATGAATGAATCCAATTCAACCATAGTATAAATGTTTTCATTTTTCCAAATTTCTACTGAAGTAATTGGCTCTATCTGGAATGGGTCGCCTGCAATGATAAATTTTCGGGGAGTCTTTTTATATAGTGGGAACACTATATTTACAGCTGGAATCATAGAAGCTTCATCAATCACGATGTAGTCCCAATTCATTCCGTATAAGAACACTCTAGCCCCTTGTGGCATAAAGAAATCATATGGAAAACGCGCAATAGTCGTAACCGTTACATTTTTTGAGAGAGTACGGATATCAAAAGTCTTGTCTTTGAAAACCGGACTTGCCTCGATTTCTTCATCGCCAGTCCCACCAAAGCGTACGAGCCAGTCTTCATAGCGTGTATCTGTGTCAGAGACCTCCATAATTCTTTTAACAAGCACATCAGCAGATTTATTGGTCGGCGTAAGAACAAGAACCCTACATTCACGATTATCCTTCATCATCGGAATAATTACGTTCCGAGCGAGGTGCGTTGTTTTACCGGTACCGGGAGGTCCAAATACGAACTCTATATTCTCGCAAAGATTGTCCTTCATATTGAAGTCATCCGCTAATTCTAACGCAGAAATTTGCTTCCTAAGTTCTTCAAGCAAAAATGTGGGGCTCTTTGTATCAATTGTTGCTTCAGTTACTGAATCGAGTTCAATGCCATCGATATCCGCACCATTCTTCATCTTGACACGTAAGGTGTAAGATTTAATACTTACAACTTCAATAGCGATTGTTTTCTTTTGTTCGCCCATATGAAGAACCATCGGAATGTCTGCTAGATCTTCCATGAACTGGGGAATATAACGACTCGGATGTTTCAACATGAGCGTGCGCTTCGTTCCAGGCTCACGCTCGACACGTGAAAAACTAATGGAAACCCTTTTACTGTTCGCATTAGCTTCGCCACTGTTTATACTCTCCATTTCCAACAGCGTCTTAAACCAAGCAACTGTATACTTTCCGTCTTGCATCAGACTAACAGCTTTGTTATGAAGTCCTTCGAAATACGCAATCTTGTCAATCTCAGCAGCGCTCTTTTCCTTCGCACGTTCAATCTTTTTGCTGTAGTCGACGGCAGACGGCATATACTCATCTTCATCCGTATCCTCGTATTCATCTTCAACAGAAACAGTATCATAGTTTTTTCTAATTGTTCTGCGGGCAATATCCTTGATAAGGTCCTTAGTTAATTTGTGGCTTTCAATTTGTTCGCGGGAATCAGTTGTAGCATCCTCATCAAGACCTTCGCTTTCTACGTCAAACAATTCATCATAATCATCAGAGTCATTATCCTTTAATTCATCAGTCTTTTCATGAATATGTTTTCGAGCCAATTCAGCCGCTTTTCTTGCGGCATTCTGTCTTCGGTATTCTTGAAACTCCGCCAGATCCTCCTCCCCTTCTATACCATACTCTTTCAACTTTTCAGCAAACGCAATTTTTTTCCGCTGAGTATCGCTTAGATTGCTATCATCCTCTTCATCCCCATCATCATACATATAGCTCCTGGCTGAGATGCCAAGAAAACTAAGTAATTGCGCTGCATATTCAGAATCCGTATCATAGTTATCAGAAAGTATATCCAAGTATAGAGCATCAGAACTCACAAAATTTCCGTTTATATCTTTTATCCAAGCACTCTCTTTAAGAGCCTTTGCATCCGATGACTGGAATATGCTAATTTGAGGTGCATAATAGAAATAGTGTTCTGTACCACTGAGAATACTATCTAATGTTCCCCATGATTTGCAACGTTCCCCAATTATTCCTAGTAGGCAATTCCAAAGGACAATAGACTTTTCATGGTCCTTATTTTTGCAAATGTATTCAATAATTTCTTTACATCCTTCAATACTGAATTCTTCCCAGGAATTTCCTTTTGTCGAATGATGATAAGGAAGGTCCATCTCAACAGCAGTTGAGTAGTCTATAGTCCGCGTGACAATGGAGACTTCCTTTTTTATTCCGAGCTCGGTAAGAAATGAAATAAGGTTTTTTTCAGAAGGCAGACCAACCAGCTCGAGGTATTCTTCCAAGGCTAAAAGCCGGACGCCCTTCTTGGTTTCAAAATATTTAATGATTTGCTTTGTTGGCAAATACATAGAATCGGCACGTCCGCGATATGGCTGTGAATCGCCTTCATTATAATAAGTAAGAAATTCGCATTCCTTAATCAAGTTAATAAACTCTTCGACCTCGTCGTTTGAGCACTTACAGTAGTACTTAAAGAACAGAATAAAGTGAGGGTCAGTGTCGATTTCCGCCCCATCTTTGTATTGCGGAAGGATTATATTATATATCTGATCTTTAAGAGAAGGCTGTTTTATCCCAATGTCATCAATAAACATGCGAGTGTCTGGATTCCTGAGCAGCTCAGGGTGAACAACTGTATATCCGGAAACATCTTCTACAGGCAAGAATAGTATTAATTGGTCGTCATTATTGAAGGCTGCAGCGGCATGACCGTTTTGGTCAATGAAAATCGGTCTGTTTGTAGAAATATCCGTCCTATGCTTTGTTTCAGAGAGCCACCTATAAAACTCATGGAGCCAATCAAAACTTTGAGCTTCGATAAACTCTGATGTAATACCTTTAATGCTCTCAAGCGACTGCATAACGCCAAAGGCTCGATTATAGTAAGCATCTCTTGAACGTCCAGTAATGATAACATCTTCGTTGATGTTCGTTCTTACCAAGGACTCTATGTATGCAAAAAGGGCTTTGTTATTTCGATTAGTTTCAGCCCTACCAATAGAAACAAATGCCCAACATGCATTCTTATTTATGGTGATTGCACCAAGTTGTTTATTTGAAAAAAGCTGCGGCAATTGCTGATACTCTGCCCAGTATGCATTTTGTCCAGAGACATAACCATCCATCGTGGGTAACAATTCCGCTTCTTCAAATTTAGATTTTATAGTCTGATAGAACGGTAAGAAAGAAACCTTGTGTTTATTCTCAGGATCGCTAAACGCCTCTGGATCTATAGGAATTATCGACACAATATTGTCGTCAATCAGTCGAGTAGATGATTTCAGGCCAATATCTCGCAGATGTTCGAACGAATCAGCAGCAAGGTCTGCGAGAAGATGTATCATATCATCGTTGTGCTCTTCGCCTGCACGAATACCTTCACGGCTTTCGGTAAGGAGGAACGGCGCATGTATGATGAAGTTTAGGCCGGTTACTTCTTTTGTAGGGAAAAAGCAGAACGCAGGATCATTTACTGGTTTCAAATGGCCTTCGGCATCCAGAAAAAAGCCAACAGAATACCATCTTTGGCACTCATCTAGGCGTGAGAAAAGCCAAAGGTATTTATCATATAAATCATCTCCGTCATTCTGGGTAAGACATATTTTCTCTGCTATAGTGTTTTCATACTTAATTGTCTCTACTGACTCTTTTCCATAAAGGCCGATCACGCCGTCAAACACAAAATCAATATCCTTTAGCGTCGATAAAAAGAGTAGCGGGAATAAAAGATTGCGAAGCTTGTCAGCAATATCCAAATAAGCTTTCTTTGCGTCTCGTTCCGGATGGTCGAACGGGAATACGAATAACGTTTCATCTTTTTTCCGTCCGGGAAAATCTTCGGTCAACAGTGTGGGGACGATGAATCTATCGATTCTGAATCGGAATCCTGGATCATATATATGAGGTGTGGATGTGTACTGAAAAACAGCCTTAAATCCCACGCCAAATTTTCCTATGGATGCAACAGTTTTGTTTGAATTTGCAATAGAAGTTATCGCGTTGATGTCCCCAAGTAGGCCAGCATCAGAATCATCATTCTCTGTTGACGGGTCAGAGACAGAGAAGTGCCTTGAACCATTATGGGAGAAAATTAGTCTATTAGGCTCCAAGACAAATCTTGCACTTGTTGCCTTTGCGTCGTCAGCATTTTGAAGCAACTCATATATGAAATGCGCTTGATCCGAATACTTCTCCACCATACTATGTTTGATGCCGCGCATGGAAGGCTTTTCTAATGTATCAGCACTTTCAGAACGATCCTTCGACAATTCTAAAAATAATGTTTCTTCTTGCTTGTTCATATCTACAAACCTCATTTCTAAGTATTCCCCATATGTGTCATGTGTGGGTAGCAATTATCTTAGCTGCTTCAATAGTTAAATCGTCTCCCTCAAGCGTTACAAGTAATTTCCCTGGAAAGTTTTTCTTGTACCAGGCTTCTTTCTTTGCCCAATGCGCCATATAGCTTTCGTCATTTATTCGCCCAACGTGTTCCCAATAGTACTCCTCGCCCCTAAACATAACGGTAAAATCCGGTAGATACATAGTTCCATCAGGAGCATTAAGCATCTCTTCATATTTAAAGGGAATGCCACGATCGACTAGAAGATTCGATATAATGGCTTCCGACTTTGATCGGACTAAAAACTTGGATAGAGTTGAGACCTTTTTCCCATCCTCATACCAGTTGCTACCGGCATATAAAAGGTCATCCGGTAACGGTACGAATTTGAACACAGATGAGTTAATTCTCTTCACAGCAGACTTCTCAACATGCCCCAAGGCTGTCAGCGTTCCAACATCTTGCTGTATAAAAATGGTTACCTTTTTCTGTGCTCTTGTGATAGCAGTATAAAGTAGTTCCATAGAAAGAAGATGACTATCTTTATGAGGAATCACAATATAAACATAGTCAAATTCTGAACCTTGAGACTTATGGACGCTAATAGCGTAGGCTAGTTCCAAATTATCCATAACCTTTTGCTCCGGGATCCATTTGCCCTCTGAATCTCTACCTAAGTTTTTGCCATAGTTATACTTAAGACCTTTACGTGTCTTTCCAGAAAACTCAACTTGAAGTCGTTCAATGTATCCTTGCTGACTGTATTGCTTATTCGTGGTATCAAGGTCATGAACCATAGAAAGGCCAATCTCACCATTGAAGACTTCGACTTTTATATTCTTCCCACTACTGTCTTGAAGTGCGTACGCAGGGTTGGACTGAGGACGATTCCTAAACTGGATGACCTTGTCGTAGTAGCCGATGCCATCTAACTGCTTTCTACTCCAATATGCGTTGAAAGTCTTTTGCATAAGCAAATTCAACGATCCGGTTCCATAAAATTCACCGCGATATGGTGAAATCACTTGAATGATTTCTGTGTTGCTTCTGCCGTTCGGATCACGTATCATTTGCTGCCAAAGTTTATCCAATGAAACACCTCCGGATGAAACATTCATACCGGTATAACTTGCCATGTCGCGGATCATAACATTGGTTAAAGTGTTTTCAAGTTCTTCTTGTTCATTCCAAAAATATACACTTAGGTCCTTGTCAATATCACCGTTGCCATTTTCAAGAATAGACTCAAATAATTCTTCCTTTTTTACTTTCAACTTTGCAGCGTTATTTGCATCTTCTAGCTGTTGATGTTCCTGAATGAAGATTTCTGCAAGATCGAGAATACCGCGGCCGTTTCCTTCAACCTCATTTACTAGCTGGCGAATATTATCGGTTAGTGTACCGACGTTTTGAGGATATTCTCCTTTTAGCCAGTCTATGGTATCTGAAAATACCTTACCCCTGCCAATAGGAGGTAGCTGGTTAGGGTCACCTATTAAAATCAATCGTTGAACACTATTCCAGTTTATAGATCGCAAAAGCGTTGCGAAAAGATTAAGATCAATCATTGAACACTCATCGATAATAATGGTGTTATAATCTTGACCTGTACTACCACTACGTTTAAGGGTGAAGTTATCATTTATCCATCCGTTCTTAGCAAGATATGAGTGGATCGTAGATGATCTTTTCCCAGTCTGCGTCTTTATTCTTTCTGCGGCTTTCCCAGTTGGGGCCATCAGTAAGAAGCTGGATCCAGTACCATGAACACGGTCTATATTATCCAGAATGGCCTTGATTACTGTTGTCTTACCTGTACCTGCGGCGCCAGACAATACACAAAGCGGTTTTGCGAATAACTGCATACAGATATCTGCCTGGTGGTCAAGAATTTCTTCATAACGAGCCGGAACTCTTTGAACTAGTGGAGAGTTCTCAACTTTTAGTACTGTTTTGAACTTTTCCGGTGTTATAGCCATCCTTAGTGGAATATCAGGTCTATACGCAAGAGAACGAAGATTGTTTTCAATTATTCTTTCATCTTCATATGTCTCTTTAAGGTATAGATAGAGCGTTCCCTGATTATCTTTTTTCAGGACAAGAGCGGCAACCAAGGTATCGCGATCTATATCGAAATTAAGCATGTGATATACATAGCGTTTCCACTCCGGAAGTCTGTCAATACGTGAATTAACAGCTTTGAGAATTGTCTCAGCTTTTCCAAATGCATGTGCTGGGATCCTGTTAAGCTCATCTACGCAAAATGCCCGTAGGCGTTCTGTAGAGCCAATATCCAGCATTTCCGCTATCCCATACTCAGGGGAAGGAATAATCCCGTTTTCAATTTTATAGAAAGGAATTGTATCATCCGAGTTATATCCAGTGTATTGCTCAAAAATAATATATGGATTCTCGTGCATTTCTGCTATCGTAGCGGTAATGGATACGTTTTCTCGTCCGTCATCAATTATTGCTTGCATTTGATCTCCTCTGATATCAAAACGTGATAATGTGTCGAACAAAAAATCAGTGCATTCTTTGCCTAGAAGTTTGAACTCTCGGCGAAGCGTTCTTATCTCGGAGTACGTAAATGTTCCTCCGGGAACTTCATCTATATCGCCGTTTAGCAAATCACGTATTAACGCTTTATATTGTTTCTTTTCATCGTCAGTTGTCAACGCAATATATGGCGAGATTAGTTTCTCAACTCTAAGGCACTCAAGAACAGATGGAAATCCCGGATATGGACCACGCTCAGTCCATAATTCATTAAGAACGCTATTAAGCCATGCTTTGCGCGTTGTCCAATTCTCTGTATCATCCTGGATGTCAATCAAAGTATCGACAGTAGCCAGAAGTTGGTTAATTACTTCGATTGCGTCATCGTTATCAACTTCTCTACTGCCATATTTAAATGGTGATCGGTTTAGTGGCTTAATTACGATTCTTTCCAGAACAGCCTCGTTGTTCATGTATTTCCAATATGGAATGCAAAACCCTTCATTCGGATATGTGGATGTAATCGGTTTTTGCCATACAAAACCGCCGGCGTATTTTTTTTGGATATCAGGCTTAACATTATCATAGTAGTACATATCATCGATTTTTTTCACGCGTGAAATGCCTACTATAACATAATTATTCTCTTCATTTTCGCTAAATGGATTACTATAACCTGCATAGTAGAATATCAAAGATTTGCCTGGTTCGAACTGAGCAAAATACTCCTCAGCACCTTTTTTTCGTTTGATGTAATTATACTTCTGACGTGTTTCACCATGGGTCTCAACATCGTCGTTATACATTTCTTCATAACACCAAGTACATGCAGTTGAGGGAGGAAGTGTCAGTTGAATAGCATCCGCAGCATTCGCTTTCCAAAAGCTTGGAGGATCAACCTTAACATTAATTGAATCTTTACCAAATGCGTTTACGCTGAACCCACAAGCCACGCCAAATGGAAAATTTGAACAGGGTTCTCCTGCATGCTTTGTCTCAAATGCCAAATCTCGGGTTGATGCAATAAGGTTCCCCGGATATGAATGTTGCCCAATACAATATGTATTTTCACACGGTTTTCTGCAAATATGGCCATTCCATCCTTCGCTATGCCATGCCAATCTAATACTGATGTGATACTAATCTGCGCCAAAGTAATCGACACAAAGAAAGAAATATTGTAGAATAG
>CAZXIR010000082.1:0-9394 GCA_964640845.1 uncultured Syntrophomonas sp.
TGATGGAATATCTCATATAACCCATGCCGCCTTCATACATGAGGTCCACAATCAGTTTTAGTTCATGCATGCACTCAAAATAAGCTATTTCCGGCTGATATCCTGCCTCAACCAGAGTTTCAAAACCGGCTTTAACCAGTTCGGTTACCCCGCCACAGAGTACACATTGTTCCCCAAAGAGGTCGGTTTCAGTTTCTTCCAAGAAGGTAGTCTCAATTACTCCCGCCCTGGTACAGCCTATCCCACAAGCATAAGCCAGGGACAGATCCTTAGCTCTACCGCTAAAGTCTTGCTGAATTGCTATCAAACCAGGAACTCCAGCTCCTTTTTCATACATGCGTCTTACCAGATGTCCCGGGCTTTTAGGAGCTACCATAAAAACATCTACAAAGGATGGAGGCACAATCTGGCCAAAATGAATATTAAATCCATGAGAAAAACCAAGTGCATTGCCTTCCTGCAGATATGGTTTGATTTCGTCCTTATATACCTGGGCCTGAGTTTGATCCGGCAGCAATATCTGAATTATATCTGCCGCTTGAGCTGCTTCAGCAACGGTCATCGGTTCAATACCCGCTGCGATTACCTTATCCCATTCCTTCTGGGTTTCTTCATCAGTTGGTTTCCTGATTCCAACGATTACTTTCACGCCACTCTCCTTAAGGTTCTGAGCCTGGGCATGACCCTGGGAACCGAAACCCATTACTGCTATAGTTTTGCCTTTCAATAGATCTAGATTAGCATCCACATCATAATACATTTTAGCCATTAATATCATCCTCCTGATTTTATTTTTTAATAGATAACGGGATTTTAGCCCGGTTTTACCTAAATATTATGTCCTTGTCCTCGAACAATAGCAATCTTGCCGGTTCTTACCAGTTCCAATATCCCAAAAGGCTTTAGAGAATCCTCAATAGCCTCCATTTTCCCGGTATCCCCAGTAGCTTCTATAATAAGAGTATTCTTCCCAATATCCACAATTCGGGCTCTGAAAATCTCTACCAGTTGAACGATTTCCGATCTAACACTAGGGTCTGCTTTTACCTTTATTAGTATTAACTCACGTTCAACCAGACGCTCCTCAGTAATATCAATTACCTTAATAACATCTACCAGTTTGTAAAGCTGTTTGCTTACCTGCTCAATTATCTTATCATCACCATTGACAACTATGGTCATACGTGACACAGAGGGATTTTCTGTCGCACCCACAGCCAGACTTTCAATATTGTAACATCTTCTCCTAAACAAGGTGGCCACCCTGGTTAATACACCGGGCCTATTTTCAACAGTTACTGCCAGAGTATGTTTTTTCATGATTATTCCTCCCCCAGCATATTCAGCAGAGATTCACCCGGCGCTACCATAGGGTACACATCCGCCATACGGTCAACCCAGAAGTCAATCACTACCGGTCGATCAGTTACTTGTAATGCTTCTCTTAGTGCTCCATCTACTTCCTGGTTGGTTTTAACCCTGATACCAACCGCTCCATAAGCTTCAGCCAGTTTGACAAAATCCGGTTGACTGCTTATATCGGTATAGGAGAACCTGCCTCCATAAAATAGACTCTGCCACTGACGAACCATCCCTAGATACTGATTATTTAGTATACATACGATAACTGGAATTTTATAAGCTATCGCAGTGCCCAGTTCCTGAATGTTCATTTGAATACTGCCGTCTCCAGCAATATCTATAACCGGACGATCCGGGCAGGCCACCTTGGCGCCGATAGCAGCGGGAAGACCAAATCCCATAGTACCTAGACCTCCTGAGGTCAAAAAGGAGCGAGGATTTTTAAACTTGTAATAATGGGCTGCCCACATCTGATTCTGTCCCACTTCAGTGGTTATAATTGCCTCTCCCTGAGTCAATTCAGAAATTTTTTCGATAACATGTTGAGGCATAATACATCCCTCACATGATGCACCGTACCTCAATGGGTATTCAGCTTTCCAGCGATCAATTATCTGGTGCCATTCACCATATTCTTCAACTGTTTCGGTACGCTTATTAATCGCCTGTAATACTTCCTTAACCTGACCTACTATCGGTATATGCACATCAACATTTTTACCTATTTCAGCTGCATCGATATCGATGTGAATAATGCTGGCATGGGGTGCAAACGCCGCTATTTTACCCGTAACCCGGTCATCAAAACGAACCCCTACTGCAATCAAGAGATCACATTCGCCGATGGCGTAGTTGGCATAACGGGTACCATGCATTCCCAGCATACCCAGGGAAAGATAATTAGTACTGGGAAAAGCACTCATTCCCATGAGGGTAGTAGTAACCGGTATTTTACGCTTCTCAGCCAGTTCTCTCAATTCTTCAGCAGCATCAGATGATATAACTCCACCACCGGCATAGATAACAGGTCTTTCTGCTTTATTTATGAGTTCTGCTGCGGATACTACCTGGCCATAATTGCATCCTTTCATAACCCGATAACCGCGAAGATTTACTTCCAAATTATAAGGTTCATAATCTATTTCCTTTTCCATCAGGTCCTTGGGAAGATCCACCACTACCGGACCAGGCCGGTTAGTAGAAGCAATATAAAATGCTTCTTTTACTATTCTGGCTACATCTTCGGTTCTTTCCACCACATAGTTGTGTTTGGTAATCGGCATGGTAATACCAGTAATGTCAGCTTCCTGAAAGGCATCCTTACCAATCAACGGACTCGCTACCTGCCCGGTAAAACACACCATAGGAATCGAATCCATATATGCGGTGGCAATGCCGGTAACCAGATTGGTACCACCTGGACCTGAGGTAGCCATACATACACCAGTTCTTCCGGTTACCCGGGCATAAGCATCAGCCGCATGAGCTGCTCCCTGTTCATGACGAACCAAAATATGCCGGATATCCGAATTATATAAAGCATCATAAATAGGTAAAACTGCTCCTCCCGGATACCCAAAAATGGTGTCAACGCCTTCCTGTTTTAAACACTGCAGTAAAATCTCGGCTCCCTTCAACTTCACACGATCACCTCCATTTTATTTCGGGCTAATAATACAATTAAAAACTAAAAACCAGTTATTAGATAAAATTATTTTATCTCAGATAATCCTGAGTTGGTTTGGTTAGTTACGGTATATACCACTTGAAAGCATAATAGCGGGCCTGGCATGGCCCGCTATGTTAAACCGGTTAGGTTTTCACTTATTTGTTAAAGATTGCTCCGGTGCTGGCTGATTGTACCATTTGAGCATATCGTTTCATGTAACCGGTCTTTATTTTAGCTTCGGGCTCCTGCCATCTGCTTCTTCTTTCTTCTAGTATCTTATCATCGACCAATAGGTCTAGTCGTAGGGCCGGTATGTCTATTCGTATTATATCCCCGTCCTCTACCAGGGCTATTACCCCCCCGGCAGCAGCCTCCGGAGAGACATGGCCAATGGAAGCTCCCCTGGTAGCACCAGAAAAACGTCCATCGGTAATAAGAGCAACTTCCTTATCCAGTCCCATACCAGCTATGGTAGATGTTGGAGTCAGCATTTCCCTCATACCTGGTCCCCCCCGGGGACCTTCATAGCGTATCACTATAACATCTCCAGGATTAATACGTTTGGCCAGTATAGCTTCAACGGCCTCTTCTTCGGAATCAAAAACCCGGGCCGGGCCTTGGTGCTGCATCATTTCTTCGGCAACCGCGCTCCGCTTTACTACTCCACCTTCACTGGCTATATTGCCAAACAGCATAGCCAGACCTCCGGTATCACTATACGGAGTATCTATAGGCCTAATTATTTCGTAGTCCAGTATCGGCCTATTGGCAATATTCTCTCCTACCGTCTTACCCGTAACCGTAATACAGTCTGGTATTACCAGACCCTTTTTATTCAACTCATTATAAAGAGCCTGCACTCCACCGGCCCGATACAAATCCTCCATGTGATGAGGTCCCGCCGGACTCAAGCGACAAAGATTGGGAGTTTCAGCACTTATTTTGTTAAATAGGTTTAAATCAACCTGTACTCCAGCTTCGCTGGCAATAGCCAGCAGGTGCAAAACGGAATTGGTTGAACATCCAATGGCCATATCTATGTGTATAGCATTAAGGAAAGCATTCTGAGTCATTATATCCAAAGGACGAATATCCTTTTCCAACAGTTCCATAATCTTCATACCGGCTGTTTTGGCCAAACGAATTCTTTCAGAATATACAGCAGGTATAGTACCATTGCCAGGCAGACCCATTCCCAAAGCCTCGGTCAGGCAGTTCATGGAATTGGCGGTAAACATACCTGAACACGATCCACAGGTGGGACAGGCATGATCTTCAAGATAAGCCAGTTCTTCCATAGTCATATGTCCGGCAGATGACATGCCTACCCCTTCAAATACCTGAGTCAAGCTAAGCTTTCTTCCATTAACAGTTCCAGCCAACATTGGTCCACCACTGATGAATATAGAAGGTATGTTAATTCGGGCAGCTGCCATAAGCATACCTGGTATAATCTTATCACAATTGGTAATAAAAACCAGCGCATCAAAAGCATGGGCCGTGGCCATGATTTCCACCGAGTCAGCTATTAACTCGCGGCTGCCCAGGGAATATTTCATACCGATATGATTCATAGCTATACCGTCGCAAACCCCTATGGTATGAAATTCAATAGGCGTCCCTCCAGCCATGCTGATTCCCGTTTTAACGGCATCAGCAATTTTGTCCAGATTAATATGTCCTGGAACAATATCATTTTTAGAGTTTACTACTCCGATTAACGGCCTGGATATTTCTTCCTCAGTCAAACCAAGGGCCTTAAATAATGAACGGTGGGGGGCCTTTTCCAATCCCTTTTTTGCGATATCGCTTTTCACTGGTTTCTCTCCTTTCATATGACACAAAATGAGAATTGTTATTTAAAAAAATGTATAAAAAACCCTCTCGCCCAATTTCAGGGACGAGAGGGATATCCCGCGGTACCACCCTGGTTGTCGTGTAAAAACACAACCTCTTATGATGCACATAAATACCATATGCCTACTTTTTAACGAACTTTTTTCGTCCGGCAGCACCTACTAGGCGATAATGCCTTTCAGATAGCGGCTCGAGGATGAGCACCACATGAAATATTGATTCCGGATCTCAGCCCTTCCGGTTCTCTGTTATCAAGTGATTCCACATGTCGGTTCCTGTCAATGCCCTTAATTTATATGGTTATCTATAGAGTATATTTAAACCATAGGTTACTGTCAATAGCGTTTAAATGTTTTTTCGTTTTTTTTGCTCCAACTTTCTAACATATTCATGCAATTGTACACAAGCTGAACTGCCAGTAAGGTAGTTAGTTTTATTTTTTTCTTTAATTCTCTTGAGCATAGCCCATAACAAGCGGGTTCCCTCCTCAGTCTGACAAGCCTCACTAGGACTCATGCCATGCAGAGTAGGCAGTCGGGAGTTAAACCATTTATTCAAGTATATATCCTTAAGGAACTTCTCCAGATCCGGATATTCTTTTTTTAAACCCGAGGTTAGGATATCAAATATACCCTCTTTTCGAACTTCCAAGCCATCAAATTCCAAAAACTCAAACATCTTATCCTCAAAAATTTTCCTGGCTCGGTTCATATCGCGATCCCCAAAGGTAGATAAGGTAATCCAATTCATGCCCACCATATACTCAGCCAAAAACCGGCCCTCATCATCATCCCCCTCCAGTTGATAGAATACATCGTAGTCATCTTTGAAACGATAAGCGATGTTTTCCATGGAATCTATCTGTTTAATAACTGTCTCCCGGTCTTTTAGTAAATAACGGGTACTGATGAAGCGCATGCCATCCTCAAAAATGCTATCGCCTTCATCTTGCAGCAGAATATCTTCAAACCTCAAATACTGTCCTCCCAGATATTTAAATGCAGTCAATACGTTCACTTCATATTCACCCATCTTAACAACAGGATAGTTTATACCCTGGGTAAGTATATTGTCGAAATCCAATATAGCATGGTAATCCCGGCTCATAACCACAAATTCTTCCCCATTGATTACTAAATCTGCTATAACATCGCTCAGAATTGAAACAGGCATGGTAAAATCTTCTTCACTGCAGGTAATTCGCATATGCATCCCATAAGGCAGTTCTTTAACTTCCCTTATATCGTCAACTTTGTCAATTATGTCGAAGAGCAAATCCAGATTGATAATTTCATATACTCTACAGAATATCTCCTTGTCAAAGGGATTTATAGACGCATTTGGTTTTACCTTTTCCGTGACAGTATTTAACAAATATTCTATATACCACGATCGATCTTCATTTCTAGCTAGTTTAATTTCATATTCATGCCGAAGCAACTGCCGTTCCTCCAAAGATATGGCATATGCCTTAATGCCAACATAATCATGGGTTCCATGAGCATCACTGACCCCACCTTCAACCAACATGTTTCCCTGCAACAGTATGGTTGAATCAAAGCCGCCTTTCTCATAATAACCGTTTACCGGCAGGAGCGCGTATACATAATCAATATCCTGATTTTTAATGGCATGAAAGAGGCTGTTTACTATCTGCCTGGGAGTTAATCTGACAGATAATTTATTGATAAGTGTTTTTTGCCAGACATTGGAAAATTTGCCGGTCTGGTTAAGATATTTGTTATATAAAAAACGTCCTGGTGCAGGCTTGCTCATATGCCGAATATTATAATCAAACGCCCGGGATACCAGGAAACATACTTCCTCAAAGCTCAAGGCCACCATATCTTTTAAGAATTTACGATCTGTCTCATAGCGCTCCTCATTCATTTCTTCTATCAGGAAAAAGCTATGGATACCATCAGGGTTAAAAGTCAAATAGAAGCATTCCGCCTGAACTCTACTGTTTCCGGTAGACCAGGCAACATCTATAGCAATACGTCCGCTGTGCCGGGTCAGACTAGCGTAGGCACCTCGAAACACCCCAGCAAAAATCTGAGGTGGAGTAGTATCAATTCCAGCCATACTATACTTTTCCAAAACCCGATTGCATACTAGTTCAAATTCTCGGCCATACTCCAATTTTAAGAGGTAAAAGAATCCAACCAATTGGGCATCATAAAAAGAACTCAGATTTTGTATTAAACCCGGTCTCAGTTCATATGGAATATCTTCCATCATTTCCAATATAATCATCCGGCCTTCGTTGGTACCTACTAATTTTTTAATATCATCGACAAAACTCTTAAGCACCGGCCTGGGGAAGTAGTTTTTTGGTTTTTTCATAGAAATCTCCCATAATAGTGAATTGATTTACTTGTAATGTATCATTTTGCATTTGATATAGCAACTAATCCCAGGTTCAATGTATTAAAAAGCGAGTTTTAGTAAAAAATAAATAGAAAATTAATACGGGTGATAGCTTATGTTTATTAAATTATTAAGCCTATTCTTCATACTCTTAATTGGCGGAACTCTCTTGTATCTATTGTTTTACAAAGTCATTCCTACCGTTGCTAACAAAAAATGATAATTATATCCTGCAATAATTCTCTCCTAACTGTTAAAAATAGAATAAAGGAGGGATACAGTTGACCAGATACAGAACAACAGACGGTAAGGAAGATCTCAAACAGAAAATCCATGTCTTTGGAGCCATGGCCATCCCTCTGGCATTTGTCAATGGACTTTATTTTGGAGCCTATGGCTTACGAAAAGTCAGACAATACTGGGAAGGCGGACCGATGGACTAATTGTTGCTTCTCTACTTAAATGGTTCACTACTATAAAGTGAACCATTTTTTTTGGTTTATTATCACGCTCCATTACTGCCTTTACTCTTACCCGGTTACTACAATATATACAAAAAATAAAACTGTTCACCTATCTGAGGATTTTGCATAATTAATTTTTTCCTATTATTAGCCAAGTACTTCAGTAATGTCATCCTGAGGCAACGCCGAAGGATCTAAAAGATTCTTCGCTGCGCTCAGAATTATCAAGCTGGGTTGTTGAATTATGCAAAACTCTCATCTATTAAGCAGGGAAATTAAGTCAATGGTCAGAAAGAATAGATAAGCTTAAAACTAAGCCAAAATTTGGAGGGGGTAATGTTAATGGGTTATAACTATACTACACTGTCAATAGAACAACAGGAAAATGGCATCATGATCGTTACTTTAAACAGACCCGAAAAGCTGAATGCCATGAACATGACTATGATGAATGAATTGAATGACCTGTGGCTAAATCTTAAGCGAGATCGGGAAACCCGGGTAGTGATATTAAAAGGTGCAGGTGAGAAGGGTTTTTGTGGTGGTATGGAAGTACAGGATATTATCACCCCAAAATTGATGAAGGACGTTCCATCCATGTATGACCTGCAGACCCCTATCGGAGAACTCCAGATCAACATGCGAAAAATCCCACAGCCAATAATATGCTTAATACATGGAGCAGCCGCTGGAGCAGGTTTCAGTTTCTCAATTGCTTCTGACATTAGAATCATATCTCCAGAGGCACGTTTTTCTGCTGCTTATGTTAATGTAGGCTTGGCTGGAGCTGATATGGGAAGTAGTTACTTTCTGCCCCGCATGATTGGTACTGGCCGGGCTTACGAATACCTGTTCACCGGTAATTGGATGAATGCGGAAGAAGCCATGGCACTAGGGTTTGCATCCCGCTGTGTGGCTCGAGAAGAATTAATGAATACCGCCATGGAATTAGCAACTGTTATTGCCAAAAAAGATCCTCTGGCCATGTGGTTAACTAAAGAAGCTTTAAATCAAAACATAGACTGCGCAGGACTGGAACAGGCGATTATTATGGAGAATCGTAACCAGAATATGATGATAAGTCATATGGCAAATAAAATGAAATAAGCCAACCAAATCTAGAGGCCGAGTGTATATTAGCTCGGCCTCTAGATTAGCATCCCCTAAGATCCAGTTGACGATTTATCTCTTCCAACGTATCTCCTGTATGACCTCCGTCAATTTTTACCAGAGCAGCATGATCCAGCTGGGTACGCCCTTTATTAATAATGATCAAATCCTGATAAAAAGTTGAAAACTCCTTAACAAACCCAGCCAGAGGATATACGGTTAACGAGGAACCTATAACTATTAAAACCTGGGCTCCCAGTATCATATCCCGGGCTTCTGCATAATTCTTGATATTCTCCCCAAACAGCACTACATCAGGCTTCAAAACACTGCCGCACTTTTTGCAGCGCGGAACTATCTCCTCACAACTCTTGACGTATTCACCATCATAAACTCCCTGGCAGCCACGATTTTGACATATGTAACGATCAGCCCTACCATGAATAGCAATAACTTTCCGGCTCCCTGCCTTTTCGTGCAGGCCGTCAATATTCTGAGTAACGATACCATGTACCCGTCCCTTTTTCTCCATATCTGCCAGCACCTGATGCGCCTTACCAGG